>DASSSQ010000001.1:0-12394 GCA_035708405.1 Gaiellaceae bacterium
TCCGCCGTCCGCAGCCGCTCCGGCGCGACCCGTGCCCGCGCGTCCGCGACCACCTCCGCGTCGAGCCCGAGCCGCTCGGCGATCCGCAGCGCGTGCGAGGTGCCGGGCCGGCCGAGCGCGACCTCGTAGAGCGGCGCCCCCGTCTCCGGCTCGAACGCCGTCGCCGCGTTCGCGGCGCCCGCGGTCGCGCTCGCCCATTCCTTCAGCTCGGGGAAGTGCGTCGTCACCGCGACGAGCCGCGCCTGGCGCGCGAGCCGCGCGACGAGCGCCTGCGCGAGCGCCGAGCCCTCGTCGGGGTCGGTGCCCGCGGCGAGCTCGTCGAGCAGGACGAGCGAGCGGCCGGTCGCCGTGCCGAGGATGCGGACGATCGTGCGCAGGTGCGCCGAGAAGGTCGAGAGGCTCATCTCGATCGACTGCTGGTCGCCGATGTCGGCCAGCACGCGGTCGAAGACGGGCAGCGCAGCCTCCTCCGCCGGCGGCCGCAGCCCGGCCTGGTGCAGCAGCGCGGCGAGGCCGAGCGTCTTCAGCGCGACCGTCTTGCCGCCCGTGTTCGGGCCGCTGACGACGAGCGCGCGCAGCGAGCCGAGCTCGAGGTCGATCGGGACCGCGGCCTCTCGCGGCAGCAGCGGGTGGCGCGCACGGACGAGGCGGATCTCCTCGCCGACCGCGACCTCGGCGCCGCGCCAGCCGCGCGAGACGGCGCCGCGCGCGAGCGCGAGGTCGAGCGCGGCGACCGCCTCGACGAGCGCGTCGAGCTCGGCCGCGCGGGCGCCGACCTGCGCGGAGAGCTCGCGCAGGATCCGCTCGGCCTCCTCGCGCTCGGCGGCCGCCGTCCGGGCGAGCCGGTTGCCGAGCTCGACGACCGCGAGCGGCTCGACGAAGACCGTCTGCCCGGAGGTCGACGCGTCGTGGACGATGCCGGGGACGCGTCCGCGCGCCGAGGACTTCACCGCCAGCACCGGACGGCCGTCGCGCTCGGTCAGGAACGTCTCCTGCAGGTGCTCGCGGACGGCGCCGGCGACCGACTCCAGCTCGGCCGCGATCCGGCGGCGCGCGCCCTGCAGCTCGCGGCGCAGGCGCCGCAGCTCGGGCGAGGCGTCGTCGCGCAGGTCCGACCCGTCCTCGGAGACGGCGCGGTCGATCGCCGCGCGCACGCCGTCGAGCGACGGCTCGACCGGCCCGAGCAGCCCGGAGAGGAGCGGCGTCTCGACCGCCTCGCGCGCCGCGAGCGCGACCGCGACCGAGACGGCGACCTCGCGCAGCTCCGCCGGCCCGAGCACGCCGTCGCGCGCCGCGCGCTCCACCGCTTCGCGCACATCAGCGACGCCGCCGAGCGCAGGCTCCGACGACGCGTCGTAGAGCGCGATCGCCTCGGCCGTCAGCGCCTGCCGGCGCGCGACCTCGTCCGGATCGCCGGACGGCTCGAGCGCCGCCGCCAGCTCCCGCCCGCGCGCCGTGGCCGCCGCCGCCGAGACCCGCTCCAGCACCGTCGGATACTCGAGAACCTCCGCGTCGTCCACGCGGCGAGCGTAGATCAGGCGCCCTTGGCCCGCCCGGCCATCACCTGGCCGTAGTTCAGGAGCGCGACGATCACCACCCCGCCGATCGCGTTGCCGACGACCGCCGCCGTCGCCCAGACCAGGAAGTGCGCGACCGGCGCGCTGCCCTCGACGACCGCGGTCAGGATCTCGCCGGCGGTCGCGATCGAGTGCGCGAAGTGGCCGATGCCCACGACGAAGGTCAGCAGCCAGATGATCCCGAGGTGCGCGATCGCGCCGTCGGCGGCCTCGATCAGCCAGGCGACGAGCGCGATCAGCCAGCCGCCGATGATCCCGCTCCAGAAGTGCGTGCCCCAGCTTCCGCGCAGCGCGTTCTCGCCGAGCGCGACGATGTGCGTCTGCATCGCCTGCGGGAAGGCCGGCGTGCGCGAGGCGATCGTGCCGTAGACGACGACGCCGGCCATGTTCGCGAGCAGGACGACGACCCAGAGGCGCGCGGTGTCGCGCAGGTGCTGGCGCCGATCGAGCACGAGCACGATCGGGTAGAGCGTGTTCTCGGTGAAGAGCTGCGTCCTGCCGATGATCACGGCGATGAAGCCGAGCGGGTAGAAGAGGAAGGCGACGAGCCCGCGCCAGCCGTGCCCCGAGTGGAGCGCGGTCTGGACGGCGCCGACGGCGGTCGGCGTCAGCCCCATCAGCAGGCCGGCGGCGAAGCCGGAGATCGCGAGCGCGGACGACGGCCGGGCGATCTCCTCCTCGGCGTCGTCCATGACGCGGCCGAGGATCTCGCCCGCGCTCGGGCGTCTGGACTCGGTGTCCTCGCCCGAGGCCGCGTCCGCGCTCACGCCAGCAGCTCGCGCCGCGCGAAGTCGATGAAGCCCTCCTGGTCGGGCCCCACCTGGTGCAGGTACACGTGCGTGAAGCCGGCCTCGTCGTAGGCGCGGATCTGCTCGCGCCACGGCTCCGGGTCGGGGCCGTGCGGGTCGCCGGCGACGTCCTCGGGCCGCACCATCTGCACGGCCTCCTCGAAGTCGGCCGGCTCGCGCAGGTCGGCCGACAGCGGCCCCTTGAGCCCGCCGTTCGGCCAGACCTCGTGCAGCGTGCGCAGCGCCTCGTCGGCGTCCGGCCCCCAGCAGCCGTGCATCATCCCGATCTTCGGCTTGCCCTTCCCGCCTGCGTCCTCGAACTCGGAGACGAGATCCGCGTCGGGCAGCACGGAGATCAGCCCGTCGCCCGCGTCGCCCGCGAGCTGCGCCATCCGCGTCTGGGCGGCGGCGACGTAGAGCTCGATCGGCTCGTCGGGCAGCGTGTAGATCTGCGCGTGGTCGACCTCGTACCAGTCGCCGCGGAGCGTCGTCACCTCGCCCTTCCAGAGCTCGCGCATCAGCTCGATCGCCTCCTCGAGCATCGCGACGCGCTCGTCGGGCGCGGGCCAGCCGACGCCGGTGACGTGCTCGTTCAGGTTCTCGCCGGTGCCGACGCCGAGGAAGAAGCGGCCGGGCAGCAGCGACGCGCAGGTCGCGGCCGCCTGCGCGACGATCGCCGGGTGGATCCGGATCAGCGGGCAGGTGACGCCGGTGCCGATCCGGAGGCGCTCGGTCGCCTGCCCGACGGCGCCGATCACGCTCCAGACGAACGGGCTCTGGCCCTGACGCGGGATCCACGGGTGGAAGTGGTCGGAGATCAGGCCGAACGAGAAGCCGGCCTCCTCGGCGAGCCGCGCGTGGCGGGCGAGGTCAGAGGGGCGGTGCTCCTCGCAGGAGAAGGCGTAGCCGATCTCGGGCATGTCCCGTCCGTCACCCTGTCGCCCGCGCCGTAAACTCGCGCGGTGCAGGTGATCGGGCTCGGCGGAGGCGGCAGCACGGTGGAGCAGGGGTCGCTGCTGCGCCGCTACGTCCTCGAGGCGAGCGGCGCCGAGCGCCCGAAGATCTGCTTCGTGCCGACCGCGGTCGGCGACCAGACGGAGGGGATCGTGCGCTTCCACGAGCTCTGGGAGGGGCTCGGCGAGCTGTCGGTGGCGAAGTTCTTCCCCTGGCCGCGGCCCGACCTGCGCGAGCACGTGCTCTCGCGCGACGTCGTCGTCGTCTCCGGCGGGAACACCGCGAACATGCTCGCGATCTGGCGCGTGCACGGCTTCGAGGCGCTGCTGCGCGAGGCGTGGGAGGCGGGCGTCGTCCTCACCGGCGGCAGCGCCGGGATGATCTGCTGGTACGAGGCCTACGTCACCGACTCGTTCGGGCCGCAGCTCGAAGGGCTCCGCGACGGGCTCGGCTTCCTCGCCGGCTCGGCCTGCCCGCACTACGACGGCGAGGAGCGGCGGCGGCCGCGCTACCGCGAGCTCGTCGACGACGGCTTCCCGGCGGGGATCGCCGCCGACGACGGCGTCGCGCTCCGCTACGACGGGACGGAGCTGGCGGAGATCGTCAGCGCCCGGCCGGGCGCGCAGGCCTACCGCGTCGAGCCGGGCGCGGAGACGCCGCTCGGCGCGCGAATGCTCTAGTTGCCGACGGCGTCGGCCGGGCGGACGAGCGCGAGCAGGCGTTCGCGCTCCGGGCCGAGCTCGGCGACGGCCTGCTCGAGCCGGCTCGCGCCCTCCTCGGTCAGCGTCAGGTGGACGACGCGGCCGTCCTGCTGCGACTGGCGGCGAGCCAGCAGGCCCGCGTCCTCGGCGCGCTGGACGAGCTCGGTGACCGTGCTCTGGGTCAGCTGCAGCAGGTCGACGAGCTCGCTGACCGTCGACTGCTCGCCCTCCGACGCGCGGATCATCAACAGCAGCTCGTGGTGGCGCGGCGAGAGCCCGTGCCGGCGCGTGATCGTCTCGCTGTGGCGCAGGAACAGGCGCAGGGCCGCGCGAAGGCTCGCCGCCTCCTCGTAGTGGTCGTCGTCCGGGACGTAGCTCACGTGCGGATCGTAGCGCGATGCAAGCGGAATCAGCGGAGGACGATCGCCCACACGCCGGAGATCAGCGAGGCGCCGAACACGATCCAGAGCAGGTAGTCGCCGACGATACCGCTGTGCGCGCCCTTGATCGCCGTCACCGGCGGCCCGAGCGTGCGGCCGGCGAGCGTGCGGACCGCGTCCGGCAGGCGGCGGTGCCAGAGGCCGACCGCCGCGGTCAGCAGCGCCAGCACGCCGGCGCCGATCCCGTAGCCGATGCTCTCGCCGGTCGCCGGCTCGACCGTGTACGGCGCCCGCGGCGGGATCGGCTCGCGCTTCCCGTGCAGCACCCGGGCCGCGTAGGCGGAGCGGTCCATGAAGCGGTCGGCGGCGTGCTCCGTCCGTGCCTGCAGCCCCGGGAAGACGCCGAAGACGAGCCCGAGCGCGATCGCGACCGTCGCGACGCCGAGCATCAGCGGCACGAAGGCCTCGCGCTCTGCCGGCTCCTCCGGCGGCTGCTCGGTCAGCAGCGGATCGACGCGCGGCCCCCAGCCGAGGAAGACGCGCGCGCCCGCGCGCAGCAGCGTGCCCGCGCTGACGCCGGCGGCGATCATCAGCAGCGGCTGCAGCCACGCGATCCCGATTCCGGTCGCGCCGTCGTCGAGCTGCGCGTGGCCGAGGAAGACGCCGAGGTAGGGGACGCCGGCGAGCCCGATCGCGCCCGCGAACCAGAGTCCGGCGCTCCAGCGCAGGCGGCGGCCGGCGCCGTGCAGCCGCAGCTCGTCCACGTCCTTCAGCTGCAGCAGCACGAGCCCGCAGACGAGGAAGAGGCCGCCCTTGAGGAAGCCGTGCGAGAGCACGAGGCTCGCGGCGCCGGCGAGCCCGCGCTCGTCCAGCAGCCCGATCGCCGCGAGGACGATGCCGACGTGGGCGATCGTCGCGAAGGCGAGCATCCGCTTCAGATGCCGCTGCAGGAAGCACATCAGCGCGCCGAGCAGCGCGGTCGCGACGCCGAGCCAGACGAGCAGCATCCGGATCCCCTGCGCGTGGCCGCCGAACGGCGCATCGAAGACCGTCCAGTAGAGCCGCGCGATCGCGTAGAGGCCGAGCTCGGACATCGCGCCGGCGTAGAGGACGCAGACCGGCACCGGCGCGACCGCGTAGGCGTCCGCGAGCCAGGCGTGGAACGGGACGATCGCCGACTTGACCATGTAGCCGGCGACGAGCAGGCCGAGGGCGACGATCACGAGCCGGTCGCCCTGGTGGCGCGCGAGCACGCGGCCGATCTGCGCGAGGTTGAGCGCTCCGGTGCGCGCGTAGAGCAGGCCGATCCCGAGCAGCACCATGTACGCGCCGGCGGTGTTCGTGATCGCGAAGTTGACCGCGCCCTGCAGCGGCCCGAGCTCGTCGATCTTGAAGCCGGCGAGCGCGTAGGCGGCGATGCCCATCAGCTCGAACCAGACAAACATGTCGAAGATGTCGCCGGTCAGCGCGAAGCCGGCCATCGCGCCGCAGAAGCAGAGCATCAGCACGTCGAACATGCCCGCCGCCTCGCGCATGTACGTCCACGAGTAGACGAGCGCGAGCAGCGTCAGGCCGCAGGCGAGCGCCGCCAGCGCGGCGCCGAGCGGGTCGGCGACGAAGTCGATCCCGAGCGCGACGTTGCCGTCCGGCCGCCAGCCGCCGAACCAGTGCAGGTCGGTGCCGTGCTGCGCCTGCAGCATGATCAGGATCGAGAACGCGGTCGCCGCCGCCGCCGCCAGGATCGTGCACCCGTTCTCGACCCGTCGCGGCACCACGTGGTCGATCGCCACGACCGCGGCGGCCGTCAGCAGCGGGATCGCGACCGGCAGCGGCAGCAGCCAGGTCACGAGCTACCCGCTGAAGTCCGCGATCGCGTCCGGGTCGACGGTGCCCTTCCTGCGCTGGACGTCGAGCGCGAGCGAGAGGATCAGCGCGATCACCGTCACGCTGACGACGATGTCGGTCAGGGTCAGCGCCTGCACGACCGGGTCGACCGACGCGGTGCCGAGCTTGACGCCCTTGAAGATCGGCGCGCCCGCCTGCTTGCGGTAGCCGATCCCGAGCAGCAGCACGTAGGTCGACGACTGCGCCACCGTCAGGCAGAGCGCCAGGTGGATCAGGTTGCGGCTGACGATCGCGCCGTAGAGCCCGACGCAGCAGATCCAGGCGGCGATCGCGTAGAGGAGATAGCTCATTCCCGCCCCCTGACCATCGGCGCGATGTACTGCTCGAGGAACTGGGTGTAGAGAAGCACGTTCGCGGCGGCGACCTCGAGCGCGACCGTCCAGTTGAGGAAGGCGATGCTGCCGCCGGAGAAGAGCGTCCCGACCTCGCCCGGACCGAGCAGGTTGCGCAGGAACGGCAGCCCGGAGATCAGCGCCGCGAGGCCGACGATCGCGAAGCCGCCGGCGCCGGTCGCCTCGACCGGGTCGAGCACCTCCTCGCTCGAGACGCGCAGCCAGGAGCGGTAGGAGCCGGCGAGGTAGCAGACGACGATCGCCGACGCGATCGCGACGCCGCCCTGGAAACCGCCGCCCGGCGTCACGTAGCCGAAGGCGACGAGCCAGAGCCCGACCGCGATCGCGCCGCCCGCGCCGATCAGCCCCCAGAAGCGGAGCGCGTCACTCGTGACCGCGTCGCGCGGCGGCTCGGCCTTCTCCTCGTCCTCGCCCTGGTCGCGCAGCAGCAGCAGGACGCCGACGACGGCCGCGAAGAGGATGAACTCCTCGCCGAGCGTGTCGAGGCCGCGGTAGTCGAAGACGACCGCGGTGACGACGTTCGTCGTGTGCCGCTGCGGCACCGCGATCTTCGTCAGCAGCGTCCCGTAGAAGCCGTGGAAGTTGCCGAACGCGGGCAGCCCGGAGAAGCCCCAGAGCAGCAGCACGCCGAGCGCGCCGAGCACGGGCAGCGCGACGGCGCCGCGGATCTGGCGCCGCGTCCGCGTCTTCAGCCGCAGGCTCATTCGCCCTCCCCCTCGTCCTCGACGTCGCCGTGGCGCGAGCGCGCGATCGCGACGAGCACGATCAGCGGGTAGGCGACCGTCGAGACGACGAGCATCGAGAGCGCGACGTCGGGCGCCTGCAGGACGACGAAGAGGATCACGAGCGTCAGCCCGTAGACGCCCGAGAGCACGATCTGCCGCAGCGTGTTCCGGCAGAGCGCGACGCAGGTGGCGCCGATCGCGACCAGGCCGAGGATCGTCGCCTGCAGCGGCACGAGCGTCGCGACGATCACCCTCGCCTCTCCCCTCCTGGGATCCGCTCCTCCGGCAGCGCGGTCACGGCGCCGTACTCGATCCGGCGGGCGGCGCGGGCGAGCGCGTGGACGACGATCGGCGAGGCGAGGCAGAGGATCCCGATCGCCGCGATCCCCTCGAGCGCCTGGCTGGAGAGGTGCTCGCGGACGATCAGCGCGGCGAGCACGAGCAGCGGGCCGACCGTCGAGGCGGCGCCGACGTAGTGCAGCCGGTCGAAGGTCGTCCGCATCACGGCGACGCCGAGCGCGCACAGCAATTCCGCCGCGACGGCGACCCCGAGCAGGACGTCGACCGCGACGTTCCCCATCAGATGAAGCGCCCGAGGAAGCGGGCGAAGACGAGGCCGCCGATCAGCGTCGCCGTCGCGCAGATCACCGGCAGGTCGAAGTAGGCCGAGCGGTGGAAGCCCTCGGCGAGGCAGAGCAGGATCAGCGTCGCGAGCGTCCCGCAGAGCTGCAGCGCCGCGGCGGCGTCGATCTCGCGACAGAACAGGCAGACGGCGCCGAGCGGCACGAAGCCGGCGAGCAGCGCGGTCGCCGCGATCGTGAAGGCGTTCACGCGGGTTCCTCCGACTTGCGCCAGGGGACGAGGTCGTGCAGCAGCACCTGCTCGCGCTCCGGGTCGAGATCGACGACGTAGGCGTTCGGGCTGTAGCCGGCGAGCAGCACCGTCCAGGCGCGGTGGGCGACGCCGGCCGGGTCGTCGCCGCGGGGGTCGAACGCGCGCGCGCGGAAGCTGCCGCGGACGACGCGGCGCCGGACGAGCGAGACGCCGAGCGCCCAGAGCAGGATCCCGAAGTCGGCGAGCACGATCGCCGGCACGATCAGGGCCGACGAGAGCAGGTGCAGCGCCACGCGCGGCCGCACGCCCGCCGCGGCGCGGAGCCGCTCGGCGAGCGACGCGGCGACGGTCGCAACGCACGTGCCGCCGATCCACTCGATCCGGTTCCAGTCGCCGACGAGCAGCATCCAGAGCCAGAAGAGCGCGATCCACCACACGACCCACGCGGCCAGGTGTCTCCCGACGCCCACGGCGCGTGTGATTCCTGCCGCATCCGATCGGAAAACACGACCGCGCCGGCAGGTAGCGTGACGCCCTCGCATGCAGCTCCGGGCCCCCCTCGTCGCCGCCGCCGCCCTCCTCGCCGCGCTCGCCGTCGCCGCCGGAGCCGCGGCCGCCGCGCCGCCGCCGGCCGCGCCGCTCCTCGCGTTCCCCGGCCTCGACGCGAACCAGCTTCCCGGCGTCAACCCGGCGGACGTCCAGGTGACGGCGGGCTCCGGCTTCGTCGCGGAGACGGTCAACAGCTCGATCGCGATCTGGAGCGTCTCGGGGACGGCCGCGACGCAGGTCTCGAACGAGCCGCTCGGCGTCTTCTTCAGCGGCTCCGGCGTCGACCGCTCGAACGACGACATGACCGACCCGCGCGTCCTCTTCGACCAGGTCAGCGGCCGCTGGTTCGCCGTCGTCTTCGACATCAGCCGTCGCGAGCTCGACGTCGCCGTCTCGCAGACCGCCGCGCCGAACGGCGCGTGGACGGTCTACTCGCTGCCCTCGACCGGCTGTCCCGACCAGCCGCGCCTCGGCAGCTCGGACGCGGTCGTCGTCGTCACCGACGACCTCTTCTCCTCGTGCCGCGGCTCCGGCCGCTTCCTCGGCGGCGAGGTGATCGTGCTCTCGAAGCCGGACCTGCTGGCGGGCGTCGCCTCGCCGCGGAAGGCGAGCTTCGGCCCGGACGAGCGGTTCGCGGCGGTGACGCCGGCGGTCTCGCTCGGCTCGACCGCGCGGGAGTACCTGGTCGCGGTCGAGCAGGCGGGGACGGGCATCCAGCTGATCCACGTCGACGGCACCGACATGACGACGCTGCCGTTCGTCACGGTCGACCTGCCGACGCTCCTGCAGGACCCGCCGGCGGCGCCGCAGCGCGGCAGCGACCAGCTCGTCGACAGCGGCGACAACCGCGTCCAGAACGCGATCTGGGAGCAGGGACGGATCTGGCTGACGAGTGCGGCCACCTGCCCGGCCGCGCCACGCTCGTGCGGCCGCGTGATCCAGCTGGACGCGACGGCCGGGAAGCTCGTCCGCGACACGACGATCGCGCTGCCCGGGAGCCGCTTCCTCTTCTACCCGGCGATCGCGCCCGACGCGCGCGGCAACGCCGTCGTCGCCTTCGGCTACGCGTCGCCGACCGACTTCCCCGGGCTCGGCTACACCTACGTGCGGCCGGACGGCGCCGTCGCCGCGCCGGTCGACGTCGCCGCCGGCAGCTCGCCGAACGACAGCGGCCGCTTCGGCGACTACTCCGGCGCCGCGCGCGACGGCGTGGACGCCTCGCGGATCTGGATCGCCGCCGAGATCGGCCAGGCCTCGGACGGGACGAGCCTCGGCTGGGGCTCGCAGGTCGCCGCCGTCTCGGTGCCGCCGCAGGCGCCCGCGGTCGCGACGACCTCGGCGCGGGTCGCCGGCGACGATGCGACGGTGACCGCCGAGCTCTATCCGGAGGGCGCGCCGACGAGCTACCAGGTCGAGTACGGCCCGACCGCCGCCTACGGCGCGACGACGCGCGCCGCCTCGATCGCCGCGACCCCGCGCGCGCAGACGGTGACCGCGCTCGTGCCGGGCCTGCGGGCGGGCAGCGCCTACCACCTGCGGCTCGTGGCGACGAGCCCGAACGGGACGAGCGACGGCCCCGACGTCGTCGTCCGCGCGCCCGCGCTCGCGCCGACGGTCGCGACGCGGGCCGCCCGCCGCGCCGGCGCGACCGCGGTCCTGCGCGCGCTCGTCGCGCCGCGCGGCGCGACGACGGCGGTGAGCTTCCAGTACGGCCGCACCCGCTCCTACGGCGCCCGCACGCGGGCGCGCCGGCTCGGCGCCGCCGCCGGGCCGACGCTCGTCTCGGTGCCGGTGCGGCTCGTGCGCGGGCGGCGCTACCACTACCGTGCGGTCGCGACGAGCGCGCGCGGAAGGGCGGTGGGAGCCGACCGTACGATTCGCGGCTAGCGGCCGCGGGCATCGGTCGAACATGCGTGGACGTGAACTCGGAGGTGAGATCGTGCGTGCAGGACGGGTAGTCGGTCTGGTGGCGGCGGTGGCCCTCGTGGTCGTCGCCTGCGGTGCAGCGGCGTCGCGCAGCGGGACGAAGGCCAAGCCGAAGCCGGTGCTGCGGACGGCGCAGCAGACCGCGGCCGGCCCGGCCACGTCGCTGCAGGCGCAGTTCATCGCCGTCGTCAAGAAGGTCGGCCCGGCGGTCGTCCAGATCCAGACGCAGGAGGGCCTCGGCTCGGGCGTCATCTTCGACGCGAAGGGCGACATCGTCACGAACCACCACGTCGTGGGCGACTACAAGACCGTGCGCGTCACGCTGGCGAACGGGAAGCTCTACACGGGCACCGTCGTGAACACCTTCCCGCCGGACGACCTCGCCGTCGTCAAGATCTCGGCGCCGAACCTCCATCCGATCGCGTTCGCGCCCTCGTCCAGGCTGCAGGTCGGCCAGATCGCGCTCGCGATCGGCAACCCGCTCGGCCTGCGCTCGAGCGTCACCGAGGGGATCGTCAGCGCCGTCCGCAGCACGGTCGCCGAGGGGAACGGCTCGAGCGCGGCGATCTCGCAGGCGGTGCAGACGAGCGCCGCGATCAACCCCGGCAACTCGGGCGGCGCGCTCGTCGACCTCTCCGGCCGGCTGATCGGGATCCCGACGCTCGCGGTCAGCGACCCGCAGATCGGCGGCGCCGCGGCCGGGATCGGCTTCGCGATCCCGAGCGACACGGTCAAGGACATCGCCGGGCAGATCGTCAAGTACGGCAAGGTCGTGAACTCGCACCGCGCCTACCTCGGCGTCACCGTCGGCGACCTGGTCGGCGGCGGCGGCGTCTACATCGGCTCGGTCTCGCCGGGCGGGCCGGCGGACAAGGCGGGGATCAAGGCGGGCGACATCGTGACGGCGATCGCCGGCAAGGCGACGCCCTCGACCGACGCGCTGACGACCGTCGTCGCCGGGCTGAAGCCGGGTCAGACCGTCAGCGTCGACCTGACCGGCCAGGACGGCTCGAAGCGGTCGGTGAAGCTGACGCTCGGCTCGTTCCCGGGCTCGTAGGTCGAGCTGCGAGCGGAGCGGCGTTGCCGCCGCTCCGCTCGCGTCTGCGCGCCGAGCGCGCGCTGTGCGGCCCGCGCAGCCCTGCGGCTGCGGAGCGTGATCGCGCCCGCCGACCTGTCGGGAGGCCGGCGCCGCGACCGGGAACATGTTCCAGTGCAGGTACATCTCCGTCCTTTCGGTCGCGATTTGGCAGGGGAAATCGGCGGAAAATTCCGCTGGAAATGCGATGCCGGATCCACGAGCGCCTGCGCGCTCCGGTCCGGCGGCTCGACCGGCCCGGCTCGCCCCCGGAAACGACGAAGGCGACCCGGTCGGGTCGCCCACGCGCGAAGCTGCTATCCCGCTAGTCGCCTAGCGAGCGCACCTCCGGACGAGGGCGGAGCCCGTCCCGTTCCCGGCGATCGCGTTCATCGCCGGGGCGGGGTCGAAGTCGGGGTTGATGAGTGTCGTGTAGGCCATGGATGTCTCCGAGCGCGAGACACTAGCGAAATCCGCGGGCGAATGCAAACGGCGATCCGAATGGATATTCAGAGCGGCGCGAGCGCGAGCCCGCGGCTTTCCAGCCCGGCGAGAATCGGGCCGAGCGCGGCCGCCGTCCGCCGCCAGCTTCCCGCCGCGGAGTACCAGTCGGCGTCGTGCAGCAGC
>DASSSQ010000002.1:0-15364 GCA_035708405.1 Gaiellaceae bacterium
CTGACGTAGTCGACTGCCTGCCCGACCGTCGTGATCTTCTGCGCGTCCTCGTCCGAGATCTTGATCCCGAACTGGTCCTCCAGCTCCATGATCAGCTCGACGAGGTCGAGGGAGTCCGCGTCGAGATCCTCCTGGAAGGACGCTTCCTCCGTGATCTCGCTCACGTCGATGCCGAGCTGCTCGACGAGCACCTCCTTGACGCGGTCGAACACCTCTTCGCGCGACGCTGCCATGTCACCTCATTTGGGGTTGGTTTGCCTGAGAGCGCGCCGATGCTACCACGCGCTCCGGAAGCCGCTCGGAGAGCCGTTCGACGACGCGGTGCTCGACGCCGCGCGCGGCGAGCCGGATCGCGTTCGCGATCGCCGTCCGCGACGAGTTGCCGTGCGCGATCACGGCGAGGCCGCGCAGCCCGAGCAGGTAGGCGCCGCCGTAGGTGTCCGGGTCGAGCCGCGTGCGCAGCCGGCGCGCGGCGGGACGGATCAGCAGGCCGCCGAGCTTGCCCGGCGCCGTCGCCGTGATCTCGGCGCGGAAGGCGTCGAGCAGGCTCCTGATCGTCCCCTCGAGCAGCTTCAGGCAGACGTTGCCGGTGAAGCCGTCGGCGACGACGACGTCGGTGCCGCCCTCGAGCAGCTCGCGGCTCTCGACGTTCCCGAGGAAGCGGAGGTCGCTCGCGGCGAGCAGCCGGTGCGCCTCGAGCACGAGCTGGTTGCCCTTCTCCGGCTCCTCGCCGATCGAGAGCAGGCGCACGGACGGGGTCGGGATCCCGAGCACCTCCTCGGCGAAGACGGCGCCCATGTAGGCGAACTGGAGCAGGTGCTCGGCGCGCGCGTCGGCGTTCGCGCCGGCGTCGAGCAGCAGCGAGGGGCCGCTCCGCGACGGGATCGGGACGGCGATCGCGGGCCGGAAGACGCCGTCGACGCGCCGCATCGTCAGCAGCGACGCGGCGAGCATCGCGCCTGTGTTTCCGGCGGAGAGGACGGCGTCGGCGTTGCCGAGGCCGACGGCGCGGCAGGCGGCGACGAGGCTGGAGTCCGGCTTCGCCCGCACGGCCTCGGCCGGCTTCTCGTCCATCGCGATCGTGCCCTGCGTCTCGACGAGCTCGAGGCCGCCGGTGTCGAGGCTGGCCGGCCCGTAGAGGATCGGCTGCAGCTCGTCGGACGCTGCCAGCAGCGCTCCCGCGACGATCTCCTCCGGCGCGCGGTCACCGCCCATGGCGTCCACCGCGACCCGAATCACGTCGTGCCTACGGCGCCGTGGTGCGGAGCGGCTCGACCTCGCGGCCCTTGTAGGTGCCGCAGGTCGGGCAGACGGTGTGCGGGCGCTTCGGCTGGTGGCAGGTCGGGCACTCCTGCAGGCTCGGCGTCGCGAGCTTGAAGTGCGTCCGCCGCTTGTCGCGCCGCGCCTTGGAGGTTTTTCTCTTCGGGACTGCCATCAGCGGCGGTCACTATAGCCGCAACCGGGCGCGGCGGGGCCTCTGGTTGCGGATCGTGCTGGTGATCGGGGCGACGGATACAGCTACCTGCGGGTAGACTCGCGACGAGCCTCCGGGCTCGACCTATGCGCGTCTCCTAGTCGATACCCGCGTTCCCGTTCCGCTCGACCAGGAGGTACTCGCGCATGCGCGGCTCGCTCGCCGCCCACGAGATCACGAAGAGCTACGGCGCCGAGACGATCCTCTCGCGCGTCTCGCTGACCGTCCCGCCGGGGGCGCGCATCGGCGTGCTCGGGCCGAACGGGATCGGCAAGTCGACGCTGCTGCGCGTGCTCGCCGGCGTCGAGGAGCCGGATGCGGGCTCGGTCGTGCGCGACGGCGAGGTCGGCTTCCTGCCGCAGGAGGCGGACGCCGAGCCGGGCGAGACGCTCGTCCGCTACCTCGCGCGGCGCACGGGCATCGCGGCGGCGGAGACGGAGATGGACGCGCTCGCGGCATCGCTCGGCGCCGAGCCGGAGCTCGCGGAGCGCTACGGCGACGCGCTCGACCGCTTCCTCACGCTCGGCGGCGGCGACTTCGAGGCGCGGGCGCGCGCGGTCTGCGCCGAGGTCGGGCTCGAGGCGCTGGTCGACCGGCCGCTCGCGGAGGTCTCGGGCGGGCAGGGCGCGCGGGCGCGGCTCGCGGCGATCCTGCTCGCCCGCTTCGACGTCTTCTGCCTCGACGAGCCGACGAACGACCTCGACTTCGCCGGGCTCGGGCTGCTCGAGCGCTTCGTCGCCGGCCTCCGCGGCACGCTCGTCGTCGTCTCGCACGACCGCGCGTTCCTCGAGCGGGCGGTCGACCGGATCGTCGAGCTGGAGGCGGAGACGCGGCGAGTGCGCGAGTTCGCGGGCGGCTTCGGCGAGTACGAGCGGATGCGGGCGGCGGCGCGGCGGGCGAAGGAGTCGGCGTTCGCGCGCTACGCCGAGGAGCGCGACCGCTTCTCCGCGCTCGCCGCCGACCGGCGGACCGAGGCGCGGGCCGGCGGCAAGCAGGCGAACCGGCGCGGCACGCACGCGCTCGCGTCGAAGGTGCGCTCGGCGGAGAGGCGGCTGGAGCGGCTCGAGGCGGAGCGGCCCGAGACGCCGTGGAATCCCTGGCGGCTGCAGCTCGAGCTGGCGGCCGGGTCGCGCGGCGGCGAGGTCGTCGCGGCGCTCGACGGCGCCGTCGTCCGGCGCGGATCGTTCTCGCTCGGGCCGGTCGACCTCGAGCTCCGGCGCGGCGACCGGCTCGCGCTCGTCGGCCCGAACGGCTCCGGCAAGACGACGCTGCTCGCGGCGCTGCTCGGCGAGCTGCCGCTCGCGGCGGGGCGGCGCCGCGTCGGCCCGGGGGCACGGCTCGGCCGGCTCGACCAGGGCCGCGCGCTCTTCGCCGGCGACGAGCCGCTGCTCGAGCCGTTCCGCCGGGAAGCGGGGCTGTCCCCGGTTGAAAGTCGTACTCTGCTCGGCCGGTTCGCTCTCCGCGGCGACGCCGTCCTCCGCCCGGCGCGCTCGCTCTCCCCCGGCGAGCGGACGCGCGCGCTCGTCGCGCTGCTCGCCGCGCGCGGCGTCAACGCGCTCGTCCTCGACGAGCCGACGAACCATCTCGACCTGGAGGCGATCGGCGAGCTCGAGGCGGCGCTCGCGGGCTTCGAGGGAGCCGTCGTCCTCGTCTCCCACGACCGGCGGCTGCTCGAGGCGTTCGCACCCACCCGCACCCTCGCTCTGGACGCGCCATACTTGAGCGCCTCATGAAGGGGATGCGCTGGCAGTCCGTGTCCTGATCGTCGACGACGACGAGGTCTTCGCGAAGAGCCTCGAATCTCGCCTCCGCGGCGACGGGCGGATCGACATCGTCGCGCGGGCGACGCGCGGCACCGACGCGCTGCGGCTGACCCGCGAGCTGCGGCCGGACGTCGTCCTGATGGACATCGCGATGCCGCGCATGGACGGTCTCACCGCGGCACGGCGGCTGCGCAAGACCTGCCCCGGCGTGCGCGTCGTCATGCTGACCGGCTCCGACATCGCCGCCGACCAGAACCGGGCCCGCGAGGTCGGCGCGAGCTACTTCCGCAAGGACGCGATCGAAGGTCTCGCGGACGCGCTCTGCGCGTGACCGATCTCTACCCCGAGATCGCGCCCTACGACACCGGCATGCTCGCCGTCGGCGACGGAAACGCCGTCTACTGGGAGACGTGCGGCAACCCGAGCGGGAAGGCGGCCGTCGTCCTGCACGGCGGGCCGGGGTCGGGCTGCGCCGCGCTCTTCCGCCGCTTCTTCGACCCCGACGCCTACCGCGTCGTCCTCTTCGACCAGCGCAACTGCGGGCGGAGCACGCCGCACGCGAGCGACCCCGCGACCGACCTCGCGAGCAACACGACACAGCACCTCGTCGCGGACATCGAGTCGTTGCGCACGCACCTCGGGATCGACCGCTGGCTCGTCCTCGGCGGCTCGTGGGGCAGCACGCTCGCGCTCGCCTATGCCGAAGCGCACGCCGCGCACGTCTCGGAGATCGTCCTCTTCGGCGTCACGACCGGCCGGCACTCCGAGTTCGACTGGACGTTCAGGGAGGGACTCTCGCTGTTCTTTCCCCGGCAATGGGACGAGCGGCGGGCGGCGGTGGGCGCCGGAGCCGGCGACGACGTCGTCGAGATCTACCATCGTCTGCTCGGCGACCCCGACCCTGCCGTCCGCGAGCGCGCGGCTCGCGACTGGTGCCTCTGGGAGTCGGCGACCCCGGCATGGCCGCCGCAGACGGGACTCGCCCCGAGGTTCCGCGACCCACGCTATGCGGTCGGCTTCGCGCGGATCGTCACCCACTACGTCCGGCAGAACGCCTGGCTCGAGGACGGCGTTCTCCTGCGCGACGCCATCGCTCTCGCCGGCACGCCGGGCGTTCTGATCAACGGGCGGTTCGACTTCCAGGCGCCGATTGCCAACGCGTGGACGTTGCGGGAGGCCTGGCCGGGTGCGGAGCTCGTGATCGTGGACGACAGCGGCCACGGCACGAGCGCAGGCGTCAACGGCGAGATCGTTCGCGCGACCGGGCGGTTCGCGGTGTAGTCAGGGCTGCCTGCGGAGGGATTCCAGCGCCGCCCAGCGGGGGTCGCCCGTCTGCTCGGCGTGCTCATGCGGCTCGTCGTTCAGGTTCGTGCCGCAGACCGGGCAGAGGCCCGCGCAGTCGGGGCGGCAGAGGATCTGCTCGGGTAGCGCCAGCACGACCGAGTCGCGCGCCCACGCCGAGAGGTCGAGCCGGTCGTCGGCGATGTACGGCGACTCCAGCTCCTCGGAGTCCGGGTTCGTCGCCTGGTACTCGCGCGCGTCGATCGCGAGGTCGAGCACCGCGTCCCCGAGGCAGCGGTAGCAGGGACCGTGCAGGCGGGCCGGGAAACGGAGCCGGAAGGCGCTGCCGGTCGTCGCCTTGTCGATCGTCAGCTCCGCGGGCACGGTCGCCGGCACCGGCAGGTAGCGCTGCCCGCCGAACTCGAGCGGCTGCAGCTCGACCTCGACCTCGTCGCGGTACTCCTCGCCCGACCGGAGCCGGAGGCGGCGCAGGTCGAAGCTCGTCATGGGCCCAGGGTAGCCGCCCGCGACCGGCTGTAAGCGTTCGATGAGCACGGGTTTGGAACGGGCCTGTCCCCGGCAGGAATTACATCGTTATCCGAACCCCGGAAGGAGAAACGATGAAACGACACGCGATTCGCGGCAGGCGCGCGCTGGTCGCGGCAGGCCTGACCGCCGCGCTCGCGGTGCCGGTGGCGATCTTCACCGGCATGGGCGCCGCCGCCTCGAGCACGGCCGCGCAGGCCCAGTATGCGCCGTCGAACACCGGCGCTCCGACGATCTCCGGCACGGCGCAGGAGGGGCAGAAGCTGACCGCCACGACCGGCACCTGGTCGAGCTCGACCGATGTCAAGTACGCGTTCCAGTGGCAGCGCTGCAACTCGAGCGGCGCCGCGTGCGTCGACATCGCGAGCGCGAACTCGCAGTCGTACACGGTCGCGGCCGCCGACGTCGGCAACAAGCTGCGCGTGATCGTGACCGCGACGAACAAGGACGGCTCCTCGCGGGCGCAGTCGGCGACCACCGCGGTCGTCACCTCGAAGACGACCCAGGGCACCTCGACGAGCACGACGGTCGCGGTCACCGACGTCAACCCGCCGGACCGGCTCGTCGTCGACCAGGTCAAGTTCTCGCCGAACCCGGTGCCGTCCCGGACGACGATCACGGCTCGCTTCCACGTCAAGGACGTGACCGCGGGCAAGAACGTCAGCGGCGCGCTCGTCTACGCGATCGGGCTGCCGTACAGCCGCGTCAGCTCGGCGCCGGAGGTCAAGACCGGCACCGACGGCTGGGCGACGATGACGTTCCAGCCGGCGAAGTTCTTCCCGCGCCACGGCTACGTGACGTTCTTCGTGCGCGCACGGAAGGCCGGGGACGACCTGCTGTCGGGCATCTCGACGCGCCGCCTGGTGCAGATCACGGTCAACCGGTAGGAGCGGATCCCGCTCCCAGCGGATCGAGACGGGCGGCCATCGCGGCCGCCCGTTCTCGTTCCGGGCCGCTCGAGCGGTCGGCGAGCAGCTGCCAGAGGCTCCAGTCGTGCGGGTCCTTGGCGATCGCGCGGCGGAGCACGGGGAGGCTGCCGGTGACCGCGAACTCGACGCGTAGCGGCTCCGCCGACCACGGCACCCAGGCGGCGGCCGAGCGCGCGGCGGCGAGCGCGCGCGGGTCGTGCGTGCGACGGTAGGCGTCGGCGCGGTCGAGCTTCCGGTTGCCGACGAGCCCGACGAGCGCGAAGGCCGCGAGCCCGAGCGCGAGCACGGCTCCGACGGCGCGTCCCGGCCTTCCTTGTGACACTGTGTCACGAGGTCGGATCGCGGCGGCGCCGCAGAAGAGGGCGGCGAGGGTGACCGCCGGCAGCTCCCACTGCCAGTCGATCCCGGCCTGGACGACCCACGCGGCGTAGGCGCCGAGCTCGGCGGAGCGGCCGCCTCCGCGCGCGCGGGCGAACGGCAGCACGAGCGTCGCGACGAGGATCGCGAGGCCGACGGCGCCGAGCTCGGCCAGCGTCTCCAGGTAGAGGCTGTGCGCGTCGACGGTGCTGCGCGGCTCGGTGCGACGCTCGATCCACTGCTGCGCGTAGGTGCCGGCGCCCGAGCCGAGCGCGGGATGCGCGCGCGCATCGGCGAGCGCGACGTTCCAGTAGCCGGTGCGCTGGTGGCCGTGCAGCCCGGCGAGCACGACGGCGACGGCGACGAGCGCGACGAGCGGCGCGAGGCGCGGCCAGAGCGCGACGGCGATCCCGACCCCGACCGCGAGGTAAGCGCCGTCGCTGCCGGCGAGCACGAGCACCGGCACGAGCACCGCGAGCGCCGGCAGCGTCCGCAGCCGCCGCAGCGCGAGCACGATCCCGATCGCGGCGAGCAGCCCGAGCCCGTTCGCGTAGCCGACCGGGTCGGCGCCGGCGCTGAGCACGGATGGGTCGTAGCCGTGCGCGCGGACGCCGAGGTTCCACGCGCAGACGACGACCGCCGCCGCGAGCACGCCGTCGGCGACGCCGCTGCCGGCGAGCACGACCGCAGCCGCGATCCCGGCGAGGTAGACCGCGTCCCGCTCGACCTCGAGCACCGTCGAGGGGACGCTCTGCGACCAGACCGTCGAGAGCCCCGTCCACGCGGCGAACGCGACCAGGCCGCCGAGGAAGCCGAGCTCGAGCCGCGACGGCCGCACCGGCCTGCCGACGAGCAGCACGAGCGCCGCCGCCCACGCGAGCGCGAGCGCAGCCCAGCCCCACGACTGCGGGAAGTAGCCGCCGCTCGCGGCGGCGAGCCCGAGCACGCTGCCGAAGCCGACGAGAGCCGCCACGGCGGCAGTATGTCTATGCGGCTTCGTCGAGCGGCTCGAGCGGGGCTGCGGCCGCGACCCGCGCGCGCCGCCGGCGCGGCCGCGCGCCGACGATCAGCGCGACCGCGAGCACGATCGCGAGGCCGCCGCCGACCGTCCGCGCCGAGATCCGCTCGCCGACGAAGAGCGCGCCGAGCGCGACCGCGACGACCGGGTTCACGTACGCGTAGGTCGCGACGAGCGCCGGCGGCGCGTTGTAGAGCAGATAGGCGTAGGCGGAGTAGCCGACGATCGAGCCGACGACGATCAGGTACGCGAGCCCGCCCGCCGACGCCGCCGAGACGGCATGGAGGTCGACGTCACGCCACTGCTCCGCCCCCGCGGCACAGAGGATGACGCCGCCCGTCAGCATCTGCATCGCCACGCCCAGCAGGGCGTCGGCGGGTCGGGCCGCGCGCGACGCGTAGAGCGAGCCTGCCGCCCACGCGAAGGAGGAGACGACGAGGGCGCCGGCGGCGACGAGGTCGCGCGTCGAGGCGCCGGTCGGGTCGACGAGGAAGCCAACGCCGGCGAGCCCGACCGCGATCCCGATCCCGCCGCGCAGCGAGAGGCGCCGGCCGAGGAAGATACGCTCGAGCAGGGCGATCCAGAGCGGCACGATCGCGATGATCAGCGCCGCGAGGCCGCTGTCGATCCGCGTCTCGGCCCAGCCGACGGTGCCGTTGCCGATCCCGAGCAGCAGCAGCCCGATCAGCGCCGCCGAGGCCCACTGGGCACGCGTCGGCCGCGGCAGGCCGCGCCGCGCGCAGAAGGCGAAGAGCAGCGAGCCGGCGATCAGGAAGCGCACGCCGAGCATCGGCAGCGGCGGCAGCGTCTCGTCCCCCAGCTTGATCGCCAGGTAGGTCGAGCCCCAGACGACGTAGACGATTCCGAGCGCGCTCCAGACGCGCATGCCGAGCGGGCTCCCTCCGGTCATGCCACAGGATGCCTGCGCGGGTCGATCAGCCGCGACGCGGGCTACGACTCGTTTCGATCAGCAGCGCTGATCGCTAGTACGGCTGCTAGTACGGCTGCTCGTCGTCGGCGAAGGTGCCGTTCGCGCCGATGCCGGCGACGACGGTCTCCTGCGAGCGCTCGTGCAGCCGTTCGCGGCCGCGCCGCACCGCGCCGAGGAACTTGTCCAGGTTGACCTCGAGCGTCGAGAGGATCCCGTCCGCCCAGTCCTCGATCTCGAGCCGCATCTCGCGGGCCTGGCGGCGCGCGTCGTCGACGATCTCCTGGGCCTGCCTCTCGGCGAGCTTGACGATCTCCGTCTGCGAGGCCTCGCGCACGGCCTGCTCGCGCGCCTCGGCGATCAGCCGGTCGGACTCGCGCTTGGCCTCGGCCAGCATCTCCTGGCGCTCCTTGACGATCCAGCGGGCCTGCTTGATCTCCTCCGGGATCGTCGCGCGCATCTGGTCGAGGATGTCGTAGATCTCCTCGCGGTCGATCCGCACCTGGTCGGTCAGGGGCACGGCCTTGGCGTTGTGCACGAGGTCGTCGAGCTTGTCGATCAGAACGAGGACGTCCATGGGCTCTCAGTCTACTCCTGGGGGCTGAGGGGAGCTCCGCCCCGTCCGTTGGGGAACAGTTCCTCGAACCGCCGCGCGACCGCCGCGGGGACGAGCTCGTCCACTCTTCCGCCGAAGGCCGCGATCTCCTTCACGCCGCTCGACGAGACGAAGCTGACCTGCGGGCTCGCCATCACGAAGACGGTCTCGATGTCGGGCGCGAGATGGCGGTTCAGCTGGTTCATCTGGAACTCCCACTCGAAGTCCGAGGTGACGCGCAGCCCCTTGACGATCGCGCGCGCCTGCCAGCGGCGGGCGAACTCGACGACGAGCTCGGCGAAGACGTCGACCTCGACGTTGCCGAGCTCGATCGCCTCGCGGAGGAAGCCGACGCGCTCCTCGGGCGCGAAGAGCGGCGTCTTGTGGTGCGGCTCGCGGACGACGCCGACGACGACGCGGTCGAAGATCCGCGCCGCGCGCTCGATCACGTCGAGGTGCCCGTAGGTGACGGGGTCGAAGCTGCCGGGGTAGATCGCGGTGATCATGCGTGCTCGAAGAGGGTGAGGCGGACGGAACCGTACCGGCGGCTCGTCCGCTCCGCGAGCGGAAGCTCCGGCTGCTGGCGCGACGAGGTCTCGTAGACGAGCAGGCCGTCCGCGGCGAGCAGGGCCGGGAGCCGCGCGGCGAGCCGCTCCTCGAGCTCCTCGACGCGGTCGTAGGGCGGGTCGAGCAGGATCAGGTCGTAGCGGCCGCGGTCGGTCGCGAGGAAGCGGAGGACGTCCTGGCAGAGGACGCGCGCGCCGGCGAGGCGCAGCTTGTCGAGGTTCGCGTTCAGCGTGCGGCAGGCGTCGCGGTCGGACTCGACGAAGACGGCGCGGCCGGCGCCGCGGGAGAGCGCCTCGAGCCCGAGCGCTCCGGAGCCGGCGAAGAGGTCGAGCACCGAGGCGCCGTCGAGCGGGCCGATCAGGTTGAACGCGGCCTCGCGGACGCGGTCGGAGGTCGGCCGGGTCGCGAGCCCCTTCGGCGCCGCGATCCTGTGGCCCTTGCGGCTGCCGGCGATGATCCTCACCGGCCGGGCGAGAGGGCGCGGATGCCGACGCGCGCGGCGGCCGCCGCGAGGTCGCGGTCGTAGACGAGCATCTCCTTCGCGTCGATCAGGAGCGCGCTCGCGAGGTGGACGGCGTCGAGCGACCTGAGCCGGAGGTCTGCGAGCCCCGTCGCCAGCGCCAGCACCCGGTCGTCGACCGGCACGAGCTCGACGCGGCTCCAGAGCGGGACGACCGCGGCGGTATCGACGCCGCGGACCCGCGCCGCGCGTGTGACCTCGACGCGCGCCAGGGCGCTGGCCGCAAGACCGACGCCCGCGGCATGCGCCCGCAGTGCCGTCGACTCGTCCTCGTCGAGGACGAGCTTCGTCAGCGCGGAGGCGTCGGCATAGAGCTCACTCACGCCGATCGTCGGCGATGATCTCGTCGCTCGTCGGCGTCCCCGGCAGCGGCTTGACGGGCTTCGGCAACGGCCCGAGCGGATCTTTCGCCGGGATCAGCAGCCCCTCCGCGATCAGCCGCTCGCGGTGCGTCTTCGGCACCGGAACGAGGAGCGCCACCGGTTCGCCGGCATTCGTAACCTCGATCGTCTCGCCCGCGCGCACGCGCCGCACGGCGGCGGTCAGGTTGTCGCGAAGCTCGCGGATGCCCATCTGCGTGCCCATAGGTGGTCACATACTACGCCGCGACCTCGGCGCCGGCGAAGAACGCGGCCACCTCGTCGTCGAGCGGCCCCGTCTCGTCGACGAGCCGGGCGGCCGCCTCGCGCGCCCGCTCGAGCAGCGCCCGATCGGCGCGCAGGCGGGTGAAGCGCAGCTCGGAGAGGCCCGACTGGCGCGTTCCGAGCAGCCGGCCCTCGCCGCGCAGGTCGAGGTCGCGCTCGGCGAGCTCGAAGCCGTCGGTCGTGTCGACGAGCGCCTGCAGCCGCTCCTGCGCGACGTCGGTCAGGTCGTCGTGCGGGCGCGAGACGAGCAGGCAATAGGACTGCTCGGCGCCGCGGCCGACGCGTCCGCGCAGCTGGTGCAGCTGCGCGAGCCCGAAGCGGTCCGCCTCCTGCACGATCATGATCGTCGCGTTCGGGACGTCGACGCCGACCTCGATCACCGTCGTCGCGACGAGCACGTCCAGCTCGCCCGCCTTGAACCGGCCCATCAGCTCGCGCCGCTCCGCCGGCTTGAGGCGCCCGTGCAGGAGCCCGACGCGGTAGTCGGCGAGCTCGGCGCGCCGCAGCCGCTCCGCCTCCGCCTCGGCGGCGCGCGCGAGCGAGGCCTCCGACTCCTCGATCAGCGGGCAGACGACGTACGCCTGCCGGCCCGCGTCGAGGTGCCGCCGCAGCCGCGTGTACGCCTCCGAGCTCCGGTCGGCGGTCACCCACCGCGTGACGA
The DNA here is from genome assembly GCA_035708405.1 of Gaiellaceae bacterium. Classification (GTDB taxonomy): domain Bacteria; phylum Actinomycetota; class Thermoleophilia; order Gaiellales; family Gaiellaceae; genus DASSSQ01. Next base: position 11,284 of record DASSSQ010000002.1, read on the forward strand.
TCGGCTTCCGGTTCGCGGGCGGGCGCGCGATCTCCGAGACCTGCAGGTCGCCGTAGACGGTCAGCGCGAGCGTCCGCGGGATCGGCGTCGCCGTCATGTGCAGCACGTGCGCGGCACGGCCCTCGGCGAGCGCGCGGCGCTGCTCGACGCCGAAGCGGTGCTGCTCGTCGACGACGGCGACGGCGAGGTTCGCGAGCGGCACGCCCTCCTGGATCAGCGCGTGCGTGCCGACGACGACGCCGATGTCGGGGACGTCGCCGCGCACCGAGCCGGTGCGGAGCGCGCAGGGGACGCCGAGCTGGGCGCAGATGCCCTCGATCGTCAGGAAGTGCTGCTCGGCGAGCGTCTCGGTCGGCGCCATCAGCGCGCCGAGCCGTCCCGCCTCGACCGCGCGCAGCAGCGCGTAGAGCGCGACGACCGTCTTGCCCGAGCCGACGTCTCCCTGCAGCAGCCGCTGCATCGGGGCCGTGGCGGCGAGGTCGCGGTCGAGCTCGGCGATCGCGCGCTCCTGGTGCTCGGTCAGCGCGAACGGCAGCGCCTCGCGGTAGCGCGCGACGAGCTCGCCCGGCAGGCCCAGCGCCGGCGCCTCGACGCGCTCCTCCTCGCGCCGGCGGCGCAGCAGGCCGAGCTGGAGGACGAGCAGCTCGTCGAAAGCGAGCCGCCGGCGCGCGCGCTCGCCCTCGCGCTCGTCGCGCGGGAAGTGGAGCGCGGCCAGCGCGTCGGCGCGCTGCGGCAGCCGCTCGGCCTGCTTCAGCTCCGCCGGCAGCGGGTCGGCCAGGTCGCGCGCGTGCCGCCCGACCGCGACGTGCGCGAGCTCGCGCAGCTTCTTGACGGAGACCTCCTCGCTCGCCGGGTAGACCGGCGCGAAGTCGGCGGTCTGGGCGGCCTCGCCGACGTCGAACGTCCTGACCGCGAACGAGCCGCGCCGCAGCTGGCCGCGCAGGCGGACGCGGGTTCCCGGCACGAGCTTGTCGACGAGCCACGGCTGGTTGAACCAGGTCGCCTTGATCCGGCCCGAGCCGTCCTCGACGGTCGCCTCGACGAGCGTGATCCGGCGGATCCGCCGCGCCGAGATCCGGCGGACGGTCCCCGCGATCGCGACCTCCTCCTCCGAGGCGAGGACGTCGACGATCGGCACCTCGGCGGCGGCCGGCTCGTAGCGGCGCGGCCGGTGGCCGAGCAGGTCGGAGATCGTCCGGAGGCCGAGCGCGGCGAGCCGCCTCGCCACCGCCGGCCCGACGCCCGGCAGCGTCGTCAGCTCGAGCGCGAGCCGCGCCGGGCTCCCGCGGCCGCGCGGCGGCGGCCAGACCTCGGGCGGGTCCAGGCCCGCGAATCCCGCCTGCGTTCGGGTCATCAGCACCGGGACCGAGTATAGGACCGGCTGCGGTCAGCGATCCTGGAACCAGAAGAAGCCGACGGTGCCCGGCCCCGCGTGCGTGCCGACGACCGGGCCGAGCGTCGTCTCCAGCTCGATCGTCGCCTTCGGCCGCACGCGCTCGACGAGCTGCCGGAGCGCGACGAGCCGCTCCGGCGCCGCCGCGTGCGCGATCCCGACGCGCAGGCTCTCGTCGTCCTCGGTCGCCTCCTCGAACAGCTCGCGGAAGGCCTGGAACGCCTTCTGGTTGCCGCGGACGCGCTTGATCGGGTAGATCTCGCCGTCGCGCAGGCCGAGGATCGGCTTCACGTTCAGCAGGTTGCCGGCGAACGCCGCCGCCTTGCCGATCCGGCCGCCGCGCGCGAGCCAGTCGAGGGTCGCGACGGTGAAGACGAGGCCGTTCTCCCGCGTGTAGCGCTCGACGAGCGCGTCGACCTCCTCGTCGGTCGTGCCTCGCTCGAGCCGCCGCTGGATCGCGAGCGCGAGCAGCGCGATCGCGGCCGACGCGGTGCGCGAGTCGAGCACGCGCACGCGGCCGGAGCCCTCCGTCTCCGCCGCCTGCTGCGCGCTGCGGAGCGTGCCGGAGAAGTCGCCGGCGATCTGCAGCGAGAGGATCCGCTCGTAGCCGGCGAGCTCCTCGTAGGCGGCGAGGAACGCGGCCGGCGGCGGCTGCGAGGTCGTCGGCAGCGCGGGCGAGGACCGGAGCCGCGCGTAGAACTCGTCGGCGCCGAGATCGACGTAGTCGCGGAAGGTCTCCGCGCCGAAGGCGACCGAGAGCGGCACGACGCGGAAGTTCGGGAAGCGCTCGGGCGCGCCCGGGAAGTCGGCGGTCGAGTCGAGCACGATCGCCGTGTTCCCGGCGGTCAGCCGCACGGTGCGCCGTCCTCGCTTGCGCCGGCGTGCAGGATCGCGTCGACGATCTCCTCGAGCGCGCCGTCCTTGGTCAGGCAGGCCACCGCGCCGGCGGCGTAGAGCTCCTCGACCTCGCGCCGCGAGACGGAGGCGGTCAGGCAGACGACGCGCACCCCGGGCGCGCCGGCGAGGATCTCGCGCGTCGCCTCGACGCCGTTCAGGCCGGGGAGCCGGTAGTCCATGACGACGACGTCGGGTACGATCTCGCGGACGACGGCGGCGGCCGAGGTGCCGTTGTCGACGGTCGCGACGACCTCCAGCTCCGGCTGCAGGCCGAGCAGCAGCTGGAGCGCCTCGCGGAAGACCCTGTTGTCCTCGACGAGCACGACGCGGGTCGGTCCGGCGGCCACGCCTGGACCGTACACGGACTACTCGGCGGAGACGAGCAGCGGGTAGTGCGGCTGGCCGCCCTCGTGCACCTCGAGCTCGAGGCCGGGATGGGCGCCGGCGACCCGCTCGAGCAGCGCGTCGAGCTCCGGCCCGTCCTCGCCGGTCAGCAGCGTCAGCACCTCGCGCGGGTGCGCGAGCAGCCGCTCGACGACGGCGGTGGCGACCTCGTCGAAGGAGTCGCCGCCGGCGACCGGCCGGCCCTCGGCGAGGCCGAGCCAGGCGCCGCTCCGCACGGCGACGCCGTCGAGCTCGACATCGCGCGAGGCGACGGTGACGGCGCCGGTCGCGACCGCGGCGACGGCCTCCTGCATCGCGTCGAGGTTCGCGTCGAGCGGCGCCTCGGGGTCGAAGGCGACGAGCGCGGCGAGGCCCGCCTGCAGCGAGACGGTCGGGAGGACGCGCGCCGGCCGCGCCGCGTGCGCGACGGCCTGCTCGGCGGCGAGCACGACGTTGGCGTTGTTCGGCAGGACGAGAACGCCCGCGGCGCCGGCGGCGTCGATCGCGGCGAGGATCTCCGCGGTCGCCGGGTTCATCGTCCGGCCGCCGTCGACCACGCGCGCGCCGAGGCTCTCGAACAGGCGCCGGTTCCCCGCGCCGGCGACGACGGCGACGACGTCCGTCGCGGCCGGCGGCCGGTCCGGCACCGCCTCGAGCAGCCGCTCCTCCCGCTGCGCGGTCTGCTCGTGCATGTTCGCGATCTCGACGCCGCCGATCGTGCCGCGCGCGACGCCGACCGAGAGCGCCGCGCCCGGCTCGTCGGTGTGGACGTGCACCTTGATCGCGGTCGGGTCGCCGACGACGAGCAGCGAGTCGCCGAGCGGCGCGAGCTCGGCCTCGATCTCGTCGGTGTCGAGCCCCTCGCCCTCGACGACGAAGACGGTGCAGTAGCGGAAGCGCGAGCGGTCGCGGTGGATCGCCTCGATGCCGACGTCCTGGTCGCGCGCGGGCGGCCCGGGCAGCGCCTCGCCGCAGACGGCGGCGGCGATCCCGCGGACGATCTCGACGAGGCCGGCGGCGCCCGCGTCGACGACGCCGGCCTCGCGCAGGACGTCGAGCATCCCCTTGGTCCGGGCGACGCAGTCGTCGCCGCGGCGGACGAGCGCGGGCAGCAGCTCGGCCGGCGGCGCGCCGCGGTGGCGCTCGGCCTCCTCGGCGAGCTCGCGCACGGCGGTCAGCATCGTCCCCTCGACCGGGTTGCGGACGGCGCGGTAGGCGGCGTCGCTCGCCGAGCGGACGGCGCGCGGCACGTCGTCCGACTCGCCCAGCACCTCGGCGGCGCCGCGGACGATCTGCGAGAGGATGACGCCGGAGTTGCCGCGCGCGCCCATCAGGGCGGCGCGGGTGACCTCGTGCGCGACGGCGGCGCGGTCGGTCGCGGTCGAGTCGTCGAGCGCGTCCGCGACC
>DASSSQ010000003.1:0-17292 GCA_035708405.1 Gaiellaceae bacterium
CCGACATCTTCCGCGGCATCCACCTCGACCCGCTGCAGCCCGGCAACACGAGCTACCTGCTCTGGCTGATCCTCGGCTTCCTCGTCGTCACCGCGGTGCTCGTCGTCAGCCTCGGCCGGCTCGGCGACATGTTCGGGCGCGTGCGGATGTACAACCTCGGCTTCGCCGTCTTCACGGTCTTCTCGATCCTGCTGTCGGCGACGTGGCTGCACGGCGCCGCCGGCGCGCTGTGGCTGATCGTGATGCGGATCGGCCAGGGCGTCGGCGGCGCCATGCTCTTCGCCAACTCCTCGGCGATCCTCACCGACGCGTTCCCGGAGGACCAGCGCGGGCTCGCGCTCGGGATCAACGGCGTCGCCGCGATCGCCGGGTCGTTCATCGGGCTCGTGCTCGGCGGCGTGCTCGGCCCGATCGCCTGGCGGCTCGTCTTCCTCGTCTCGGTGCCGGTCGGCGTCCTCGGTACGGTCTGGGCCTATCGCAGCCTGCGCGAGGTCGGCGTCAAGCGCGCCGCGCGGATCGACTGGTGGGGGAACCTGACCTTCGCGGTCGGGCTCGTCTCGCTGATGATCGGCATCACGTACGGGATCCAGCCCTACGGCGGGCACACGATGGGCTGGACGGCGCCGTTCGTCGTCGGCACGCTCGCCGGCGGGATCGCGGTGCTGGCGCTCTTCCTCGCGATCGAGCTGCGCGTCGACGAGCCGATGTTCCGGCTCGACCTCTTCCGCATCCGCGCGTTCTCGGCCGGCAACCTGGCGACGCTGCTCTCGGCGATCGGCCGCGGCGGGCTGCAGTTCATCCTGATCATCTGGCTGCAGGGGATCTGGCTGCCCGAGCACGGCTACGCGTTCTCGCAGACGCCGCTCTGGGCGGGCATCTACATGCTGCCGCTGATCGCGGGCTTCCTCGTCGCGGGGCCGGTCTCGGGGATCCTCTCCGACCGCTACGGCGCGCGGCCGTTCGCGACCGGCGGCATGGTCGTCGCCGCCGGCAGCTTCGCGCTGCTGATGCTGCTGCCGGTCGACTTCTCCTACGTCTGGTTCGCGCTCGTGCTGCTGCTGAACGGGGTCGGGATGGGGCTCTTCTCCTCGCCGAACCGGGCCGGGGTGATGAACAGCCTGCCGCGGCACCAGCGCGGCGCCGGCGCCGGCATGAACGCGACCTTCCAGAACTCGGCGATGGTGCTCTCGATCGGGATCTTCTTCTCGCTGATGATCGTCGGGCTCGCGGCGGGGCTGCCCGGCGCGCTGCACTCGGGCCTCGTCGCACACGGCGTCCCCGACGCGACGGCGACGCGGATCTCTCACCTGCCGCCGGTCTCGACGCTCTTCGCGTCGTTCCTCGGCTACAACCCGATCGGGACGCTGCTCGGCCCGCACACGCTGCACGCGCTGCCGGCGGCGCAGGCGCACGTGCTGACCGGGCGCAGCTTCTTCCCGCACCTGATCTCGGCGCCGTTCCACACCGCGCTCGACTACGCGTTCGTGTTCGCGATCGTCGCCTGCGGGATCGCCGCGGTCGCGTCGCTGCTGCGCGGCGGCAAGTACCACCACCGCGAGGACGGGCCGATGCCGGGCGCCGCGCCAGGTGTCCCGCCCGGCCCGGTGCGCGCGCCGCGCGGGCAGGATCTCGTCGCTGAGCAGTAGGCCCCGCGGTTACGTCGGATCGACGCCAGCAAGCCGCACGAGACCGCGCCTTCGACGGTATCCACGATCACGTAGAGCGTGAACGTCCGTCCGTCCGCGTGGCCGTCCGCCCAGCGCAGAACCTGCCGCACATCGGCGGCTCCGGTCAGCTCGTACTCGTCGGACACGGCCTCAGAGGCCCAGAAATAGACACGGTAGGTCGGCTCAGAGGCCTCCCAGGACGTATCGCGCGGATCGACGGGACGCGCGACCAGCGAAGTGTCGTCTCGGCGGCTGAGCTTTTGCAGCCGGCGCTCCCGCTCGGCCTTCAGCGCCGCGACGGAGTTCCCGCCGTGAGGCCGTGCCTGCGCACTCAGCTTGCGCATGGCCTCGCGCCTCCGCTCCTGCGCATCGTCGAACTCGTCCGGACCCCGCTCGCGCTCACGCGAGCAGTATCGCCGACGCGCCTCAGCGCGGCCAGGCCGCCGCGAGCCTCCGCCGCGTCTCTGCCAGGTGCTCCGGCATTGCCTTCACGTCGGCGAGCACCGGCAGGAAGTTTGTGTCGCCGACCCAGCGCGGGACGACGTGCTCGTGGACGTGGTCGACGATGCCGGCGCCGGCGGCGCGGCCGAGGTTCCAGCCGAGGTTGTAGCCGCGCGGCGCGTAGACGGCGGCGAGGGCATCGAGGCAGCAGGCGGCGAGGCGATGGATCTCGAGCGCCTCGCCGTCCGCGAGCTCGCCGAGCTCGCCGACGTGCCGGTACGGCGCGACGAGCAGGTGCCCCGACGCGTACGGGTACTTGTTCAGCAGCACGAACGCCCGCTCGCCGCGGTGGACGACGAGCCGCTCCTCGTCGGCGCCCTCCTCGGCGGCGAGGCAGAAGATGCAGCCGGGCAGCTCGTCCGCCTGCTCGACGTACTCGAGCCGCCAGGGCGCCCAGATCGCCTTCGTCACCGGGCTAGAACCAGCGCTTGTAGCGGAAGAAGCCGATCATCGCGATCAGGATCCCCGCCATCATCCCGAGGATCGACCAGAAGAGCCACGCCGTGTCGAAGCCGGGGAAGTGGACGTTCATGCCGAAGAGCCCGGTGATCAGCGTCAGCGGCAGCATCACGACGCTAAAGATCGTCAGGATCCGCAGGATGTCGTTCTGGCGGTGGTTGATCACCGACTCGTTCGTGTCCTCGAGCGCCTCGACGACCTCCTTGTAGTTGTCGAGGATGTCCCAGATCCGCTCGGCCGCGTCGACGACGTCGTCGAAGTAGAGCTCCAGCTCCTCCGGCAGGAAGCGCTCCACGTGCCGCTCGAGCAGGCGCAGCGTCGAGCGCTCCGGCTTGACGATCTTCCGGTAGCTGATGATCTCCTGCTTGACGTTCGAGATGTCGCGCACGACCTCCTCGGAGCGGCCCTCGAAGACGTCGTCCTCGATCGAGTCGAGCTTGGTGCCGATCTTGTCGAGGATCGGGAAGCAGTAGTCGAGCAGGTCGTCGAGCACCTCGTAGAGCAGGCGGCCGGAGCCCTTCGAGAAGAGCGACTCGCGCAGCTCCTCGTTCTGCTGGCAGCGGCGGAAGAGGTGCGAGACCGGCTTCAGCTCGACGGTCGGGAGCGTCACCAGGTAGTCCGGGCCGATGAAGACGTCGAGCTCGCCCGCGTTCAGGCGCTGGATCGCCGGGTCCCAGACCGGGAAGTGGAGGACGGAGAAGAGGTAGCCCTCGTCGGCGTAGTCGTCGACCTTCGGCCGCTGGCGCTTCGAGAGCACGTCCTCGACGTCGAGCGGATGCCAGCCGAAGCGGCTCGCGAGCAGCTGCGCCGCCTCGCCGTCGGGCGCGTCGAGGTGGATCCAGGTGAGGCCGGCGGCGGTGAGCTCAGCCGGCTCGGAGCGTGCGCGCTGCGCGACCGCGTTCGGGCCGCGCGGCCGCGTCCGCTTGATGCGGGGCAGGCTCGGCACCGGTACTCAGAGGGTCGTCGATCGTCGGCGGCATGGCGAGCGGATTCTAGCCTGCCGCCTGCGCCGGCGCGAGGCTGCGGCGCGGCGTCCGCCTCACCGTCTCCGGCAGGTAGCGGTCGAGCCAGAGCGCCGCGAAGCCGCCGGCCAGCGCGACGCCCGCGGCGCCGAGCCAGAGCCCGTGCGGCCAGAGCGCGAGCGCGAAGCCGCCGACGGCGCGGCCGGCCGAGCCGCCGAGCTGGAACGCGAGCCCGGAGAGCGCCATGTAGCGACCGAGCAGCCCCGGCCGCGAGAGGTCGGCGACGAGCGCGTTCTGCACCGTCCCGTGGAAGCACTCGCCGAAGCCGAAGACGGAGAGCGCGGCCGCGAAGACGGCGGTCGCCGCGCCGCCCGTCAGCCAGAGCCCGCCGAAGAAGACGCCGAGCCACGCTGCGGCCCAGACGACGCCCTCGATCGCGTAGGCGCCCATCCGCCGGCGGCCCTCCAGCCACTTCGCGACCGGCAGCTGCACGACGACGATCACGAGCGTGTTGCAGAGGAAGCAGATGCCGATCCCGCGCTCGGTCACGCCCGCGTGGTTCTTCGCGAAGGCCGGGAAGATGTCCGAGAGGAACGAGAAGCCGACCGCGATCACGCCGGTCGAGAGCAGCACGTAGGCGAGGAAGGTGCGATGCCGCAGCACCTGCCGGTAGCCCGCGCGCGGCGCGTCCACGATCCGCTCGACGCGGGCGGGCGAGGGCACGAAGGCGAGCACGACCAGGTAGGCGAGGAAGGAGGCGGCGTCGACGGCGAACAGCAGCTCGTAGGTGTGCGGGTGCGCCGTCGTCGCGATCAGGCCGCCGGTCAGGCCGCCGACGCCGATGCCGAGGTTGTTGAGGACGCGCTGCATCGCGTAGGCGTTGTGCCGCTCCTCGCGCGAGGTCAGGCCGGCGACGAGCGTCGAGTGGCTCGGCCAGAACGAGCCGTTGGCGACCCCGGCGAGCACGGCCAGCGCGAACGCCTCCCAGGTCGTGCGCACGAGCGCGAAGCCGCCGAAGCCGACGACGGCGACCGCCATCGAGACCGCGAGGATCGCGCGCGGCCCGACGCGGTCGACCAGCGAGCCGACGAGCGGGTTGACGCAGAGCCCGGCGACGCCGGTCGTCGCCAGCACGAGCCCCGCGGTGCCGAGCGGGATCCCGCGCACGTTGTGCAGGTAGATCAGCATGAACGGGAAGACGACGCCGTTGCCGAACGCGTTCGCGAAGCTGCCGGAGAGCAGCGTCCACACGGCCGGCGAGACGCCGGGATCGAGGCTCCGCAGGTAGGCCCGCACGCGCTGAGGCTAGCGGCGAACGGGCGCGGCCTCGCGCGCGCGTCCGAGCTGCACCGCCGGCAGCGCGAGCGCGGCCGCGAGCAGGGCGCCGCCGAGCACGTCGGACGGCGTGTGCGCGCTCGTGACGACGAGGACGACGCAGGTGGCGGCCGCCCAGATCGCCGCGGCGAGGCGGGCGCGCGGCCAGACGGTGCCCACGACCGCCGCCACGAGCAGCCCGCGCAGCGTGTGCCCGCTCGGGTAGGAGTCGTCGAAGCCGGGGAGCGCCGCGCGGACGCCGTGCCAGGTCATGTGCAGCGTCGGCCGGTCGAGCAGGCCCTTGCCGAGCACCTCGACGGCGTCGCCGACGATCCAGGCCGCGGCCCACGCGACCGCCGCCGCGCGCAGCCCGCGCCGCCAGAGGAGCGCGCAGCCGAGCGCGAGCAGGAGCGCCGACACCGGCACCGAGGCGGGATACGTCCAGAGCGCGAGCGGGATCTCGCCGTCCGGCGTCCACTCGTGGAAGGGGACGACGATCGACTCGAGCGTCTGCGCGTGCGTCACGGGCGTGAGCCACGGCATCACGTGGTCGAGCGCCCACTGGTCGACGCGGCAGAACGCGCCCTCGACGACCGCGACCGAGACGGCGAGGAAGGCGACGGCGGAGGCGACGGCGGCGCGGAACACCGCCGCGCACGCTAGCCGTCGGCGGCGGGGGCGACGATGCAGCATGAGCCTGGCGCGGCTGCTGATCGAAGTCGCGCCGAGTCGTCGATGCGCCCGGGAGGATTCGAACCTCCGACCTTTCGCTCCGGAGGCGAACGCTCTATCCCCTGAGCTACGGGCGCCGGAGTGCGACTAGTGTATCGGCGTCTTGGACGTGACCGCCCGGATCGTGGAGCTGCCGCTCGCGGAGACGTTCACGATCTCCCGCGAGTCGCAGGACGTGGCCGAGCTGGTCGAGGTCGCGGTCGCGCACGAGGGGCAGACGGGCTACGGCGAGGCGGCGCCGATCGAGCGCTACGCCGAGTCGGCCGCCTCCGCGCTCGCCTACGTCGAGGCGAACGGCGCCTCGCTCGGCGACGACCCGTTCGCGCTCGAGGAGACGCTCGCGCGGCTGCCGCGGGAGCAGTTCGCGGCGCGCGCGGCGCTCGACGCGGCGCTGCACGACCTGCAGGGGAAGCTGACCGGGCTGCCGGTCTGGAAGCTGTACGGCCTGCCGCGCGCCGGGCCGCCGACCTCCTGGACGATCTGGCTCGGCGACCCCGACGACATGGCGCGCCGCGCGGAGAAGGTCGCCGGCCGCTTGAGGCGGCTGAAGCTGAAGCTCGGCGGCCGCGACGGGCTCGATGTCGACCGGGTCGAGGCCGAGCGCCGCGTCGCCGACGTGCCGCTGCAGGTCGACGTCAACGAGTACTGGTCGCTCGAGGAGGCGCTCGACGCGATCCCGCGGCTCGCGCGGCTCGGCGTCCAGTACGTCGAGCAGCCGCTCGAGGCCGGCGACGAGGACGGGCCGGAGCTGAAGCGGCGCTCCGAGCTGCCGGTCTACGTCGACGAGGACTGCCACACCCTCGGCGACGTCGCCCGCTGCGCCGAGCGCGCGCACGGGATCAACATCAAGCTCGCGAAGTCCGGCGGCATCCGCGAGGCGGTGAAGATGGCGCACGCCGCGCGCGCGCTCGGGCTCGGCGTCATGCTCGGCTGCATGGTCGAGTCCGGGCTCGGCATCGCCGCCGGCGCCCAGATCGCGAGCCTCTGCGACCACGTCGACCTCGACGGCAACATCCTGCTCGCCGAGGACCCGTGGCGCGGGCTCGCGTTCGTGGACGGCGTGCAACTGCCGTCGGAGGTGGCTGGGCTGGGCGTTGCCCGAGCGTAGGCTGCTGATCCTCGCCGAGGGCAAGTCGGGCGACCCGCACTACGGCAAGACCGGCCGCGGCGTCATGCGCTACCGGCCGGACGAGGTCGTCGCGCTGCTCGACTCGCAGCGGCCGGGCGAGAGCGAGGGCGGGTTCCCGATCGTCGGCTCGGTCGCCGACGCGCTCGCGCTCGAGCCGACGGCGGCGCTCGTCGGCGTCGCGACCTCGGGCGGCCGCTTCCCGCCCGCGTGGCGCGAGCTCCTGAAGCATTGCATCGCGGCCGGCCTCGACATCGAGAACGGCCTGCACGAGTTCGTCTCCGACGACCCGGAGCTGGCCGAGCTCGCCGCGCAGCACGGCGTCTCGCTGCGCGACCTGCGCAAGGCGCCGCCCGGCCTCAACGTCCCGACCGGCGCCAACCTCGAGCTGCCGGCGAAGACCGTGCTGACCGTCGGCTCCGACTGCGCGATCGGCAAGATGACCGTCTCGCTCGAGCTCGACCGCGAGGCGCGCGACCGCGGCATCCGCTCCGAGTTCGTGCCGACCGGCCAGACGGGGATCGCGATCGCCGGCTGGGGGATCTCCGTCGACGCGGTGGTCTCGGACTTCATCGCCGGCGCCGCCGAGCAGCTCGTCGTCGAGGGCGCGGAGCGGGGCGGCGAGCTGCTCTTCGTCGAGGGCCAGGGCTCGCTGCTGCACCCGGACTACTCCGGCGTCACGCTCGGCCTGATCCACGGCAGCGCGCCGCACGCGTACGTCCTCTGTCACTTCGCCGGCCAGGAGCACGTGGACGAGAACCCGCGCTACCCGATGCCGTCGCTGCCCTTCCTCGTCGACCTGCACGAGCGGATCTCGCTGCTCGCGCGGCCGGCGAAGGTGGCGGCGATCGCGCTCAACACGCGCGCGCTCGGCGAGGACGAGGCCCGCGCCGCGATCGAGGCGGCCGCGCGCGAGACGGGGCTGCCCGCGGACGACCCGGTACGCTTCGGCGCCGGCCGGATCGTCGACGCGGTGCTTGAAGCCGTCCGGCCGACGGTCTAGAACTGGTCGCGAAGGTCGGCGGGAGACAAGGGCAGCGCCACGTCCGTGGACCGCGGGCGCGGCGCGAGTAACCAGAGAGGGAGAGATGCGGAAACTGATTGCGGCCTGCCTCGGCGCGCTCGCGACGCTCGCGCTGGCGGGCGGCGCGAGCGCGGGGGTCAGCGTCGGCGTCAACGACGACGCCGGCAAGTACGCCGACGGGGGCACCCAGTTCTGGCAGACGATGGCGCAGGAGGGCCTGAAGCAGAACGCCGTCACCGTCCTCTGGGACGAGACGCGGCCGACGACGATCGTCGACCAGAGCTTCATCCAGCACGCGCTGCCCGCGGCGGCCGCGGCCGGGATCCAGGTCGTCTTCGACGTCTACCCGATGCACTCGCGCGCGCTCACGAGCGACCCGGCGAACATCCAGCGCTTCGGCGCGTTCGTCGGCCAGCTCGCGCGCACGTTCCCGCAGGTGCGGCAGTACGTGGTGATGAACGAATGCAACCAGACGCGGTTCGTCAACCCCCAGTTCGACGCGGAGCAGCAGAACCAGTCGGCGGCGCTCTGCGGGCAGGCGCTCGCGGCCGCCTACGACGCGCTGAAGGCGGTCGACCGGAGCATCTTCGTCTGGGGGATCGGCCTCTCGCCGCGCGGCAACGACAACGCGAACGCGGTCTCGAACGTCTCGACCTCGCCGGTCAAGTTCCTCGGCTACCTCGGCCAGTGGTACCGGCAGAGCGGCCGGACGAAGCCGATCATGGACGGCTTCGACTTCCACCCGTACGCGATCCCGCAGTCGCTGCCGTTCGCGCAGGGCTACGCCGACCCCGACAACGCGAGCGTCTCCAACCTGAGCCGGATCTACCAGGCGTTCTACGACGCCTTCCAGGGGACCGGCCAGCCGACGATCGGCCAGCAGGCGGGCGGCGGGCTGCCGGTCAGCCTGAACGAGGTCGGCATCCAGACGAACAACACCGGCCGCGCGGGCTACACGGGCTCGGAGAACGCGGCGAACGCGAACGGCGGCGTCCGCGGCGACACGGCGACCGAGGCCTACCAGGCGAGCTGGTACCTGCAGATGCTGAACCTCGTCGCCTGCGACCCGAACATCGAGGTCGTCAACCTCTTCCACCTCGTCGACGAGTCCGACCTCGGCGGCTGGCAGAGCGGCCTCTTCTACGTCGGCTACCAGCCGAAGGCCTCGGCGGCGGCCGTGCAGCAGTGGATCGCCGCGGGCGGGCGCTGCAGCGGCCAGAGCACCCCGTGGACGCCGAGCGGCGTGCCGGCGGCCGACGACTCCGGCCCGGGGAGCGACGCCCTGCACACGCGGCTCTCGTCGCTGAGCCGGCAGATCGCGTCGCTGCAGAGGTCGGTCGCGAGGAAGAAGGGCCCGGCGAAGCGGAAGCTCGCGAAGCGGCTCTCGGCGCTCGTCGCGAAGCGCTCGGCGGTGAGGGCGCAGATCGCGCAGGTGGGCGGCGGCGCGACGGGCCCGCCCGCGAACCCGGGAACGCAGGAGCACAGCAAGCCGGGCAAGCCGGGGAAGGGTGGCAAGGGAGCGGGGAACGGGAAGCACCACTAGCTCCGGACTTGACACGAACATGTGTTCCCTCTACTATCGAACGCATGTTCCCACGGATCCTCCTGATCGCGACGATCGTCGTCGTCGGCTGGGCCGCCTTCGTCCGCCCGCTCGGCGCGCACGGGCCGCAGCAGCACTACGTCGTCCGGCCGTACGACACGCTCTGGACGATCGCGTCCACGCACTACGCGGGCGACACGCGCGACGCCGTCTACCGCATCGACGCCGCCAACCACCTCGGCAGCGCGCCGCTGCGTCCGGGCGAGGTGCTCGTGCTGCCGTAGCGGGGCCGCCGGGCGGCTCCGTCTAGAATCGCCGCCCTGGACCTCGACGTCGTCTTCCTCGGCACCTCCGGCGGCATGCCGACCGCGCAGCGCAACCCGGCCGGACTGCTCGTCCGGCGCGGCGGCGAGCGGCTGCTCGTCGACTGCGGCGAGGGCACGCAGCGGCAGCTGCTGCGCTCCTCGGTCGGGCTCGTCGACCTGACCGACGTCTTCCTGACCCACTTCCACGCCGATCACTACCTCGGCCTGCCGGGGATGCTGAAGACGTTCGCGCTGCGCGGCCGCGACGTGCCGCTGACCGTCTATGGCCCGCCGGGGCTGCGCGACCTCTTCGGCTCGCTGCGCCGGATCTTCGGCCGGCTCACCTATCCGCTCGAGCTCGTCGAGCTGCGCGCGGGCGACCGGGTCGAGCGCAACGGCTACGCGATCGCCGCCTTCCCGGTCACGCACGGCGTCTCCGCCGTCGGCTACGCGCTCGTCGAGGAGCCGCGGCCCGGCCGCTTCGACGTCGCGACCGCGGAGGCGCTCGGCGTCCCCGTCGGCCCGGAACGCGGCGCGCTGCAGCGCGGCGAGTCGGTCACGCTCGCGGACGGTCGCGTCGTCACGCCGGACGCGGTCCTCGGCCCGGCCCGGGCCGGCCGCACGGTCGTCCTCGCCGGCGACACCGCGCCGAGCGAGCTGGTGCGCGAGGTCGCCCGCGGCGCCGACCTGCTCGTCCACGAGGCCACGTTCTGCGAGGACGAGGCCGACCGCGCCGCCGACGTCCAGCACTCGACCGCGCGGGCCGCCGCCGAGATCGCGCGCGACGCGGGCGTCGGGCTGCTCGCGCTGACGCACCTGTCGCCGCGCTACTTCGGTCGCGAGGTCGCCGAGGAGGCGCGCGCGGTCTTCCCGGAGACGGTCGTGCCGCGGGACTTCGATATCATCGACGTGCGTTTCGAGGAGCGCGGGGGAGCGCATCTGATCAAGGGAGGCGCGCTGCCCGAGCGGGAGGAGGTGCGTGGCCCCGGATGACGCAGATGGTGCAGGTCGCGCTCGCGGAAGGCGTCGTCGACGCCGAGGAGCTGCAGGCGATCCTCGAGGCGGCGGGCATCGAGTCCGCGCTCGAGCCGGCGGTCGACCAGCATCCGGCGGCGACGGAGGACGCGCCGCAGAAGGTGCTCGTCGACGAGTCGCAGCTCGAGGAGGCGCTGCAGGCGATCGAGGCGATGACCGAGCCGGATGAGCTCACCGGCGACTAGCGGCGCCGGCCACTTCGACCGCATCGCCGCCGACTACGACGTGCTCCGTCCCGTCGACGAGGCGTGGTGGCAGGTCTTCGACGCGCTCGTCGTCGCCGGCGACCTGCGCGGACGGCGCGTGCTCGAGCTCGGCTGCGGCACCGGCCGGCTCGCCGCCGCGCTCGCCGAGCGCGCCTACGCGAAGGTCTGGGCCGTCGACGCGTCGCCGGAGATGGCCGCGGCGGCGCGCGCGGCCGGCGTCACCGTCCGGGTCGCGGAAGCGAAGCGGCTGCCGTTCCGGGACGGCTGGTTCGACCGCGTCGTCGCGCGGATGGCCGTCCACCTGCTCGACCGGCCGCGCGCGTTCGCCGAGGCCCGCCGCGTGCTCGCGCCGGACGGGCTGCTCGTCCTCGCCACGCTCGATCCGGACGGGTTCGCCGGGCACTGGCTCGAGCCGTGGTTCCCGTCCGTTCCGCGCGTCGACCGGGCGCGCTTCCCGTCCGCGGAGCAGCTGCGCGCCGAGCTCGCCGCCGCCGGCTTCGCGCCGCAGGTGGAGCGGCTCGAGCGCGCCGTCTCGCTCGAGCGCGAGCAGGCGCTCGCGAAGATCCGCGGCCGCGCGTTCTCGACCTTCGACCTGATCCCGGCCGACGAGTACCGGGACGGGCTCGCGCGCGCCGAGGCCGAGCTGCCGGAGCGGATCGACCACCGCTCCGCCTGGCTGATCGTCAGCGCGCGAACGCGACCGTCGTGACGCCGACGACGTTGTCCGGGACGAGCTGGAGCAGGCAGCTCGCGCCCGGCCTGGCCACCGGCACGTCCACGAACGCGGAGCGGCCCGCCTCGAGCGCGACGCGGCGAACGACGGTGCCGTCGAGCCAGACCGCGACGTGCTCGCTCGTCTTGCCCAGCAGTCGCACCTGGAACGAGCCGCTGCAGTCCCAGGCGCGGACGAGCGCCTGGCTGTAGACGTCGCCGTTCGGCTGGAAGCCCGCCGTCTGGAGCTGCAGGCGCGGCGGCTCGGCGAGCCGCCAGAGCGTCAGCGCGCCGACGTCCGAGCCGGGCAGCTGCGCGCCCGCAGCGGCGCGCCCGGCCGGCGTCAGCGCCGCCGCGGTGACCGCGTACGGCGTCGCGACCGAGACGCGGCCGTCCGGCCCGGGCCGCAGCGTCCGCTGCGGCATCGGCCCGAGCACCTGCGCGCGGCCGATCGAGTCGACGCCGACGATGCGGCGGTTCCAGAAGAGGTCGGCCCAGACCCAGGTGAAGTTGCCGCCCGGGAAGAGAACGGTCACCGGTCCGTCCGCCGCGCGGTCGATCCACGTCGGGTCGGCGCCGAGCCGGCCCACCTGCGCCTGCGCGGCCTCGGCGCGCACCTGCGCCGACGCGGCGACCGACGCGGCGGCGAAGGCGGCGAGCAGCAGCGGCGCGACCGCCGCCAGTGCGCGTCGTGGCAGCAGCGCGAACGCGGCCGCGAGCGCGGCCGCCGGCACGCCGACGATCAGCGTCGCGTCGAGCCCGGGATGCGCGTCGAGCAGCCGCCAGACGGCGGCGAAGGTGAACGAGTCCGGCACGGCCGCGTCGTTCACGAAGCGAGGGAACGGCAGCGAGAGGACGGCGGCGGCAGCGGCGAGCGCGACCGCCGCGCCGGTCGCGTAGGAGCGCGGCGCGCCGCGGTCGAGCCAGAGCGCGAAGCCGAGGAAGAGCAGCGGCGCGAGCCCGAGCAGGTCGCGCTCCTCGATCCGCTCCGCATGCTCGGAGGCGAAGACGCCGACCTCGACGACGATCCACGCGGCGAAGGAGACCGTGACGGCGAGGTACGCGCGCACCTCCGGGTGCTCGCCGCCGCGCGCCGCCGCGACGAGCTGCAGCACGACCGCGCAGGCCGGGACGACGCCGCAGAGGAGGAGGAGCGCCGCGACGTGGTAGAGCACGTAACGCGCCGCGCCGCCGGCGCCGTAGGAGCCCGCGGCCGCCGCGTAGCCGGCGAGCCCGGCGCCGCCGCGCACGCCCAGGTAGAGGATCCCGGCCGCCGCGACCGCACCGAGCGGCCAGAGCGCGACGAGCCGCCGCGGACGCCGCGCGAGCAGCGCCTCGACGAGCGCCGCCGTCGGCACCGCCGCGACGAGCACGAGCGCCTGCAGGCGCGTCGCGACGAGGAGCGCTGCCGTCGCGAGCAGCAGCGCCTGCCGCAGCGCCGTCGGCCGCTCGAGCGCGCGCGCCGTCGCCCAGGCGCAGACGACGAGCAGCGGGTAGAACGCGACCTCCGTCATCACCATCCCCGAGTAGCCGAGCCCCGGGATCGCGAGCGTCAGCGCCGCCGCCACGAACGCCCAGCGCCGCCGCATCAGCGTCCGTCCCCAGAGGTAGACGGGCACCGCCGCGAGCGACATCGCGACCGCCTGCACCGCCTTCAGCGCCGTGTAGCCCGCGTGCACGGAGCCGAGCGAGAGCGGCAGCCCGGCGAGCGCCGGGTAGACCGCGCTGTAGAACGGCGTCGGCCCGCCGAGCACCGACAGGCTCCCGTGCTGCCAGAGCGAGCGGCCGAGCGCCGCGTAGAGCATCTCGTCCGGCGCGATCCACGGCGTCGAGATCCCGCTCGCGGCCGCGTAGCGCAGCCCGGCCGAGAGCGCCAAGAGCACCGCCAGCGCGGCCCCCGGCCCGCAGCGGTCGAGTCGTCCCTCGCGCACGCGCCCATTCAAGCGGAGGCGGCCGTCCGGCAGGCGCGCTAGTGTGTGCGCGTCAGCCTTTAACTCGGTCCAGAGAGGCCGGAAAGGAGCACCATGCAGCAGCCTGCCGTCACGCCGGTGGGGAAGGTTGTCCTCGACGACGAGGCCCTCCGGCGGACGCTCTCGCGGATCGCGCACGAGATCATCGAGCGCAACGACGACCTCGAGCGGGTCGCGCTCGTCGGCATTCACACGCGCGGCGTGCCGCTGGCGCAGCGCCTGCGGACGCTGATCGAGGAGCGCAGCGACGTCGAGGTCGCGCTCGGCCAGCTCGACATCACCTTCCACCGCGACGACGTCGCCGTCCGCGGCGGCCGCGCTCCCGAGCACGCGCAGCCGGTCGTCCGCTCGACGCGGCTCGACTTCGAGCCGGAGGGCCGCACCGTGATCCTCGTCGACGACGTCCTCTACACCGGCCGCACGATCCGCGCCGCGATCGAGGCGCTCTTCGACTACGGCCGTCCCGAGCGTGTCCAGCTCGCCGTGCTCGCCGACCGCGGCCACCGCGAGCTGCCGATCCGGCCCGACTACGTGGGCAAGAACCTGCCGACCGCGCGCGGCGAGCGCGTCCAGGTGCAGCTGCTCGAGGTCGACGAGGTCGACCGCGTGCTGCTCGTCTCAGGTCCCGAGGAGGACTCCGAATGATCCGTGTCGTCTCCGACGGCCTGCCGCCGGCGCGGCAGGGCCGCCGTCACTTCATCTCGATCGCCGACGTCACCCGCGACGACGTCGAGCGGCTGCTCGCGCTCGCGGCGACCTTCGAGCGGACGCTCGAGCGCGAGGTGAAGAAGCTGCCGGCGCTCAAAGGCCGGCTCGTCGTCAACCTCTTCTACGAGTCCTCGACCCGCACCTCCTCCAGCTTCGAGCTGGCGGCGAAGCGGCTCTCGGCGGACACGCTGGCGATCAAGTCGGCCGGCTCCTCGGTCGACAAGGGCGAGTCGCTGAAGGACACGGCGCTGACGCTGTCGGCGTACGACCCGGACGTGATCGTGATCCGGCACCCGGAGATCGGCGCGCCGCAGCTCGTCGCCCGCCACACGCACGCGCACCTCGTCAACGCCGGCGACGGCAAGCACCAGCACCCGACGCAGGCGCTGCTCGACCTCTTCACGATCCGCGGCGCCTGCGGCCGGATCGAGGGTCTGCACGTCGCGATCGTCGGCGACGTCCTCCACTCGCGCGTCGCGCGCTCCGACATCCAGGCGCTCGCGCTGATGGGCGCGCACGTGACGGTCGTCGGGCCGCCGGCGCTGATCCCGCGCGGGATCGAGGCGCTCGGCGTCGACGTCTCCTACGAGATCGACGCGATCCGCGACGCCGACCTCGTCTACGTCCTGCGCATGCAGCGCGAGCGGATGCTCGCCGGCGCCAACTACGTGCCGAGCCTGCGCGAGTACAGCGCGCGGTGGGGCGTCACCGCCGAGCGTGTGCGGCCGGGGCAGAAGGTGCTGCACCCGGGGCCGATGAACCGCGGCGTCGAGATCGACCCGGCCGTCGCCGACGCGGCGAACGCGCTGATCGTCGACCAGGTGCGCGCCGGGCTCGTCTGCCGGATGGCGGTGCTCTACGACCTGCTGACGCACGGCCCCGTCCTCGTCGAGGCCGCGGTCGCCGAGGAGGTGGCGTGATGTTGCACGGCAAGGAGGGCGCCGAGAACCTCGTCGTCCGCGGCGCGCGCGTGCTCGACCCGGTCGAGGGCATCGACCAGGTGCTGGACGTCCGCGTCGACGCCGGCACGATCGCCCAAATCGCCAATAACTTGCTCGGCGAGCGGCTCGACACGAACGAGCATCGCGTGATCGAGGGCTCGGGGCTCGTGCTCGCGCCCGCGTTCGTCGACCCGCACGTGCACCTGCGCACGCCGGGCCGCGAGGACGAGGAGACGATCGCGAGCGGGACCGCGGCAGCGGCGGCGGGCGGCTACTGCGCGATCCTCGCGATGCCGAACACCGACCCCGTCGTCGACTCGGCAGCCGTGCTCGGCTCGCTGCTCGAGACGGCGCAGGCGGAGGCCGAGGTGCCGGTCGGCTTCCTGGCGGCGATCACGAAGGGCCAGGAGGGCGCCGAGCTGACGGAGATGGGCGAGCTCGCAGACGCGGGCGCCGCCGGCTTCTCCGACGACGGCCGTCCCGTCTGCTCGCCGGGCCTGATGCGGCGCGCGCTGCAGTACACCGCGGTCGCCGGGCGGCCGATCGCCGTCCACTGCGAGGAGCCGACGCTGACCCGCGGCGGGCAGATGCACGAGGGCGTCGTCTCCGCGGAGCTCGGCTTCGGCGGCTGGCCGTCGGTCGGCGAGAGCCTGATGGTCGAGCGCGACCTGGCGCTCGCCGCCTACGAGCGCCGTCCGCTCCACCTGATGCACCTCTCCGCGCGCGAGTCGGTGGACGCGCTCCGGCGCGCGCTCGCCGCCGGCGTCGAGGCGAGCGGCGAGGCGACGCCGCACCACCTCTGCCTGACCGACGACGCGGTGCGCTCGCTCGACCCGAACGTGAAGATGAACCCGCCGCTGCGCGCCGAGGCCGACCGCGCGGCGCTGCTCGACGCGCTCCGCGACGGCACGATCGCCGCGATCGCGACCGACCACGCGCCGCACGCCCGCTTCGAGAAGGACGTGCCCTTCGAGTCCGCGCCCTTCGGCGTCACCGGGCTCGAGACCGCCTTCGCGGTGCTCTACACGCGGCTCGTGGAGCCGGGCCTGCTCTCGCTGGAGACGCTGCTCGAGCGGCTCTCCGCCGGGCCGGCGCGGATCTTCGGCCTCGACCGCCCGCGCGTCGCGGTCGGCGCCCGGGCGAACCTCGTCCTGCTCGACCTCGACGCCGCCTGGACGGTGAGCGAGGACGGCTTCCGCTCGCGGTCGGCCAACTCGTGGCTGCTCGGCGAGCGGCTGCGCGGCCTCGTGCGGACGACGATCGCGGCGGGACGCGTAGCCTTCTCGGCATGACCGGCTTCCTGATCCTCGAGGACGGCTCTGTTTTCAGAGGCACCTCGGTCGCCGCTGCCGGTGCGGCGCTCGGTGAGGCGGTCTTCACGACCGGCATGACCGGCTACCAGGAGGTCGTCACCGATCCGAGCTTTTCGGAGCAGCTCGTCTGCTTCACCGCGCCGATGGTCGGCAACTACGGCGTCGCCCGCGGCCGCGAGGAGTCGTCGCGCACGCACGCGCGCGCCGCGGTGATGCGCGAGGCACGCGGGCCGGAGTGGACGGACTGGCTGCGCGAGCGCGGCCTGCCGGCGCTCTCCGGCGTCGACACGCGCTCGCTCGTCCTCCACCTGCGCGAGCGCGGCGCGATGCGAGCCGGCGTCTTCACCGGCGACGTCGCCGTCGAGGACGCGCTCGAGGAGGTGCGGGCGCAGCCGTCGATGGAGGGGCGCCCGCTCGTCGCCGGTGTCTCCTGCGAGCAGGCCTACGTCTACGCGGACGGCGGCGACGTCGACGTCGCGGTCGTCGACTACGGCGTCAAGCGCTCCGTGCTGCGGCGACTCGCGGTCGCGGGCGCGCGCGTGACGGTGTATCCGCACGACGTCGACGCGGACTCGCTCGTCGGCCACGACGGCGTGCTGCTCTCGCCCGGCCCGGGCGACCCGGAGCCGCTCGTCGCCGAGACCGAGGTCGTCCGCGACGCGCTCGGGCGCGTGCCGATCCTCGGCATCTGCCTCGGTCACCAGCTGATCGCGCTCGCGACCGGCCGCAGGACGTTCAAGCTCCCGTTCGGCCACCGCGGCGCGAACCATCCCGT
>DASSSQ010000004.1:0-32988 GCA_035708405.1 Gaiellaceae bacterium
CGGCGTCGAAGAGGGCGCACGAGAAGTCGGAGCGCGTCTTGATGTTGGTCGAGTACGCGCTCCGCCGCAGCGCGAGCACCATCTCGTCGGTCGCCGCCACGAGCGCGTTGCGGATCACCTCGAACGCGATCGGGTCGATCATTTCCCCGCTCCGGCGCCGGCGGAGCCGGCACGTGCGCTCTCGATCGGCTCCGTCGAGCCCACACCGGGGCTCACCTTCCCGTCGACGAGGTCGTCGGCCTGCGCCGCCGGGTCGCGCTCGGCCGGATCACCCCAGCCGCCGCCGCCTGCGGTGCGGTGGACGAAGACGTCGCCGGGCTGGATCCGGGTCGAGAACATCGACGGCAGCACCTCCGCGCTCCCGTCGGCGCGGATCAGCAGGTTCGACGACACCGCTCCCGGCCCTCCGCCCTGCAGCCCGTACGGCGGGTGGACGGCGCGGTCGGAGCGGACGATCAGCGATGTGTCGGGCGTCAGGCAGCGCCAGGCGCGCTCGATCGCCAGGCCGCCGCGGTACCGGCCGGCGCCGCCCGAGTCGGGGACGAGCCCGTAGCGTTCGACCCGGATCGGGAACTCCGACTCGGCGACCTCGACCGGGATGTTCGCCGCGAGCGACGCCGGGTTCGTGACGCCGTCGTTGCCGTCGTGTCGCGGCGTGCCGCCCCAGGTGCCGACGACGAGCTCGTAGAAGACGAACGGCGACCCGTCCTCGCGCTCGGCGCCGAAGACGGCGAGCGTGTTCCCGCCCTCGCCCGCCGCCGGGACGCGGTCGGGCACGAGCTGCGCGAGCGCCCCGTTGACCGCGTCGAGGGCGCGGAAGCCGGTGACGCCGCGCATCGAGGAGGCGCCCGGCATGACCACGTGCGCGACCGTTCCCGGCTTCGTGACGACGTGGATCGGCCGGAAGGCGCCGGAGGTGTTCGGGATCTCGACCTCGAGCGCGCTCCGGACCGCCTGGTAGACGCACGCCTGGATGAACGAGCGCGTCGAGTTGAGCGCGCCGGCGACCATCGGCGCCGACTCGCTCAGGTCGACGGTGATCTCGTCGCCCGCGATCTCGACCGCCGCCGTGATCGGCACGTCGCGTCGCTCGAGCCCGTCCGAGTCGAGATGGTCGGTGAAGGTCGCGCGCCCGTCGGGCCAGGAGCCGATCTCCTGGCGGACGAGCCGCTCGGTGTGGTCGACGAGGCCGGTCATCAGCTCGGCCAGCCGCTCCGGGCCGTAGCGGCGTGCGAGCTCCTGCAGCTCCCGCTCGGCAACCGAGGTGGCGGCCACCTGCGCCGACAGGTCGCCGAGCGTCATCCGCGGGATCCGCACGTTCGCCCGGATCACCTCGAAGATCGCCTCGACCGGCTCGCCCTCGTCGTAGAGCTTCAGCCAGGGAAGGCGCAGTCCCTCCTGGAAGATCTCGGTGTTGTCGCAGGCGGCCGAGCCGGGCAGCCGGCCGCCGACGTCGCCGTGGTGCGCTGTCGTGGTCGCGAAGCCGATCAGCTCGCCGTCGAGGTGGACCGGCTTGAAGACGAAGATGTCCTGCAGGTGGATGCCGCCGTCGAATGGGTCGTTCATCACGAAGACGTCGCCCGGCCGCATCCGCTCGCCCCACTTCGCCCGCAGGGTGTCGAGCGCGTGCGGCACCGAGCCGAGGTGGAACGGCACCGTCACCGCCTGCGCGACCGTCTCGCCGTCCGGCCCGCAGAGCGCAGCCGAGAAGTCCATCCCGTCGCGGACGACGGTCGAGTGGGCGGTGCGGAAGATCGTCGTCGCCATCTCGTCGGCGATCGAGGCGAGCGCGTTGCCGACGATCTCCTGCGTGATCGGGTCGTGCGTCCGAACGGTCACGCGGCCCGCTCCAGGACGAGCGTCTCCGTCGCCGGTTCGCGGCGCGCCGTCCAGCCGGGGCGGACGACGACGGTCGTGTCGTACTCGTCGACGAGCAGCGGCCCCGGCTCCGGCTGCTCGCCGACGGAGGCGCGGCTCCGCACCGGCAGCGTCCCGAGCGCCGTCTCGCGCACGGTCTCGCGCGGGGCGAAGCCGCCGCCGACCGCGAGCCGCTCGACCGCGCTCGAGGGGCCGAGCCCGGCGAGGCGCAGCGCGCGAATCTCGACCGGCGAGCCGGGCTCGCCGCGGACGCCGTAGAGGCGCTCGTGCTCGTTCTCGAAGGCGGCGACGAGCGCCTCGAGATCGACCGGGTCGCCCGCGTCGACCTCGATCTCCCAGGTCTGACCGCCGTAGCGGAGCTCGGCGCTGCGGACGAACTCGACGCCGTCGAGCCCCGCCCGCAGCTCGTCGAAGACGCGGTCGAGCTCCGTCCCGGCGATCGCCCGCGCGTCGAGGTGGCAGGTGCGGACGGCGTGGAACTCCGGCCGCGCGAAGAGGAGGCCGAGCGCCGAGAAGAGGCCGGCGAGCGCGGGCACGAGGACCGTCCGGCAGCCGAGCTCCTCGGCGAGCCCGACCGCGTGGACCGGGCCGGCGCCGCCGTAGGCGATCAGCGCGAAGTCGCGCGGGTCGCGCCCCTTCTCGGAGGAGACCGAGCGGAGCGCGCGCGTCATGCGGGCGTTCGCGATCGCATGGATCCCCGCGGCCACCTCGTCGGTCGCGAGGCCGAGCGGCACGCCGACGCGCTCGAGCGCCCGCTCGCCGAGCTCGCGCGAGATCGAGATCTGCCCGTCCGCGAGCGGCCCCTCGGGGATGTACCCGAGCACCACGTTCGCGTCGGTGACCGCCGGCTCGACGCCGCCGCGGCCGTAGCAGGCAGGGCCTGGATCGGCGCCGGCAGAGCGGGGGCCGACCTGAAGGCCGCCGGCCCGGTCGAGCCAGGCGAGCGAGCCGCCGCCGGCGCCGACCTCGGCGATGTCGATCGTCGGGATCCGCAGCAGCTCCCCCGATCCGCGCATGAGCCGCGAGCCGGCCGAGAGCGCGCCCCCGACCTCGTACTCGCGGCCGCGCGCGACCGCACCGTGCTCGATCAGCGACGCCTTCGCCGTCGTGCCGCCCATGTCGAAGGCGATCGCGTTCGCGTAGCCGAGCCGCCGCGCGATCCCGAGCGCCGCGACGACGCCCGCCGCCGGTCCCGACTCGAGCGCCAGCACCGGCCGCCGCTTCGCGTCGTCGGCGGTCATCACGCCGCCGGACGACTGCATGATCGTCAGCGGCGCCCGCACGCCGGCCGCGTCGAGACCGCGCCGGATGTCGCCGACGTACCGCTCCATCAGCGGCCGCACGTACGCGTTCACGACCGTCGTCGCCGAGCGCTCGTACTCGCGCTGCTCGCGCAGGATCTCGCTCGAGAGCGAGACGTAGACGTCCGGCAGCTCCTCGCGGAGGATCGCGCCGAGCCGCTCCTCGTGCGCCGGATAGAGGTACGAGTGGAGCAGGCAGACGGCGACCGACTCGACGTCGGCCTCGCGCATCGTCGCGGCGAGCGCGCGCGCCTCCGACTCGTCGAGCGGCCGCAGCACCGCGCCGTCGGCCGCCATACGCTCGCCCACCTCGAAGCGGAGGCGGCGCGCGACGAGCGGCTCGGGCTTGCGCCAGAACGGCTCGTACATGCGCGGGATCCGCAGGCGACGCAGCTCGAGCACGTCGCGGAAGCCGGCGGTCGTGACGAGCGCGGCGCGCGCGCCGCGGCGCTCGAGCACGGCGTTCGTCGCGACGGTCGTGCCGTGGACGACGCCGCTTACGCGCGCGCCGTCGCGCAGTCCCGCCACCGCCTCGACGACCGCGGCGTCGTAGGTGGGCGGCGTCGAGAGCAGCTTCCGGATCTGCGTGCTCCCGTCGGCGCGCTGGAGGATCACGTCGGTGAACGTGCCGCCGACGTCGGCGCCGATCCGGGTGCTGTCGTCCGTCGCGCTGATCGTGTAGCCTCCGCGATATGAAATTTCAAATCGCGCGCCCGCACCATACACGTCGGTGACGGAGGCGCTCAAGTCGGTGGCGCCGATCGCGCGCGCGTCGGTCGAGGACCGTGTCGCGGAGGCGCTCCGCGAGCTGATCGTCGCGGGGCAGCTGCCGGAAGGGACGCCGCTCGTGCAGCGCGACCTCGCCGAGCGGCTCGGCGTCTCGCAGACGCCGGTGCGGCTCGCGCTGACGGAGCTGCAGCGGTCGGGGCTCGTCGAGGTCGCCGGCAACGGCCGCGCGCACGTGCGCCGGCTGACGCGCGAGGACTTCGAGGAGACCTACGCCGTGCGCCGCGGCCTCGAGGCGCTGGCGGCGCGCGCCGGCGCGGCCGCGGTCGGGCCGGCGGAGCTCGAGCGGATGGAGGCGCTGCTCGCGAAGCTCGAGCGGCTGGCGGCGCGCGGCGACGTCGACGGCTACCTGCGCGCGCGCTGGGAGTTCCACGCAACCTGCTACGCGGCCGCGGGCCGGCCGCGCCTGCTGGCAGAGGTGGAGCGGCTCTTCTGGCGCTCGGAGCGCTACAACAGGCTCGTGCTCTCGCGCCGCGAGCGCTTCGACCGGTCCGTGCGCAACTACCGGCGCCTCTACGAGGCCTGCCGCGCCGGCGACCCTGCCGCCGCCGAGCGTGCGATCGAGGAGCAGATGCGCTGGGCGGTCGAGCTCGTGCTCGACTCGCTGCCGTCGGAGGTCGAGGAGTGATCGGCACGGCCGCGCTCGTCGCCGACGCCGACGCCGACGCCGTCGTCCCGGGCGCCGAGGTCGACATCTACGGGGACGCGCGCCCGTGAGGATCGCCCGCGTCGACGCGATCCCGGTCGCGGTGCCGCTCCTGCAGGAGTTCCACTGGGCTGCCGGGTCGCAGCACGGCGCGAACCTCGTCCTCTTCCGCGTCGAGACCGACGACGGCGTTGCCGGCTGGGGCGAGTCGATCTGCGAGGCGCCGGACGCGGTCGCCGCGTTCGGCCGGCTGATCGCGCGCCAGCTCGTCGGCCGCCGGGTCGGCGACGTCGAGGCGATCCTCCGCTCGATCTGGGCCGAGGGCCGCTGGAAGACGACGCCGCAGCTGACGCAGTTCGTCGTCGCGGGGCTCGAGTCGGCCTGCTGGGACGCGCTCGGGCACACGCTCGGGACGCCGACGCGGACGTTCTTCGGCGGCGCCGTCCGCGACGAGCTGGACTACTTCGGCTTCCTGCAGGGCGACGACGCCGACACGCTCGCCGCGCACGCCCGGCAGCTCGCCGACCACGACGTGATCTACCTGAAGGTCGGCCGTCCGCGCGACGACGAAGCGATCGTCGCCGCCGTGCGGGAGGCGATCGGGCCGGGGAAGCGGCTGCGGATCGACCCGAACGAGGCGTGGGAGGCGGCGACGGCGGTCGAGCGGATCCGGCGGCTCGAGCTCCACGACCTCGACTGGGTCGAGCAGCCGACGCCGCACTGGGACGTTGCCGGGCTCGCGCACGTGCGGTCGAAGGTCGCGACGAGGATCGCCGCCGACCAGGCCGTCTATACGACGCAGCAGCTGCGGCAGGTGCTCGAGGCAGGCGCCGCCGACGTGGTCGTCCAGGGCCCGCACGACGCGGGCGGGCTGCTGCGCTTCCGCCAGCAGGCGGCGATCTGCGCCGCCTGGGGGCTGAGCGTGAACCTGCACGCGTTCATGCAGAGCGAGCTCAGCTTCCTCGCGCACGCGCAGGTCGCCGCGACGATCCCGAACCTGACCGACGGCAACCAGGCGATGCACCAGCTCCTCGCCGAGCGGCTGACGACGGGCGTCGACGTCTCGGCGCCCGCCGGGCGCTTCCGGCTGCCCGACGGGCCGGGGCACGGCTTCCGCGTCGACGAGGACGCGGTCGGGCGCGCGCACGAGCGCTTCCTCCGCGACGGCGCCTACGGCACGGTCGAGTCGGTGCGGCGGTGAGGATCGCGATCCGGAACGGCACCGTCTACGACGGCAGCGGCGCTGCGGGACGCGCGGCGGACGTGCTCGTCGAGGACGGCCTGATCGCCGAGGTCGGCGCGTTCGACGCCGAGGCCGAGGAGCTCGACGCGACCGGTCTCGCCGTCGCGCCCGGCTTCGTCGACCTCCACAGCCACTCCGACTACACGCTGCTCGTCGATCCGCGCGCGCTCAGCGCGATCCACCAGGGCGTCACGACCGAGGTCGTCGGCAACTGCGGCTTCGGCTGCTTCCCGATCCGCGACCCCGCGGTCGCGCGGCGCGCGATCTACGGCTACTCCGACGACCTGCCCGTCACCTGGAGCTCGGCGGGCGAGTACTTCGAGGAGCTCGAGCGCGCGCGGCCGGCGGTGAACGTGGCGAGCCTCGTCCCGAACGGGCAGCTGCGCCTGGCGACGCTCGGGCTCGCCGAGCGCGCCGCCGACGCGCACGAGCTGGCCGGGATGCAGGCGCTCCTGCGCGAGTCGCTGGACGCCGGCGCCTGGGGCTACTCGACCGGGCTCGAGTACGCACAGGAGCAGGGCGCGCCGGAGGAGGAGGTGACGGCGCTCGCCCGGCTGGCCCCGTTCTACGCCACCCACACGCGCCGCCGCGACGAGGGCGCCGCTGGCGCGGTCGCGGAGGCGCTGCGGACGGCCGAGCGGGCGGAGGTGCGGCTGCAGGTCTCGCACCTCGTCCCGCGAAACGGCGCCGAGGAGAGCCGGCGCTGCCTGGAGCTCGTCGAGACGGCGCGCGACCGCGGCCGCGACGTCGCCTTCGACATGCACACGCGCACCTTCGGGTTGACGAACCTGTACGCGGCGCTGCCGGCGTGGGCGCTCGCCGCCGACGATCTGGCGGCCCTCCTGCGCGACCCGGCGCAGCGCGACGCGATGCGCGGCCACCGCTCGATCCTCAGCGCGGGCGGCGACTGGTCGCGCGTCGTCCTCCTCGACAGCGCGCGCTGGCCGCAGTACGCGCGTCGCGACCTCGCCGCGATCGCCGCCGAGCGCGACCAGGAGCCGCTCGACGCCGTCTTCGACCTGCTGCTCGGCGCCGTCGACGAGCTGCACCGGCTGATGGTGGTGATCCACGCCTACAGCGAGCAGCAGCAGCGCGAGGCGTTCGCGCACCCGCTCTGCGTGCCCGGCTCCGACGCGACGACGCTCGCGCCCGACGGGCCGCTCGCGGGCTCGAGCTTCCACGGCGCCTACACCTGGGCTGCCTGGTTCTGGCGCTTCATGGTCCGCGACGAGCGGCTGCTCTCCCCCGCCGAGGCGGTGCACCGGCTGACGGGCGCGCCGGCCGAGCGGATCGGCCTCGCCGACCGCGGCGTCCTGCGGCAGGGCGCCCGCGCCGACGTCGCGGTCTTCGATCCCGAGGTCTTCGCCGACCGGGGCACCACGTTCGAGCCCAACCGGCTCGCCGAGGGCATGCGGCACGTGCTCGTGAACGGCGTGCCGGCCCTGCGCGGCGGGCAGCCGACCGGCAGCCGCACCGGTCAGGTACTTCGCAGGTGAAATTGTCGACAATCCACGTATAGTTGACAATCGCGTGACGACGATCGGCACCCCGCGATGAAGGCGCTCGTCTGGCACGGCGAGCGCGAGCTCGCGCTCGAGGAGCTGCCCGACCCCGTCCCGGCTCCGGGCGAGGTCGTGCTCGAGGTCGCGCTCGCCGGCATCTGCGGCTCCGACCTGCACGGCTACCGCGGCCATCCCGGGCCGCGTGTGCCGCCGCTCGTGCTCGGCCACGAGGCGGTCGGCCGCGCGCGCGGCGGGGTCTACACCGTCTATCCGCTCCTCGCCTGCGGGACCTGCGCCCGCTGCCGCGCCGGGGAGGACAACCTCTGCGAGGGCTGGCGGCTGCTCGGCATGCACCGGCCGGGCGTCTTCGCGGAGCGCGTCGCCGTCCCCGAGCGCTCGCTCGTCGCGGTGCCCGCCGGCCTCGCACCGGAGCGCGCGGTGCTGGCGGAGCCGCTCGCCTGCTGCGTCGGCGCGCTCGCGCCCCACGAGGTCGGGCCGGCGACACACGTGCTCGTGCTCGGCTGCGGCCCGATCGGGCTCTTGACCGCCTTCGCCGCCGCGCGGGCGGGAGCCGAGGTCACGGCCGTCGACCCCGTCGCCGCACGCCGCGCGCACGCGGAGCGGCTCGGAGCCGCGGCCGTGGTCGCGGACGCCGGCGAGATCGCTCTCGCCTCCTTCGACCTCGCCGTCGACGCCGCCGGCTTCGAGACGACGTGGCGCGCGGCGATCGACGCGGTGCGGAACGGCGGCTCCGTCGTCGTCGTCGGTCTCGGACAGGCGGAGGGCGCGCTGCCGATCGCGACGCTCGTGCGGCGGTCGATCCGGCTGCGCGGGCAGTTCGCGTACTCCCGCACCGACTTCGCGGCGGCGCTCGAGCTGCTCGCTGCCGGCGACCTCGACCTCGCCTGGGTCGACGAGGCGCCGCTCGCCGACGGCGCCCGCGCGTTCGCCGAGCTCGTCGACCGGCCCGGCGAGCACTCGAAGGTGCTGCTGCGGCCGTGATGGAGCCGCGCTTCCTCGTCACGGGCGCGCACGGGTGCGTCGGCGCCTGGGTCGTCCACGAGCTCGCCGCCGAGGGGCGCTACGTCGTCACCTTCGACCTCTCGACGGAGCCGCGCCGGCTGCGCCTGCTGCTCGGCGAGGCGGCCGCCGACGTGCCGCACGTCGTCGGCGACATCACCGATCTCGCCGCGCTCGAGCACGCGATCGACGAGCACGGCGTCACGCACGTGATCCACCTCGCGGCGCTGCAGGTGCCGCTCGTGCGGGCCGACCCGCCGCTCGGCGCGCGCGTGAACGTGCTCGGCACCGTCAACGTCTTCGAGGCCGCCGCGCGGCGCGAGCTCGCGCCGGTCGTCTACGCCTCCTCGATCGCCGCCTACGACGCGGACGGCACCTTCGACCGCCACCCGAGCACGCTCTACGGCGTCTTCAAGCGCGCCAACGAGGCCACCGCCGAGGTCTATCTGGCCGAGACCGGCATCGCGAGCGTCGGGCTGCGGCCCCACACGGTCTACGGCGTCGGCCGCGACCAGGGCGTCACATCCGCTCCGACCGCCGCCATGCTCGCCGCGGCCGCCGGCACCGCCTACGCGATCCCGTACGGCGGCGCCGCGCAGCTGCAGCTCGCGCGCGACGTCGCCCGTGCGTTCCTCGCGGCGAGCCTCGCCGGCGCCGGCGGCGCGGCCGTCCACAACCTGCCGGGGCGCGCCGTCTCGATCGCGGAGGTCGTCGAGGCGATCGCCGCCGCGGCCCCGGGCGCCGAGATCGCCCACGGCGACACCGTCCTCCCGTTCCCGGCCGAGACGGACGCGCGCTCCTTCGCCGAGCTCGTGCCGGACTTCGCCGAGACGCCGCTCGTCGAGGGCGTGCGCGAGACCGTCGCCCGCTTCCGCGAGCTGCTCGAGCGCGGGATGCTGCAGGCGCCCGCACCGGCCGCATGACGGTCGTCGCGCCCGGGCTCGAGCCGCGGCTGCGCGAGCTCGTCGGCGAGCGGCACGTGCTCCCGCCGACGGCCGCGTACCTCGCCGACGAGACCGAGACGCGCGGCGTGCGCGGCCGCGCCGACCTGGTCGTGCTGCCCGACTCGGCCGAGGAGGTCGCCGCGGTCGTCGCCGCCTGCTACACGACCGGGACGCCGATCGTCCCGCGCGGCGGCGGCACCGGCTTCGCGGGCGGCGCGGTCCCGCTCGACGGCGGCGTCGTCCTCTCGCTCGAGCGGCTCGACCGGATCCGCCGCTTCGACCCGCTCCAGTGGCGGATGGAGGTCGAGGCGGGCGTGCGCACGTCGGAGGTGCGCCGCGTGGCGCGCGAGAGCGGCCTCTTCTTCCCGCCCGATCCCGGCGCCGCCGAGAGCTCGCAGATCGGCGGCAACATCGCCACCAACGCGGGCGGGCCGCACGCGTTCAAGTACGGCGTCACCGGCGCCTGGGTGACCGGCCTCGAGGCGGTCGTGCCGCCGGGCGAGCTGATCCGGCTCGGGGGTCCGATCCGCAAGGACGTCGCCGGCTACGACCTGAAGAGCCTGCTGATCGGCTCCGAGGGGACGCTCGGCATCGTCACCGCCGCCTGGCTGCGGCTGATGCCGGCGCCGGAGGCCGCGCTGCCGACGGTCGCGCTCTATTCGGACGAGGAAGCAGGCGTGCAGGCGCTCGAGGCGGTGCTCGGGAACGGCCTGCCGGTCGCCGCGCTGGAGTACCTCGACGGGCGGACGCTGGCGGCCTCGGCCGCGACCTTCCCGGCGCCGCTGCCGGAGGGCGCCCGCTTCGCGGTGATCGCCGAGGCCGACGGCTCCCGCGCCGAGGCCGCCGCCCTGGCCGCCGAGCTGCGCGAGGTGCTCGCGGACGGCGCGCTCGCAGTGCACGCGCCGGCGACCCGCGGCGAGATCGACCGCCTCTGGCGCTGGCGCGACGGCGTCTCGCTTGCCGTCACCGTGCAGCGCGGCGGCAAGGTCAGCGAGGACGTCGTCGTCCCGTTCGACCGGCTGCGCGAAGCGCTCGCCGGGACGGCCGAGATCGCCGCTCGGCACGGGCTCGAGTCGTGCAGCTGGGGCCACGCCGGCGATGGCAACCTGCACGCGACCTTCCTCGTCGACCGCGCCGACGACGCCGAGGTCGAGCGTGCCGCCACCGCCGCGCGGGAGCTCTTCGCGCTGGCGGTCGCGCTGGGCGGCTCGGTGACCGGCGAGCACGGCGTCGGCCTCGTCAAGCGCGGCCAGCTACAACGGCAGTGGTCGCCGCGCGCAGTCGCGCTGCACGAGGCGATCAAGCGGATTTTCGATCCTGACAACCTCCTCAACCCCGGCAAGAAGGAAGCGAGCTAGATGAGCAACGAGACGACCCGCGAGGCCTGGCAGGCCCGCTTCGGCCGGCGCGACCCGAAGATCGTCTGCGTCGGACTGAACTACCGCGACCACGCCGAGGAACAGGGCGTGGAGCTGCCGAAGGCGCCGCTCCTGTTCGGCAAGTTCGCGAACGCCCTCTGCGGCGACGGCGACCGGATCGTGCTGCCGCCCGGGATCGGCCACGTCGACGCCGAGGCCGAGCTGGCGGTCGTGATCGGCGGGACTGCGCGCGACGTGGACGCCGCCGACGCGTTCTCCGTCGTCGCCGGCTATACCTGCGCCAACGACGTCAGCGCGCGCGACGCGCAGTTCGGCGACGGCCAGTGGTTCCGCGGCAAGGGCTACGACGGCTTCTGCCCGGTCGGCCCGCGGATCGCAGGCGTCGACGAGCTCGACCCGGCGGACGTGCGCGTCGTCCAGCGCCTGAACGGCGACGTGCTGCAGGATTCGCGCACGCGCCATCTGATCTTCGCGGTGCCCGAGCTCGTCGCCTACGTCTCGCGCGTGCTGACGCTCGAGCCCGGCGACCTGATCCTGACCGGGACGCCCGACGGCGTGGGCGTCTTCCGCGACCCGAAGGTGCCGCTGCGGCCGGGCGACGTCGTCGAGGTCGAGGTCGAGGGGATCGGCGTGCTCCGGAACGAGGTCGTCGCCGCTTGAGCGAGGGTCAGCCCGACTTCCTCTGGCGCAGCCCCGAGCCGCGGCGCGCGTACGAGGTCGTGATCGTCGGCGCCGGCGGGCACGGGCTGGCGACCGCCTACTACCTCGCGCGCGAGCACGGGATCACGGACGTCGCCGTGCTCGAGAAGGGCTGGCTCGCCGGCGGCAACATCACGCGCAACACTACGGTCATCCGCTCGAATTACCTGTGGGACGAGAGCGCGGCGATCTACGAGCATGCGCTGCAGCTCTGGGAGGGGCTGGCGGAGGAGCTCGACTACGACCTGCTCTTCGACCAGCGCGGGGTGCTCAACCTCGCACACACGCTCCAGGACGTCCGCGACTCGCGCCGCCGCGTCTACGCGAACCGGCTGAGCGGGATCGACGCGGAGTGGCTCGAGCCGGAGCAGGTGGCGGAGGTCTGCCCGATCCTCGACGTCTCGCCGGACGTGCGCTACCCGGTGCTCGGCGCGACGTATCAGCCCCGCGGCGGGATCGCGCGCCACGAGAACGTGGCCTGGGGCTACGCGCGGGCCGCCGACGCGCTCGGCGTCGACCTCGTGCAGGAGTGCGAGGTGACGGGGATCGAGGTCGAGCGCGGCCGTGCCGTCGCCGTCCGCACGACCCTGGGTCGGATCGCCGCCGGCACGATCGGCCTCGTCGCCGCCGGCCACAGCACGCTGCTCGCGGACCTGGCGGGAGTCCGGCTGCCGCTGCAGAGCCATCCGCTGCAGGCGCTCGTCTCCGAGCTGTACGAGCAGGTGCTGCCGTGCGTCGTGATGTCGAACGCCGTCCACGTGTACGTCAGTCAGGCGCACAAGGGCGAGCTCGTGATGGGCGCCGGCATCGACGCCTACAACTCGTATGCCCAGCGCGGCTCGTTCCACGTGATCGAGCGGCAGCTCGCGGCGGCGCTCGAGCTCTTCCCGCTGTTCGCCTCGGCGAGCGTGCTCCGCACGTGGGGCGGGATCGTCGATGTCTCGCCGGACGCCTCGCCGATCCTCGGCCCCACGCCCGTCGACGGCCTCTACGTCAACTGCGGCTGGGGCACGGGCGGCTTCAAGGCGACGCCCGCGTCGGGCCGGACGTTCGCCTGGACGCTCGCCCACGGCGAGCCGCACGCGCTCGCCGCGCCCTTCTCCCTCGACCGCTTCGCGACCGGCGCCCTCGTCGACGAGCACGGCGCCGCGGCGGTCGCGCACTGATGCTGATCCCGTGCCCCTGGTGCGGCGAGCGCGACGAGCTCGAGTTCAGCTACGGCGGCGAGGCGGGCGTGCCCTACCCCGCCGACCCGGCCGCGCTCACCGACGGGGAGTGGGCTGCGTACCTGTTCGTCCGCGCGAACCCGAAGGGGCCGTTCCGCGAGCGCTGGGTGCACGCGCACGGCTGCCGGCGCTGGTTCGACCTGACCCGCGACACGGCGACGCACGAGATCCTCGGGTGAGGTTCTCCTTCGCCGGCGTCGAGTACGAGGGCCGCGAGGGCGAGACGCTGGCGGCGGCGCTCGTCCGCAACGGCGTGCTCGGCGGCTTCCGCAGCCCCTACCGCGACCGGCCTCGCGGCGTCTTCTCGGACGGCGAGGAGGAGCCGAACGCGCTCGTCCGCGTCGGCGACGAGCCGCTCGCGCGCGCGACCCTCGTCGAGCTCGAGGAAGGGCTTGTCGCCGAGCCGGTCGCGGGCAAGGGGCGGCTCGAGCCGCCGCGCCGGGAGCGGCGGTACGACTCGATGCACGCCCACTGCGACGTGCTCGTCGTCGGCGCCGGCCCGGCGGGTCGTGCGGCCGCGGCGGCCGGCGGCGGCGACGTGATCCTCGCCGAGCTCGGCCGCTGCGCCCCGCTCGACGGCGTGCGCGTGCTCGAGCGGACGGCGGTCGTCGGCCTCTACGACGGCAACCTCGCGGTCGCGGTCGAGCGCGGGCGGCGGCTGTGGCGGATCCGGGCGCGCCGGATCGTGCTCGCGACCGGCGCGGTCGAGCGGCCGACGCTCTTCGAGGACAACGACCGGCCCGGCGTCATGCTCGCCGGCGCCTTCAAGCGCTACGGCCGCCCCGCCGGCGCCACACCCGTCTCGGGCGGCTTCACGCCGCGCGTCCAGCTCTGGCGTCAGGCCGGGGGTCGCCTCCGCTGGGACGACCGGGTCGGCGCGCCGGTGCCGGACGGCGAGCTGCGCGCGGTGGCATGCGCCGGCTCCGTCACCGGCGAGGGGCTGCCGGACGCGCCGCCGTTCGCGCTCCCCGACGGCGAAGAGGGGCGGATCTTCGTCGACCTCGAGCGCGACGCGACCGTCGCCGACGTGCGGCGCGCGGTCGCCGCCGGCCTGAGGTCGGTCGAGCACGTGAAGCGCTACACGACGATCGGCACCGGCCCCGGTCAGGGCAGGACCTCGGGCGTGCTGGCGACCCGGGTCGCGGCCGAGCTGCTCGGCGTCCACCCGGGCGAGCTCGGCACGACGACGGCGCGGCCGCCGTACCTGCCGGTCCCGTTCGCGCTCCTCGCCGGCCGCAACCGCGGCCCGCTCTTCGACCCGGTGCGCGTGACGCCGCTGCACGAGCGGCACGTCGAGCTCGGCGCCGTCTTCGAGGACGTCGGCCAGTGGAAGCGGCCGCGCTACTACCCGCGCAGCGGCGAGGAGATGGACGCCGCGGTGCTGCGCGAGTGCGCGGCCGTGCGCGAGCGCGTCGGCATGCAGGACGTCTCGACGCTCGGGAAGATCGACGTCCAGGGGCCCGACGCGGCGGAGCTGCTCGATCGGCTCTACACGAACCTGATCTCGACCCTGCCCGTCGGCATGTGCCGCTACGGGGTCATGTGCCGGGCCGACGGGATGGTCTTCGACGACGGCGTCGTCATGCGCCTCGGCGAGGGGCGCTTCCTCTGCACGACGACGACCGGCAACGCCGCCGCCGTGCTCGCGTGGATGGAGGAGTGGCTGCAGACGGAGTGGCCGGAGTTGCGCGTCTGGCTCGCCTCGGTGACCGAGCAGTGGGCGGCCGTGGCGGTCGCGGGGCCGGACGCGCGCGAGTTCCTGCAGCCGCTCACGGGCGTCGCGCTCGACGCGGCGAGCTTCCCCTTCATGGCGATCCGCGAGGGCGAGGTCGTCGGGATCCCTGCGCGCGTCTGCCGCGTCAGCTTTTCCGGCGAGCTCGCGTTCGAGGTCTGGGTCGACGGCCGGCGCGGGCACGAGCTCTGGCGCGCGCTCGAAGGGGCCGGCGGGGCGACGCCGTACGGCACCGAGGCGATGCACGTGCTCCGCGCCGAGAAGGCGTACCCGATCGTCGGCCAGGACACGGACGGCACCGTAACGCCGCAGGATCTCGGCATGGACTGGGTCGTCTCGAAGAAGAAAGGGCACTTCGTCGGCAAGCGCTCGTTCGACCGGCCCGACACCTCCCGCGCCGACCGGAAGCAGCTCGTCGCCGTCCTGCCGGCCGACCCGGACGAGCTGCTGCCGGAGGGCGCGCAGCTCGTCGCCGACCCGGACGTGCCGCCGCCGGTGCCGATGCTCGGACACGTCACCTCGAGCTACCGCAGCGCCGCGCTCGGCCGCACCTTCGCGCTCGCGCTCGTGCGCGGCGGCCGCGGGCGCGTCGGCGAGACCGTCCACGCACCGCTCGAGGACCGCGTCGTGCCGGCCGTGCTGGCGGAGCCCGTCCTCTACGACCCCGAAGGGAGGCGGCGCGATGGCCGTCCTGCGTGAGGTTCCCGTCGAGGCGCAGGTGCTCGTCCGCGGCGAGCCGCGCCCCAGGTTTCCACTCGAGCCGAACACGAGCGCGGGCGACGTGCTCTGGCTTGGCCCCGACGAGTGGCTCGTGCTCGGCGGCCGCGAGGCGGAGTACGCCGACGCCGCGGTCGCGGTCGACGTCTCCGCGGCCCGCGTCGTGCTCGAGCTCGCCGGCGACGACGCGCGCGAGGTGCTCGCGCAGGGCTGCTCGCTCGACCTCCGCTCCGGATCCTTCGGCCCGGGCCGCTGCGCGCAGACGCTCGTCGCGCGGACGGAGGCGATTCTCCACTGCGCCGGCGACGACGCGATCCGGCTGCTCGTCCGGCCGTCCTTCGCGCCGTACCTGCGCGCCTGGCTCGAGGATGCGATCGACGGAGTGCGGCGATGAGCCTCCGCAGCGCCCGCTGGTTCGGCGGCGCCGACCTCGCCGGCTTCATCCACCGCGCCTCGCTGCACGCCGAGGGCATCTCGCGCGGCGCGCTCGCCGGCCGGCCCGTCGTCGGGATCTGCAACTCGTGGTCGGAGCTCGTCAACTGCAACCTGCACTTCCGCGGGCTCGCGGAGTCGGTCAAGCGCGGCGTCCTGCTCGCGGGCGGGCTGCCGCTCGAGTTCCCGACGATCTCGCTCGGCGAGAACCTGATGAAGCCGACCTCGATGCTCTACCGGAACCTGATGTCGATGGACGTCGAGGAGTCGATCCGCGCCTATCCGCTCGACGCCGTCGTGCTGCTCGGCGGCTGCGACAAGACCGTCCCGGCCCAGCTGATGGGCGCGGCCAGCGCCGACGTGCCGGCGATCATGGTCACCGGCGGCCCTTCGGAGCCGGCGTGGTTCCGGGGTCGGCAGCTCGGCGCCGGCACCGACCTCTGGCACTACGCCGACGAGCTGCGCGCCGGCCGGATGACGGCGGAGGAGTTCGCTGAGCTCGAGGCCGCGGCGACGCCCTCAGTCGGCACCTGCAACGAGATGGGCACCGCCTCGACGATGGCCGCGCTCGTCGAGGCGCTCGGCATGTGCCTGCCCGGCACCGCGACGATTCCCGCCGTCGCCGCCGCGCGGCAGCGTGCAGCCGAGGCGACCGGCGCCCGCGCCGTCGAGCTCGCGCGCGAGGAGCTGCGCCCGTCGCGGATCCTGACGGTCGAGGCGCTCGAGAACGCCGTCGTGCTGCTGGCGGCGCTCGGCGGCGGCACGAACGCCGTCGTCCACCTGCTCGCGCTTGCGGGCCGGGTCGGTGTGCCGCTGACGCTCGGGCGGATCCACGAGCTCGCGGAGCGGACGCCGCTGCTCGCGAACGTGCGCCCTTCGGGCGAGCACCTCGTCGAGCAGCTCGACCGCGCAGGCGGCGTGCCGGCGGTGCTGCGCGAGCTCGAGCCGCTGCTGAACGGCGACGCGCTCGCCGTCACCGGGCGCCCGCTCGCCGACGGCTTCCGCTCGGCGGAGGCGCTCGACCGCGATGTCGTCGCGACGCTGGAGCGGCCGTTCGGCCCGGCCGGCGCGCTCGCGGTCGTCCGCGGCAGCCTCGCCCCCGGCGGCGCGCTGATCAAGCGCAGCGCCGCCTCGCCGGAGCTGCTCCGGCACCGCGGCCCGGCGGTCGTCTTCGAGGACGTCTACGACGTCGCGGCGCGGATCGACGACCCGGCGCTCGACGTCGGGGCCGGCTCGGTGCTCGTCCTCCGGAACAGCGGGCCCCGGGGTGGCCCCGGGATGCCGGAGTGGGGCCAGATCCCGATCCCGGCGAAGCTGCTCGCCGCCGGCGTGACCGACATGGTGCGGATCTCCGACGCGCGCATGAGCGGGACGGCGTTCGGCACCGTCTGCCTGCACGTTGCGCCCGAGTCCGCGGCGGGCGGACCTCTTGCGGCCGTCCGGGACGGCGATCCGATCGAGCTCGACGTCGAGGCGGGCCGGCTCGACCTGGCGCTCCCGGCCGACGAGATCGCGCGGCGGCTCGCGCGGGTGCCGCAGTCAGAGCCGCGCTACCGCCGCGGCTACGGCGCGCTGTTCCTCGACCACGTGCTCCAGGCCGACGAGGGCTGCGACTTCGACTTCCTCCGCGCGCTGCCGGGCGAGCCCGCGGAGTCGGAGCCGTACGGCCTGCTCTCGGGCTGGGTCGGCGGTTGGTGAACGTGCCGGCTTCCGGCTAGCCTCGGCAGGTGGCCGGCGGCAGCAACCGACGCGGGTTCCTGAAGCAGCTCGTCCGCGACGTCGCGCGTGCGGCGAGCGAGCTCGACGAGGCGCTGCGCGGCGCCGCGGACGAGCCCGAGGAGTCGCTCGGGAGTCCCTTCCCCGACGCGGCCGCCCCGGAGCAGGTCGTCCTGCCGGCGCGGCCGACGACGCGGGCGGCAACGGAGGAGGATGTGCGCCGTCTCTGCGGCGAGCTCGGGCTCGAGCCGTGGGCGGAGGCGGCCGTCGCCGCGGCGCAGGCGAGCCTCCGGCTCACCCCCGCCTCGGTCGACACCCGCTCCCGTCTCGGCGGCACGGCGACGCCGTACCCGGGCTTCGACTGGCCGACCTGGGAGGGCGAGCCGCTCGACCTGCTGCTGCAGGTGGCGCTCGACGAGCTCCCGCCTTCGCCGCTCCCCGCGACCGGCACGCTGCTCCTCTTCTTCGCGACAGCGCGCGCTCCGGACGGCGCGAGGCCGGAGCACGCCGGCGCCTGCCGCGTCGCGGTCGTCGACGGCGACCCGTCCCCGCGCGGGCGCCCGGGCGCGCTGCCCGAGGTGCCGCTCGCCGCCTCCGGCGAGTTGACGCTGCCGCTCGAGCCGGTCGAGGCCGCCCCCGGCCCCTGCGACTACGCGGGCTGGCTCGAGCTCCGGGCGCGGCTGGCGGAGCTCCAGGGCGTCGTGCCGGCGGACGCGAGTCCCGACTACCTCGCACTGCACCGGCTGCTCGGCCATCCCGACTCACTGGCCGAGCCGATGGACGCCGACGCCGCCCTCGTCACCGCCGGGATCGACCTGGGGTCGCCAGAGGTCGACCGGTCGCAGGCACGGGCCGACGCGCCGTCGTGGCGCCTGCTCGCCCAGCTGAGCGCCGACCCGGGCCTCGGCGTTGCCTTCGGGCTCTACGAGCGGCTGTTCGTCTGGATCCGTGAAGCCGACCTCCGGCGAGGCCGGTTCGACCGCGTGCGCGCCTTCGTTCGGTAGCGGGTCGGACCGGCGGAGTCGAGCGCCAAGAGACCGCGCATCAACGCTTTATAAACGAAAGTCGCTTTACTTTCTGTACCGCTTCAATTAGTGTAGCGACCCTCGTGGGAGCGGAAGCGCAGAGAGCGAAGCCGGAGCCGTCGTGGGAGCTGGTGTTGAAGCGGAATCCGGTCGAGCGGATCAAGCGCGAGAAGGCGCCGCTCGGGATCCGGGAGGAGCTGCCGGCGCTGATCGCCGCCGGCTACGAGGCGGTCGCGGAGGAGGACGTCGTGCGGCTGCAGTGGTGGGGCCTCTATCACGACAAGCCGAAGGTGGGAACGTTCATGTTGCGGGTGAAGCTGCCCGCGGGCCAGCTGACGCCGGCGAAGTTGCGCGCGATCGGCGAGGTCTCGGAGCGTTTCGGCGGCGGCGAGGGCGAGCTCTCGACACGGCAGTGCGTCCAGCTGCACAACCTGCGGCTGGCGGAGCTGCCGGCGGTGTTCGCGCATCTGGACGCGGCCGGGATCACGACCGCGGGCGGCTGCGGCGACACGGTCCGCAACATCACCGGCTGCCCGGTGCAGGGCCTCGACGCGGCGGAGCTCTTCGACGCGACCCCGGTCGTCGACGCGGTTGCGGCGCACTTCTACGGCAACCCGGAGTTCGCGAACCTGCCGCGCAAGCACAAGTACACGATCGCCGCCTGCCCGGATCGTTGCAACGCGCCGGAGATCAACGACGTCGCGCTCGTCGGCGTCGTGCACGAGGGGCGGGAGGGATTCGCGGTGCGGGTCGGCGGCGGCCTCTCGTCGGTGCCGCGGATCGGGCGCGAGCTCGGCGTCTTCGTGCCGAAGGAGGAGGCGCTCGAGCTGCTCGCGGCGATCACCGGCGTCTGGTCGGACGATCTGCGCTACCGGGTCTCGCGGGTGAAGGCGCGGCTGAAGTTCATGGTCGACGACCTCGGTGCGGACGGCGTCCGCGAGCGGGTCGAGGCGCGGCTCGGCCGCCGGCTGGAGGGCTTCCGGCTGCCGCCGGCGCAGGGGCAGCCGCACGACCACCTCGGCGTCCATCCGCAGAAGCAGCCGGGGCTCGTCTACCTCGGCGTGCCGGTGAAGCTCGGGTTGATCTCGGGCGCGCAGATGGTGGCGGTCGCCGAGCTCGCGGAGCGGCTCGGCGGCGACGTGCGGGTGACGCGCCTCCAGAACTTCGTGCTCGCGAACGTGCCGGAGGAGCGCCTCGGCGAGGCGACCGCCGGGCTGGCGGCGATCGGGTTCCCGCTCGACGCGAACGCGGTGCACGGCCGCTCGATCGCCTGCACGGGCGAGCCGCACTGCAACTTCTCGGTCGCCGAGACGAAGTCGCGGCTCGGCCGGCTGCTCGCGAGCCTGGAGGAGCGCTTCGGCGCCCAGGTCGCGCCGCTGCGGCTGAACCTCGACGGCTGCCCGCACGCCTGCGCGCAGCACTGGGTCGGCGACCTCGGCTTCCAGGGGACGACGGCGCGCGACGATGCGGGCGCGCGGCGGCAGGCCTACGACGTCTTCGTCCGCGGCGGCCTCGGCCCGGACGCGGCGATCGGCAGGCCGCTCTTCCGCCGGGTGCCGAGCGAGGAGCTCGACGGCGCCGTCGCCGGGCTGGTCGCCGGCTGGCTCGCCGGCCGCGGCGAGGGCGAGAGCTTCACCGCCTTCACGAGGCGGCTGTCGGACGACGAGCTCGGCGCGCTCGCGGGGCTGGAGCCGGCGCGGCAGCGCGAGCGGGTGGCGCAGGCGGCATGATCGAGCTGATCGACGAGCTGGAGGCGGGCGAGCTGTCGGTCGAGTTCGAGGGCGAGGAGCCGGAGACGGTGCTCGCCTGGGCGCTCGAGCGGTTCTCGCCGCGGATCGCGATCTCGACCGCGCTGCAGCGCGACGGCCTCGTCCTGATCGAGATGGCCTACGCGATCGATCCGCAGGTCGAGGTGTTCACGGTCGACACGGGCCGGCTGCCGCAGGAGACCCACGACGCGATCGAGGCGCTGCGCGACCGCTACCCGGGCCTCAACCTGACGCTGCTCGCGCCGGACGCCGGCCATGTGCGGTCGATGACCTCGAAGCACGGCCCGAACCTCTTCTACCGCTCGGTCGAGCAGCGGCTGCTCTGCTGCCAGGTGCGGAAGGTGCTGCCGCTGACCCGCCACCTGGCGACCCTCGACGCCTGGATCACCGGCCTGCGGCGGGATCAGTGGGCGACGCGCACGAACATCCGCAAGGTCGAGATCGACCACGACCACGGCGCGATCGTGAAGCTGAACCCGCTCGCGGAATGGACCGAGGAGGAGGTGCGCGACTACTGCGCAGAGCACGAGCTGCCGCTGCACCCGCTGTATGCGCGCGGCTACACCTCGATCGGCTGCGCGCCCTGCACCCGGGCGGTCGCAGCGGGCGAGGAGACGCGTGCGGGCCGCTGGTGGTGGGAGACCGGCGCGCCGAAGGAGTGCGGCATCCACTGCGCCGTCGAGACCGGCGGCCTCGAGCACGAGCTGCACAGCCTGATCGGCGATGAAGCTCACGGGTGAGACGCAGGAGGTCGCGCGCGCCGAGCTGCAGGCGCTCTATGCGGCGGTGCGCGACGAGGAGCGGCGCGGCCGGCTCGCGGCGCTGCTCGCCGAGGTCGACGAGGGCGCAGTCGAGGACGCCGCGGCGCTCGCGGAGGTGCTCGAGCTCGGCCTGCAGAGCGGCAGGATCCGCGGCCTCTACGGCCCGGAGGCGGAGGCGGAGACGCTGCGGCTCTACCGGCGGCTGCCGGCCGGGCAGGAGCTCGGCGCCGCCGCGCGCGGGGTGAGCGAGGCGCTGACCGCGCTCGAGGGTCGCGTCCTGGAGAAGG
This sequence comes from Gaiellaceae bacterium, assembly GCA_035708405.1. Taxonomy (GTDB): domain Bacteria; phylum Actinomycetota; class Thermoleophilia; order Gaiellales; family Gaiellaceae; genus DASSSQ01. The sequence continues at coordinate 21,064 of DASSSQ010000004.1, forward strand.
TGACGGTGCAGGCGACGGGCCCGGCGGCGCACACGGTCACGATCGCGGCGGACGGGCTCGAGCTACAGGTGCGGCTCGACCGCTCCGGCGCACGGATCGCGACGGTCGCCCTGTGACGGGCTGGTATCCCGTCTGCCTCGATCTGCGTGGCCGGCGCTGCCTCGTCGTCGGCGGCGGCCGGGTCGCGCTCGAGAAGACACGGGGCCTGCTCGCCGCGGGCGCCGCCGTCGCCGTCGTCGCGCCGGAGGTCGTGCCGGAGCTGCGCTCGCTCCCCGTCGAGCTGGTCGAGCGGCCGTTCGCAGACGGCGACGTCGCCGGGCGGATGCTCGTCGTCTCGACGACCGGCGACGACGCCGTCGCGGCGCGCGTCGCGGCCGCCGCCGAGCGCGCCGGCGTCTTCTGCAACGCCGCCGACGTGCCGGCGCTCTGCTCGTTCATCCTGCCCGCCGTCCACCGCGAGGGGCAGATACTCGTCGCGGTCTCGACCGGAGGCGCGTCGCCCGCGCTCGCGCAGTGGCTGCGCGCCCGGATCGCGGAGCTCGTCCGTCCCGAGCACGCCCAGCTCGCCGAGCGGCTCGCCGCGCTGCGGCCGTGGGCGAAGCGGAACCTGCCCAGCTACGAGGAGCGGCGCGACTACTTCCGCGGCCTCGTCGAGCGGGCGCTCGCATGACCGTCAGCCTGGTCGGCGCCGGCCCCGGCGACCCGGAGCTGATCACCGTCCGCGGCCTCGCCCGCGTCCGCGCCGCACAGGTGCTCGTCCACGACCGCCTCGTCTCGTCCGAGCTCGTCGCGCAGGCGCCCGGACTGCGGATCCCGCGCGCCGGCATGAGCCAGGCGCAGATCAACCGGCTGCTCGTCGCCTACGGCCGCCGCGGCGTTCGCGTCGTCCGGCTCAAGGGCGGCGACCCCTTCGTCTTCGGCCGCGGCGGCGAGGAAGCGCTCGCGCTCGCCCGCGCCGGGATCGAGTTCGAGATCGTCCCCGGCGTCTCCGCGCTCGCAGCCGTCCCCGCCGCCGCCGGCATCCCCGTCACCCACCGCGGCCTCTCCACCGGACTCGTCGCGCTCACCGCCCGCGACCGGCACGGCAACGGCATCGACTTCGCCCGCTACGCACATATGCCGGAGACGCTGCTCGTCTTCATGGGCCTCGACGCGCTCCCTTCGATCGCCGCCGGCCTGCTCGCCCACGGCGCCGACCCGTCGACGCCGGCCGCGGTCGTCTCGCACGGCACGCTGCCCGACCAGCAGGTCGTGACCGCGCCGCTCGACCGCATCGCGTCCGCGGCGGGCGGCCTCGCAACGCCTGCCCTGCTCGTCGTCGGCCGGGTCGTGCAGCTCGCCGGTGCAATCGCAGGTACAGACGACGCGCCGGCAGCACGCGTGATAGGAGAGACAGCATGAACCTGAACGTGACGGCGTTGCCGCCGGCGCGAGAGGCGCCGACACTACGGGCGGCGATCTTCCCGCGATCCGGCCTGCTCGCCGACGTCGGGGCGATCGCGCTCGCGGCGGGGCTGATCGCCGTCTGCGCGCAGATCTCGATCCCGCTGCCGTTCACACCGGTGCCCGTCACCGGGCAGACGTTCGCCGTCCTCCTGACGGGCACGGCACTCGGAAGCCGGCGCGGCGGCGCCGGCTCGCTGCTCTACCTGCTCGCCGGCATCGCCGGCGCGCCGATCTACGCCCACGGCAGCTCAGGATGGGCGATCGTCAGCGGAGCGACCGGCGGCTACCTCGTCAGCTTTCCGATCGCCGCCGCGCTCACCGGCCTGCTCGCCGAGCGCCGCTGGGACCGTCGCTTCTCCTCCGCGATCGGCGCGATGCTGACCGGCAACCTCGTCGTCTACCTGATCGCGCTCCCGTGGCTCGCCGCCGTCCTCCACACCGGGCTCGACCAGACGCTCGAAGGCGGCCTCTACCCGTTCGTACCCGGCGACACGCTCAAGCTCTACCTTGCCGCGGCGATCCTGCCGTCCGCCTGGCGCCTCGCCGCCCGCCGCCGCCGCTGAGCACGCAGGCAGGCGATCGGCTGACGCTCGCGCGGGCGTCAGCGGCGCGTCGCCTGGGCATGCAACGGATCGACGTCCGCATACAGGGCAGGATCCGGTACCGGCGGCGATGGTGAGCGCCGCGTATCAGCGGCTCGTTACCGCTCGCCGTGCTCGATCCGCTCGAGCACCGGGGCCGCGACCGTCGCCGAGGGCGGCGGCGCCATGTCGGTACGGCCGAGCGCATGTAGCTGCTCGACCGTCCGGCCGAGCGAGCGCAGCAGCTCGCTGCAGCGGATGCAGTGGGCCAGGTGGCGGGCGACCCGCCAGGCGCGCAGGCCGCGCAGCTCGCCCTCGAGCTGGTCGGAGAGGCGCGCCTGCGTCTCCTCGCAGGAGGCGAAGACCGGCCCCATCAGCAGACGTTCCATGAGCACCACGTGTAGTCGGATGCTCGCACACGGCCGAGCGATTCGGGTCGCGGCCGGGCGGTCGCGACGCGTCGGTACGCGCATACGATCGTCCGGTGTCGCTGGAGGAGAAGCAGCTGCTCGAGCGGGCCCGCGCCGGCGAGCTGGACGCGTTCGCCGACCTCGTCCGCCGGTTCGAGCGGCGCATCCGCACCGTTCTGTACCGGCTGCTCGACGACGAGCGCGACGTCGAGGAGGCCGTCCAGGACACGTTCGTGCAGGCGTGGCGGAGCCTCGACCGCTTCCGCGGCGACGCCTCGCCCTTCACCTGGCTCTACCGGATCGCCGTCAACGAAGCCCTGCAGCGGCGGCGACGCAAACGCGTGTCGACGGTCGAGCTGCAGGAGGTGCACGCTCCTCGGACCACTGCCGGCTCCGAGGCGAGCGAGCTGCGCGGCTTCCTCGTCGAGACGCTGCGCTCGCTGCCGGACGAGTATCGCGACGCGCTCGTCCTTCGCGACCTGGAGGGGTTCTCGAACGAGGAGGTGGCGGCCGTCCTCGGGCTCTCGGTGCCGGCGGCGAAGAGCCGGATCCACCGCGCCCGCATGCAGGTGCGAGAGGCGCTCGAGCGCTGGGAGGTTGGATAGGGCCCCGGCGCAGGAATCGCTCGCGGCTGCCTCGCATCGGACCGCGGAGACGAACGTCGTCGACGAAGGAGGATCGTGATGGCGAAGGCGAAGGCTGCCGTGGTCGTGCTCGCGGATACGGAGAGTCACGGCGATCTGGGACGGGTCGTGAACGCGTTGACGACGGCGGAGGAGTTCGCCGAGGCGGGCGACGAGATCGCGATCGTCTTCGACGGTGCCGGCACGAAATGGGTGCGCGAGCTCGGCGACCCGGCGCACCGCTACCACGGCAAGCTCGAGGCGTTGAAGCCGCACGTCGCCGGGGCCTGCAGCTACTGCGCGGCCGCGTTCGGCGTCGAGGAGGAGGTCGAGCGGGCGGGCGTTCCGCTGCTCGACGAGTACCAGCGGCATCCGAGCCTGCGCCGCTACGTCGCCGACGGGTATGCGGTGCTGACCTTCTGATGGAGGACGCCGGAGAGCGGGATCGGAGCTTCGACGTCGTCGTCCTCGGCGGCGGCACCGCCGGGCTGACGGCGGCGCTGGCTGCGCGGCACGCAGGGGCGTCGGTGGCGCTGCTCGAGCAGGAGCCGCGGCTCGGCGGCGACTGCAGCTTCTACGGCTGCGTCCCCTCGAAGGCGCTGATCGAGGTCGCGAACCTGGCTTTCGGGCTGCGGCGTGCCGCGGAGGAGGGGCTGGTCGCGGAGGCGCCGCCGCTCGACTTCCGCGCCGTCGCCGCCCGGCGCGCGCGGATCGTCGAGGAGATCGCAGTCGACGAGCGCGACGAGCGCTTCGAGCGGGCGGGCATCGCCGTCCTTCACGGCGAGGCGGAGCTCCTCGGCGCCGGCACGGTGCACGTCGACGGCGCGACGCTGCGCTACGGCAGGCTCGTCGTCGCGACCGGCAGCGACCCCGCGGTGCCGCCGGTCGAGGGGATCGAGACAGTTCCGTACCTGACGAACAGGAGCGTGCTCGAGCTGGAGGAGTTGCCGGCGCGGCTGCTCGTCCTCGGCGGCGGCGCGATCGGGCTCGAGCTCGCGCAGGCGTTCGCGCGCCTCGGCAGCCGCGTCACCGTCGTGGAGCTGCTCGACCGGCTGCTGCCGAGGGAGGAGCCGGAGGCGGGCGCGCTGATCGCGGACGTCCTGCGCGGCGAGGGCATCGAGCTGCGGCTGGGCGTCGAGGCGGAGTCGGTACGGCGCGACGACGCCGAGATCGTCCTGCGCGCCGGCGGCGACGAGCTCCGCGGCGACGCGCTGCTGGTCGCGACCGGCCGGCGCGGGCACACGGGCGGGTTCGGGCTGGAGCGGCTCGGCGTCGCACTCGAGAAGGGCTACATCGTGGCCGATCGTCGCTGCCGCAGCTCGGTGGCGGGCGTGTTCGCGGCCGGCGACGTCACCGGCGGCTTGCAGTTCACCCATGTGGCCGCGCACGAGGGGCGCGTCGCCGGCCTCAACGCCGCCGGCAAGCGCGCGAAGACGGACGAGCGGGTTACGCCATGGGTGACGTTCACCGATCCGGAGGTCGCGCACGTCGGGCTGACGGAGGCGGAGGCGCGCGAGCGCCGCGGCGACGTCCGCGTCGCCTGGTTGCCGATGGATGCCGTCGACCGGCCGCGGATCGTCGAGCGGCCGCTCGGCTTCGTCAAGCTCGTGACGGCGAAGCGGCCCGTGCTCGGCTGGACGGGCGGCGGCGAGCTCGTCGGCGCGCAGATCGTCGGCCCGCGCGCCGGTGAGCTGATCCAGGAGTGCGCGCTCGCGATGCAGACGCGCGTCTTCGCCGGCCGGCTGACGCAGACGATCCACGCCTATCCGACGGCGAGCATGGCCGTCCAGCAGGGGGCCGCGCAGCTCTTCCCGCTCGGCCGCGTGTTGGCGGACGCAGGAGGTGAGGGAGGATGAGCGCGCCGCAGGTTGGTGCGCCGGCGCCGGCGCTCGAGCTGCCGGACCTCGACGGCGAACGGGTGAGCCTCGCGGATCTGCGCGGGCAGCCGGTGCTGGTCAGCTTCCTGCGCCACGCCGGCTGACTGATCTGCCGCGCGCACCTCGTGAAGGTGCTCTACCACCGGCAGCGGATCAGCGAGGCGGGCGCGACCGCGCTCTTCGTCGTCCACGACGAGCCCGAGCTCGTCCGGCGGACGATGCTGGCCGGCCTCGAGCTGCCGTTTCCCGTGCTCGTCGACCTCGACCGGACCGCCTACGCGGCCTGGGGCATGACGCGAGCCTCGTCGCTGCGGATCTGGGGCGACCCGCGCGTCTGGCTGCGCTACCTGAACACCGTCCTGCACGGGCAGCGCCCGACCCGCTTCGGCGCGGACACGTTGCAGCTCGGCGGCGACTTCGTCGTCGCCGCCGACGGCACGATCGCCTACGCGCGGCCGCAGCGCACCGACGACCGGCCCCCCGTCGCGGAGCTGCTACGCGCGCTCGGCGAGACGTGAGCTCTGCGGCGCGCGGACCCGACTCACCGCCGTCTACCCGGCGACCCGGAGCAGCAGGCAGGCGACAGCGGCGAGGGCGGCGCCGAGCGGCAGCGTGATCAGCCAGGCGGCGACGATCTGTCCGATCGTCTTCCAGCGGGCGCTCCCGGTGACGGCGCCGATCCCGAACAGGCCGCCGCTCGTGACGTGCGTGGTCGAGACGGGCAGGCCGTAGCGGGAGGCCGCGATCACGAGCGCCGCGCTGGTTGCGTTCGCGATCAACCCCTGCCCGGGCGTCAGCGCGGTGATGCGGTGCGACATCGTCTCCGCGACGCGGCGCGCGAACAGCAGGCCTCCGGCCGCGATCACGGCGCCGACGAGCGGCACGCCGACGCCCTTGCCGGCGGCGCCCGCTGCGAGCAGGAGCGCAGCCAGCTTCGGGGTGTCGTTGACGCCGCGTGCGAAGCTGACGGCGCCGGCCGAGACGAAATGCGCGACGTCGAGGCCCTGCTGCGCGGAGACGCCGACGAGCTCGCCCCGGTAGCGCTCGCGGCACTGCTCGGTCGTCGAGACGGCGATCGTCGGCGGCGCGGTCGCCGCGAGCACGCCGCCGGGGGCGAGCGTCGCCGGTATCCAGTCGCGGCCGACGCAGACGCAGAGCTCGCGACTGACGCCCGCTCGCCGTCGCAGCCGGGGCGGCGAGCGGATAGAGCGCGGTCGTGACCGCCACGGCGAGCACCGGGCTGAGCGCGAGCGGGAGCGGCGAGGAAGCGCGGCGCGTGCGCGACTTCCGCGGGGACGAGGCCGGCGCCGGAGAACGTCTTGATCAGCCCGGCGGAGAGCCAGAGCGAGAGCAGCGATCCGGCAAGAGTCGTCGTGGTCGCCCACGCGAGCGCCGTGCGGTAGGGGGCGGTGCCGGAGCCGTAGATGGTGGCGACGCCCTTGAAGTTGTCGTTGGCGCCCTTCGCGACCGCGAGCGCGACCACGAGCCGGATCACGAGACAGCCGCCACCCTTCGGGAGCGCACGAGTGTGAGCGCGAACGCGCCGAGGCCGCCGAGCGCTCCCGCCGCGACGAGCGCTGCCGCGCCCGAGACGTGCAGCGCGGCGAGCGCGAGCCCGGCGAAGAGGACGAGCCCCGGCAGCTTGCCGGACACGAGCGCGTCGAGCGCCGGCGGGCGTGCGCGCACGAGGTAGGCCGCGGCGACGACGAGCCATTGGAGCCCGTGCCGTGCGAGCACGAGGGCGACAGCCCAATCCGGCAGCAGTCCGGCGCGGGCGGCGCCGATCGCGGCGGCGCCGAGCACGAGTCCGTCGACGGAGCCGTCGAGCCAGCGCCCGAGCCGGGTCGTCTCGCCGCGGGCGCGCGCGACCGGCCCGTCGAGCCCGTCGAGCACGCCGGCGGGGACCAGCACGGTCGCGAGCGCGAGCGGCGGCAGCACGAGCAGCGCCGGCACGGTGCCGGCGCGGGCGATCGTGAGCACGTTCGCGACCCCGAGCCGCCGCTGTTCGTCGAGCATGCCGAGGTGCCAGTCGACGATCAGCGCGACGAGCGCCCACCAGGCGGCGCCGGCGAGAGCGAGCCAGGGCCGCCCGGCGAGCGCGACCGCCGCCCAGGCGGCGAGCCCCGCCAGCGCGAGCAGCAGCGTCTGCCGGTGCTCCCGCCGCCGTTGGCGACGCACCTCGGCGGCGCGGATGAACGACCGTCGGAGCAGGCGCACCCAGGCGAGCGGTGCATAGCGTGCCGCCCGCAGCTCGGCGAGCACCTCTTCCGTCCAGCTCATCGCCGCGCGACGACGACGCCGTAGCCGAGCAGCCCCGCCTCGAGCGCGGCGCGGGCCGCGCCTGCGAGCGCGCGCCCTCGCTCGGCGGCGTCCGCCCCGAGCAGACCGGCGAGCTGCATCCGCGCGTCGATGCGGTCGAGCATCGTCGCGAGTGCGTCGTCGTGGCGCTCGGTTCGCTCGACCGCGAATCCGTGCCGCTCGAGCAGGCGTGCGATCTCGGCCAGCCGCCGGGCGTCGCCGATGCAGGCGACCCGGGACTGGAGCGAGCGCAGCTCGTCGGGCAGCGGTCCTTCGACGAGCATGTCGGAGAGCGCGAGCCGCGCCCCCGGCCGGAGCACGCGTGCGAGTTCGGCGGCGGCGCGATCCTTGTCGGGGAAGGTGCAGAGCGCGCACTCGCAGAGCGCGCCGTCCATGCTCGCATCGTCGAGCGGCAGCGCCTCCGCGTCACCGGCAACCACGCGGACGCGCGGGTCGTCGACCGCCCCGGGCGCGAGATCGACCGCGACGACCTCGCAGCCGCTCTCGCGGGCGAGCTGGCGCGCACTTGTCCCGGGGCCACTCGCGACGTCGACGACCGTGTGCCCCGACCCCACCTGGAGCGCCTCGATCAGGCGCGAGGTCAGCTCGCTCCCGCCGGGGTGGAAGGAGTCGCCGAGCAGGAAGCGGGCGGCCGCGCTCGAGTAGACGCTCGCGCAACACGATTTCACCTCCTCCGGCGCGAGCGTCACAGCCGCCTGCCGACGTTCGTCGCGTTGCGGGAGCCGCTGCCGTCGGCGCTCGTCTTCGAGCCGAAGCGCGTCGGTTGCAGCAGCGGCCGCAGCGGGCGCGCGTTCGGCACCACCGGCTCGACGGCGGCGCCCGACATCTGCGCGCGCACCTGCTCGCGGTAGCCGACGGAGTTGTAGGCGCAGAACGGGATCAGCCGCCCGTCGGGAGTGATCTCCTCGACGCAGCACTTCATCAGCTGGCGCACGTTGAGCGTGTAGGGGTCCTGGAAGTCCTGCACGATCAGCATGAACACCTTGTCCTGCAGGCCCGCGAGCTCGGCGGGCAGGTCGATGCCGCAGCTCTCGCAGGCAAGGAGCGCCTGCTCGGCGCCGGGCGTGGCCGAGGAGGAGAACATCTTCTCGAGCGCGTGCCGGACGTCGTAGTCGGGGATGACGCGGTTGGAGAGGTAGTCGAGGTAGTCGTCGATCTCGAGCAGGCGCGTGAACGGGATCACCGTGTCGCCGTCGACGAAGGCGTAGCTCATCGAGCGGCAGGTCGGGAAGCAGCACGGCACCGGCACGAAGTCGCTGGTCCGGAACCACTCCGGCACCTGCGCCGCGACGAGCTTCATCACGTCGGCGTTCGTCAGCCGCTGCAAGGGGTCGAACTCGACGTGGCGGCCGGAGTGGGTGACCGGCTGGAAGGCGATCGAGCGCACGGCCGGGTGCGCGATCCCGTGCCGGACGATCGCGCCGACCTCGTGCTCGTTGACGCCCTGCTCGATCGCCGCGACGAGCGTCACCGTCAGCCCCAGCTCGGCGGCGCGGTCGAGCGCCCGCTGCTTGTCGGCGCGCAGGTCGCGGCCGCGGATCGCGAGGTGCGTCTCCCGGTCGAAGCCGTCGAGCTGCAGGTAGAGGTGCGGGCGCAGCTCGGCGAGCCGGTCGCCGAAGCGGCGGTCGCGGGCGAGGCGGATCCCGTTCGTGTTCAGCATCACCGAGCGGATGCCCTTCTCCTTGGCGAGCGCGATCATCTCCAGGATCTGCGGGTGGATCGTCGGCTCGCCGCCCGAGAACTGCACCACCTCCGGCTCGCCCTCGGCGGCGACGAAGCGGTCGAGCATGAAGTCGACCTGCTCCAGCGTCAGCGAGTACCCGTCCGCCGGCGCGTGGTGGCCGGAATCGGCGAAGCAGATCGGGCAGTCGAGGTTGCAGGCCGTGTTCACCTCGACGATCCCCAGGCAGGCGTGTTGCTTGTGCTCTGGGCACATGCCGCAGTCGAGCGGGCAGCCCTCGGCGACCTCGGTCTGGAACTCGAGCGGCAGCGTCCCCGGCTTGTTGTAGCGCTGCTGCGCCAGGTACAGCTCCGCGTCCGAGTAGACGAGCGCCTCGAAGACGCCGTGCTCGCCGCAGCGCTTGCGCATGATCACCTGGTTCTCGCGGACGTTCACCTCGGCGTCGATCACCGTCTTGCAGACCGGGCAGATCGACTTCGTGTACTCGAGAAACACCTCGTCCCGATCGACCCTCCGAGCCGGCATGACCGCCATGCACCCTCCTCTCGCTCGACGCTGATAGCGGGTTCGATGCGCTCTACCGCGGCGGCGGTTCGGCGAATCCGCCGCGCCTGTGCGGGCGGCGACCGGAGGCGCATCTGATATGTACTATTTCGAATATGACTCTGGCAACGTCCGAGCTCGCCGCCCCCTTCCGCCTGCCGTCTTCGCCGGCGAGGAGCGATCTGGTCGCGAAGTACTTCCGCGGCCTCGGCGACCCGACGCGGCTGCGGATCCTGGAGCTCCTGCGCGCGGAGGGCGAGCTGGCGGTGGGCGACCTCGCCGCCCGGCTGGCGCTGCCGCAGCCGAAGGTCTCCAACCACCTCGCCTGCCTACGCTGGTGCGGCTTCGTCGCGACCCGGCGCGCGCACCGGCTGGTCTTCAACCGGATCGCCGACCCGCGCGTCGGGGCGCTGCTCGACCTCGCGGACGAGCTGCTGGAGGAGAACTCGGAGCATGTCGCGGCCTGCTGCCGGATCGAGGGGCCGTGATGCAGCCGCTGGTCGAGATCCTCTACTTCGACGGCTGCCCCAACCACGAGGCGGCGCTCGACCTGGTCGAGCGCGTGAGCGGCGAGCTCGGGGTGCGGCCCGAGCTGCGGCTCGTGAACGTCCCGGACGCGGAGGCGGCGCGGCGGTTGCGCTTCCTCGGCTCGCCCAGCGTCCGCGTCGACGGCCGCGACGTCGAGCCGGGCGCCGCGGAACGCGAGGACTATGTCCTCTCCTGCCGGATCTACCGAACCGACTCCGGGCTCGCCGGCGAGCCCGACGAGCAGTGGATTCGCATCGCCCTCGCCCGCGCCGCATCGAACACGACATGAGCGCGTGCGCCGATGTTCCGATCGAGACCGCTCGCAGCCGCCGGGTCGCGGCGCTGAGCGCGCCGGAGCGGCGGCTGTACGCCTGGGTCGTCGAGCAGTTCGCGCGCCGGGGCCGTCCAGGCCGGGACGAGCTGGCCGCCGCGGCAGCCGCGCTCGGCGTCGACCTCGCGCGGGCGCTCGCCACGCTCGCGCGGCTCGACCTCCTCCACCGCGGCGGCGACGGCGAGATCGCGGTTGCCTATCCGTTCTCCGGACAGGCGACCGCGCACCGCGTGTCGATCGACGGCGCCGACGAGGTGTTTGCGATGTGCGCGATCGACGCGCTCGGGATCGCGCCGATGCTCGGACTGCCGACCGAGGTCGTGTCGTCCGACCCGGTCAGCGGCGGCGAGGTGTGGGTGCGGATCGACCCCGGCGACGGCGCCTGGTGGGAGCCCGAGACCGCGGTCGTCCTCGACGGCCGCACCTGCGCGGGCGGCCCCAGCTTCCGCAGCTGCTGCGAGACGATCAGGTTCTTCGAGTCGGGCGAGAACGCGGTCGCCTATCGCCTCGCACACCCGCAGGTGCGCGGGGAGGCGCTCGCGCTGCCGCAGGCGATCGAGGCGGCCCGGCTGATCTTCGGCGACCTCCTACGGGAGGCACGCGCTGGCTAGCCCGGTCGATCGCGAGCAGGTGCGCGCGCTGCTCGAGCAGGGAGCGCAGCTCGTCGAGGTGCTGCCCGAGGACGAATACGCCTACGAACGGCTTCCCGGCGCGATCGACATCCCGCTGAAGACGCTCGACGCCGAGACAACACGGCGGCTCGACCCGAGCCGGCCGGTGATCGTCTACTGCTACGACACCCAATGAGACATGTCGCCACGAGCCGCGTCGCGGCTCGAAGCACTCGGGTTCTCGCAGGTCTACGACTACGTCGCCGGCAAGGCCGACTGGGCCTCGTTCGGGCTCCCGATCGAGGGCGAGCACGGAAGCGGCACCCGCGTCGGCGCACACGTTCGCACCGACGTGCCCGCCTGCGCGCCCGACGACCGCATGGCCGACGTTCGCGCGCACGTCACCGCGAGCGGCTGGGACACCTGCTTCGTCACCGACCGAAACGGCGTCGTCGTCGGCAGGCTCGGCCGCGCCGCGCTCGCCGGCAGCGACGAGGGCTCGGTGGAGGAGGCGATGACGCTCGGGCCGAGCACGGTCAGGCCGGCGCTGGAGCTGGAGCAGGCGGTCGAGCGGATGCGCCGGCAGAACCTGACGAGCCTGCCGGTGACCCGCTCGGACGGCGTGCTCGTCGGCGTGCTGCGGCGCGAGGACGCCGAGCAGGCGCTCGCAACGATGGAGGAGACGTGACGACGGAGACTGGGAACGCGGACGAGCTGAGGGAGCCGATCATCCGCCGCAAGGCGCTCTCCGCCCGCAACGAGGGCGGGATGCTGACCGTGATCGACTGCGGCGAGCACGGCCTGCTCGTGACCGACGAGCCGGAGGCGCACGGCGGCAGCGGCGAGGGCCCGTCACCGTTGCAGACGGTCGTGGGTGCGCTCTGCGGCTGCGAGTCGGTCACCTTCAACCGCACCGCCGCCGAGCTCGGCTTCGCCTACCGCGGCATCGAGTTCGAGGCCGAGTACACGATCGAC
>DASSSQ010000005.1:0-6828 GCA_035708405.1 Gaiellaceae bacterium
CGGATCGACCACCTCGACGACCCCGCGCAGGAATCGCGCGCCGCCGACGCCGCCCGCGAGCACGGCGACGTTCATGCTGCGGCTCCCGTCCGCTGGTCCGACGCGGCGAGCGCCTCCGCCGTCCGCGGGCCGAGCCTGCCCGCGAGCCGCCGCAGATCGTCGAGCGTGTCGACGTCATCGATCAGATTCGGGATCGCCGCCGCCTGGGCCGCAGCCGGTGTCGGGGCGAGCGCGCGGAACCGCGCCGCGCTATCCGACCCGTAGACCGGCTCGAACAGGCTCGGCGTCGCGAGCGCCAGTGCGTTCGTCGTCGCGTCCGCCGCCTCGACGAGCGCGAGGCCGCCGGCCGGCAGCGCGCCGAGCAGGGCGAGGAGATCGCGTGCCGTCGCGCAGGGAAGGTCGCCGTTGACGATGAGGACGGGCTCGGCCTGGACGCGCGCGAGCGCGGCGCTCACGGCTGCGCCCTGGCCGCGCCCCGGATCCGGCACGAGCTCGATGGGCGCGCCTGCGGCGGCCTGCTCGACGGCGCCCGCGTCGGCAGAAGGCGCGACGACCAGGATCGGCCCGACGCCGGCGCAGGCGGCGAGCACGTCGGCGAGCATCGCCTCGGCGACGGCCGCGCGTGCGTTGTCTCCGAGCGGCGCGAGGCGCTGCTTCGCGCCCCGGCCGCGAAAGGGAACGACGATCGTCGCCATCCGTCACGGAGACTACCGCCGTGGCCGCGCCCGACAACGCGACGATCGCCGAGCGGCTCGAGGCGATGGCGGTCCTGCTCGACCTCGCCGGCGCGGGCACGTACAGCGTGCGCGCGTACCGGCGCGCGGCCGAGCTGATCCGCTCGACGCCGGCACCGGTGGTGGAGCTCGTCCGCGCGGGCCGAGTGCGGGAGCTGCGCGGGATCGGGCCCTCGATCGAGGCGCGGTTGCGCGAGCTGGTCGAGACCGGCGAGCTCGCCGAGCTGCGCGAGCTCGAGCGCGACGTCCTGCCGGAGATCGTCGGCTTCGGCCGTCTGCTCGGACTCTCGGCACGGCGCTCCGCCGACTGGGCGCGGGCGCTCGGCGTCTCGACCGCGGCCGAGTTCGGCGAGGCGATCCGCTCCGGCGCTCTCCGCGGCGTCGCCGGCGTCGGCCCGGTGACGGAGGCGAAGCTTCTGGAAGCGCTCGACCGGCCCGCGCCGCGCCCGCGCCGCGGCCTGCTCCTGAACCGGAGTCGCGCGCTGACCGGCTCGATCGCGACCGCGCTCGGCGGCGTCCCGGCCGGCGACGCGCGCCGCTTCGCCGAGCTCGCGGTGCGACTCGCGGTCGTCGTCGCGACCGACCGGCCGCGCGAGGCGCTCGATCGCTTCGCGGCGCTGCCGGAGATCGTCGCGGTCGTCGATCGCGAGGAGACGCGCGCGCTCGGGGTCACCGTCGAGGGCGTGCCGATCGAGCTCGTCGCCGCCCCGCCCGCCGCGTTCGGCACCGCGCTCCTCCGCGCGACCGGCTCCGAGGAGTACGTCGCCGCGCTCGAGCCGCTGCCGGATGCGTCCGACGAGGAGGGCGTCTACCGCGCGCTCGGTCTGCCCTACCTGCCGCCGGAGCTGCGCGAGACGCCGACGCGGGCAGCCCCGCCGCAACTGGTCGAGCTCGCCGAGATCCGCGGCGACCTCCACTGCCACACGACCTGGTCGGACGGCAGAGCGACGGTGCGGGAGATGGCGGAGGCGGCGATCGCGCGTGGTTACGAGTACGTCGCGATCTGCGACCACACGCCGGCGGTCGGCGCCGTCCCGGGCCTCGACGCGGACGCGATCCGCCGCCAGGGCGAGGAGATCGCGCGGCTCAACGAGGAGCTGGCGCCGTTCCGTGTCCTCCGCGGCGCCGAGTGCGACATCCTGCCGGACGGCTCGCTCGACCTCCCCGACGACGTCCTCGTCGAGCTCGACTGGGTGCAGGCGTCCGTTCATCGAGGCCAGCGCGGCTCGCGGGAGCAGCTGACCCGGAGGACGCTCGCGGCGGCGCGCCATCCCGCGGTCTCGTCGATCTCGCACCCGCAGGGCCGGATCCTCAACCACCGCCCGCCGAACGAGGTCGACCTCGAAGCGGTCTTCGCCGCGTGCGCCGAGACGGGCACCGCCGTCGAGACGAACGGGCTGCCCGACCGGATCGACCTCGCCGGCGAGCTCGTCCGCGAAGCGATCCGCGCCGGCGTCGCGATCACCGCCTCGACCGACGCGCACTCGACGCGCGGTCTCGGCAACATCGAGCTCGCGGTCGGGACGGCCCGGCGCGGCTGGGCGACGGCGGTCGACGTCCTCAACACGCGGCCGCTCGACGAGCTGCTCGAGCTGCGCCGCCGCAAGCCCGCGATCCGAACCAAGTGACAACTTGTCACGTGCTTCCAGCGATACTCCGATCGTGAAGTTGCTGGCCACACGCCGCTTCCCCGGGCCCGCGTTCGACGAGCTCGGCGACGTCGAGATCCTGCCGCTGGCGGAGCTGGCCGGGCCGCGGCCGGGCGTCGAAGCGCTGTTCGTCGGCAACGAGACGGTCGACGACGCGCTGCTCGACCTGCTCCCCGACCTGCGGCTCGTCGCCAACTACGGCGTCGGCTACGACCGGGTCGACGTCGCCGCCTGCGGGCGCCGAGGCATCGCCGTCACGAACACGCCCGGCGTCCTCGACGCCGCGACAGCCGATCTCGCATTCGCGCTCCTGCTCGCCGCGCAACGCCGGGTCGTCGAGGGCGATCGCCAGATTCGCGCCGGCGGCTGGAAGGCCGGCTGGGCCGCGGGCACGCTCGCCGCGGAGGTGACGGGCTCGACGCTCGGCATCGTCGGCCTGGGCCGGATCGGCCAGGCGATGGCGCGGCGCGCCCGCGGCTTCGAGATGCGGATCCTCTACACGCGCCGCACGCGGCTGGAGCCGGAGCTCGAGCGCGAGCTCGGCGCCGAGTACCGCCAGCTCGACGACCTGCTCGCCGAGACGGACTCGGTCTCGATCCACGTCCCGCGCACGGAGCAGACCGAGGGGCTGATCGACGCGCGGCGGCTCGCGCTCCTCCGCGACGGCGCCGTGCTCGTCAACACGGCGCGCGGCGAGGTCGTCGACGAGCCGGCGCTCGTGCGCGAGCTCGTCTCGGGTCGGATCCGCGCCGGCCTCGACGTCTTCGCGCACGAGCCGGACGTGCCGGCGGAGCTCTACGACCTCCCGAACGTCGTGCTGACGCCGCACATCGGCAGCGCGACCGAGACGGCCCGCTTCGCGATGACGCGCCTCGCCGTCGACAACGTCCTCGCCGTCGCCGCCGGCCGCCCGCCGCTCACTCCGGTCGCCTGCCCCCGTCCCGCGGCGCGACCGGCACCGCCGGCGGCGTCACCATCCCCGCCACCTGCTGCGCCGCCTGGGCGAACTCGCTCGGGATGATCCAGAGCTTGTTCGACTCGCCACGGGCGATCTCCGGCAGCATCATCAGGTACTGGTAGGCGAGCAGCTTCGGGTCGGCGTCGCCCGCGTGAATCGCCGCGAACACGGTCTCGATCGCCTTCGCCTGACCCTCTGCCTCGAGCATCTGCGCCTCCCGCTGGCCCTGCGCCTTCAGGATCGCCGCCTGCTTCTCGCCCTCCGCGGTCAGGATCTGCGACTGCTTGACGCCCTCGGCGGTGAGGATCGCGGCGCGCTTGTCGCGGTCGGCGCGCATCTGCTTCTCCATCGCGTCCTTGATCGTTCCCGGCGGGTCGATCGCCTTCAGCTCGACGCGGTTGACGCGGATCCCCCACTTGCCCGTCGCCTCGTCGAGCACGCCGCGCAGCTGCGCGTTGATCTTCTCGCGCGAGGTCAGCGTGTCCTCGAGCTCCATGCCGCCGATCACGTTGCGGATCGTCGTCACCGTCAGCTGCTCGATCGCCTGCACGTAGTCGGCGATCTCGTAGGTGGCGGCCTTCGGGTCGGTGATCTGGAAGTAGAGGACGGTGTCGATGTTGACGACGAGGTTCTCCTCGGTGATCACCGGCTGCGGCTGGAAGGAGACGACCTGCTCGCGGAGGTCGATCAGCGGTCGCAGCCGGTCGACGAACGGGATCACGAGCGCGAGCCCCGGGTCGAGCGTGCGCTGGTAGCGGCCGAGCCGCTCGATCACGCCGGCGCGCGCCTGCGGGACGATCCGCACCGTGCGCGCGAGGACGACCAGGACGACGACGGCGACGACGACGACTGCGATCAGTGCGGCCACGGGAGCTCCTCCTACTGGTAGACGAGCGCGGTCGCGCCCTTGATCTCGAACACCTCGACGGTCGCGCCCGGCTCGATCACCTGCGCCTCGTCGTACGAGCGCGCCGACCAGACCTCGCCGCCGATCTTGACCCGGCCGCTGTGCGCGTCCACCCGCTCGAGCACGAGCGCGGGGGCGCCGACGAGCGCGGCCGCGCCGGTGCGGAGCGCGCGCGGCGTATGCAGATGGCGCGTCGCGACCGGCCGGAGCAGCCCGAGCAGGGCGACCGCGCCGACGATGAACGCGACGAGCTGCAGCACGACGCCCGCCCCGGCGAGCGCGACCGAGGCCGCGATCACGGCGCCGACGGCGACGAAGCCGAGGACGAGGCCGAGGGAGGCCACCTCGCCGACCGCGAGCGCCGCGGCGACGATCAGCCAGATCACCCAGTCGGGCACGCCTCCATGGTAGATCCGGCCCGGCCGCTCCGGAATGGAGCCGAGGCCGGATCGACGACCGCCCCCGGGCCGGGCACGCTGGTTGCGAAGGCTCCCGACGAAAGGAAGGCGATGGCCCCGAAGCTCCTGCAGAACCCGTTCTCGTTCCTGTTCGCGCGCTCGAAGCGCGAGCAGTACCTCGAGCGCTACGTCGTCCGCGAGCACCGGAGCGGGCGGTCGCTCGACGAGATCATGGACGACGCCTACCTCCGCAACCGGACGACCGAGGCCGAGCGGGCGCGGCTGCTCGAGCGGCCGGAGGTCGTCGCCGCGATCGGCGCCGAGGCGGTCGCCGAGCTGCGCCTCGCGGCGGCCGCGCGCGAGTGACGAGATGGGGTCTCGGCCCCATGGCGGCGCCCGACCGGCGCTGCGACGGTGTGTGCGGACGCCGGGCAGGCAGGCGCGGCGCCCCTCCCACGACGGCCGGTGGTCAGCCCCACCGGTCGTCGTCGTTTTCCGCTAGCCGGCGCCGGGGCCGCGCTCGCGCCACTCGCGCAGCTCGAACCAGTGCGAGCCGGCGAGCGCCGCCGCGACGGCCGGCTCGGTGTGCGCGCCGTTGAAGACGTGGTGCTCGGCGTCGCAGCAGACCTCGAGCGTGTCGAGCGGCACCTCCGGGATCTGCGCCACGATCTCGCCCGGCAGCCGCAGCTCCGCGACCGAGTAGTGCTTGAACTGGAGCTCGGGCGCGAGCTCCATCAGGTCGGGCCAGTCGGGGCACGTACGCGAGCTCATGCGCGCATCATGCGCCGCCGATCTCCGCCGGTGCGCCGGTCTCCTGCAGCGACCAGCGTCCCTCGAAGAGCAGCACGCCCTGGTCGTCGTCGGTCGGGACGACGACGAACTGCGCCGCGTCGTCCAGCAGATGGTGCTCGCCGAGGCCGAAGCGGAGGTGGAAGCGGCCGTCGCCGAGCGGCAGCCGGTCGAGCTCGAAGCGGATCGACTTCTCGCCCGGCACCGGCTCCCAGCCGAGCGGCGCGAGCTCCTGCGCCGCCGACGCGAGCAGGATCCCGTGGTCGTCGCGCAGCTCGAGCGAGAGCCGCGGCGGCGGCAGCGGCTCGTCGGCGACGACGCGCAGCCGCACGCTCATCGGCTCGCCGGCGGCGAACTGGACGCGCGGGTCGCCGTCGGCGTCGAGCAGCTCGACCGCCTCGATCCGGGCGCGCAGGTCGCCCCACGAGCGCAGCCCGGCGCGCAGCTCGTCGGGGCTCTCCTCGGCGGCGAGCAGCCGGTGGTAGGCGACGACCGCCTCGTGCGTCGCGCCGTCGAACACCTTCTCGCCGGCCCGCAGCAGCACCGCGCGGTCGCAGAGGCGCTCGACCGCGGCCGCGTCGTGGGAGACGAAGACGATCGTCCCGCCGCGCTGCTTGAACTCGAAGATCTTGCCGAAGCACTTGCGCTGGAAGGCCTCGTCGCCGACCGCGAACACCTCGTCGAGCAGCAGCACGTCGGCGTCGATGTGCGCCGCGACCGCGAAGCCGAGCCGCATGTACATACCCGACGAATAGGTGCGGACCGGCAGGTCGATGAAGCGCTCGAGCTCGGCGAAGGCGACGATCTCGTCCATCAGCTCGTCGATCTGGCGACGGCGCAGGCCGTGGATCGAGCCGTTCAGGTAGACGTTCTCGCGGCCGCTGAAGTCGGGATGGAAGCCGGCGCCGAGCTCGAGCAGCGAGGCGACGCGGCCGCCGACCTCGATCCGGCCGCTCGTCGGCTTGACGATCCCCGAGACGAGCCGCAGCAGCGTCGACTTGCCGGAGCCGTTGCGGCCGACGAGCGCGAGCGCCTCGCCCGGCTCGACGTGGAGCGAGACGTCGCGGATCGCCCAGACCTCGGAGGCGGGGATGCGGCCGCGGGCGACGAACCAGTCCTTCAGCGTCCGGTTCGGCTGCGCGTGGACGACGAAGCGGCGCGAGACGCCCTCGACCGCGATCGCGCCGGGGTTCATGCCGCCGAGCGTAGCGCCAGCGCCCGCCGGACGAGCCCCGCGAGCACGGCGACGAAGCGCGGGTCGTCGTTCGGCATCTCGATCCGGGCGAGGCGCATTCCGAGCTCGTCGGCGCGCTCCCGCGCCTCGGCGTCGATGTCCCAGCGGATCTCGAGGTGGTCGGAGACGAAGCCGACCGGGCAGACGAGCACGTCGTCG
>DASSSQ010000006.1:0-4096 GCA_035708405.1 Gaiellaceae bacterium
GATCCACTCCAGGTCGTGGGCGAGCTTCTCCGCCATCGAGGTCTCGTAGCCGCGCCGCACCTGTGCCAACCCGGTCAGGCCCGGCCGCACGGTCAGCCGCTGCCAGTACGCGGGCAGCTGGTGGGCGAGCTCCTCGAAGAAGACGGGTCGGATCGGGCGAGGCCCGACGAGGCTCATCTCGCCGCGCAGGACGTTCAGGAACTGCGGGATCTCGTCGAGCTGCGTCGCCTTCAGCCACTTGCCGAGCGGCGTGAACTCGTCCTGCGTGCGGCGGACGAGCTCCTCACCGAGATACGGGCCGAGCCGGAGCTCGGCGTCGCGGCTCAACGTCCGGAACTTGAGCATCGTGAAGACCCGCCCGCCACGGCCGACGCGTTCGCCGCGGTAGAGGAGCGGCCGGCCGCTCGTCGCGAGCAGGACGAGCGTGAGCACGAGCACCACGGGCAGCGTCAGCAGCAGGAAGAGCCCGGAGAGGAGGACGTCGAGCAGGCGCAGCATCCTGTCGCGCGGCCTCGTCGGCGTCTCGAGCGCGAGCTGGCGGTAGCCGCGGATGAAGGTGTCTTCGATGGCCACGATCCTAAGTGGTCACCTCCCGGGAGCTCAGCCGCCCCGGCGGCGTCTCGCCGGACCGGACGCACCGAGCTCCCGGGAGGCGTCCACCAACCTTCGGCTAATAATGAATGCTTATGGACACGCGGCAGCTTCGTGCATTCTGCGCCGTCGTGGAGCGGGCGAGCTTCTCGCAGGCTGCGGAGCAGCTCGGCGTCACGCAGCCGGCGGTCAGCCTGCAGATCCGGTCGCTGGAGAAGCGCCTCGGGCTGCAGTTGCTCGACCGCTCCGGCCGGCGCGTCGAGCCGACGGACGCCGGCCGGCGCCTCTACCGGAGCGCGCAGCGCCTGCTCGCACAGGAGGAGCAGCTGCTCGCCGAGCTGGGGGAGGAGGCCGAGGGAGACCTGACCGGCCGGCTCGAGCTCGGAGCGTCCACCGGGCCCGGCGGGATCGTCATCCCCGTCGTCCTCTGCGAGTTCCAGGCACGCCACCCCGGCGTGCACGTGGCGCTGACCGTCTCCGACACGCAGCGCATCGTCGAGCAGGTCGCCCGGCGCGAGCTCGAGCTCGGCGTCGTCGGAGCGGCCCGGCGCCATCGCGGCGCCGTCTTCGAGCCGTTCTTCCGCGACGAGGTCGTGCTCGCCGTTCCCGCCGGCCACCGGTTCGCCGGCCGGACGATCTCGACCGGCGAGCTGCGCGGCGAGCCGCTCGTCCTGATGCAGGAGGGCGCCGGCGTGCGGCAGGTGGTCGACGACGAGCTGCGCGCGGTCGGGATCCGGCTGCGCGACCTCGACGTCCGGCTCGAGCTCGGCCTGCAGGAGTCGGCGCGGAGCGCGGTGCTCGCGGGCTTCGGCGTGACGTTCATCTCGCGCTCGGCGATCGATGCGGACGTCGCGGCGGGGACGCTCGCCGTCGCCCACGTGGAAGGGCTGGACGCCTCGCGCGAGATCGCGCTCGTCCGCTCCGCGGGGCGCGCGGAGACGCGCGTCGCCCAGGCGTTCGTCGACTTCGCGCGCGAGCGGCTCGCGTGATCGTCCGCTGGGGGCTCGCCTCGCTCGAGGAGCTCGCCGGCGACGCGCCGCTCGTGGTCGCGAGCCCGCGCTGGCGCGGGCTGCCGCTCGAGGCCGGGGCGCGCTGGGAGGAGGTGCCGTCCGCGCGTGTCCAGGAGGCGGCGGCGCTCGCCGGCGACCGGGTCGTCGCGGTCGGCGGCGGGAGCGCGATCGATCTCGGCAAGGCGATCTCGGCGCGCGCCGGCGTGCGGCTCGTCTCGGTGCCGACGACGTACGCAGGCGCGGAGTGGACGCCGTACTACGGCATCCGCGATCCGGAGCGGCACGCCGTCGGCGGCGGCGGGGGTGCGCTCCTGTACGCGGCCGTCTACGAGCCGGAGCTGACACTCGAGCTTCCGCGCGAGGTCACGGTCGGCACGGCGATGAACGCGCTCGCACACTGTGCGGAGGCGCTGTACGCGACCGGGCACAACGCGGAGGCGGACGAGCACGCGCTCACGGGCGCCGGGCTGATCGGCGAATGGCTGCCGCGGGTCGTCGAGGTGCCGCGCGATCTCGAGGCCCGGACCGAGCTGTTGCGCGGCGCGTGCCACGCCGGGCAGGCGCTCGGGGGCTCGATGCTCGCGCTCGCACACGCGATGGCCCAGGCGGTCGGCGGCCGGTACGGGCTGCCGCACGGCACGCTGAACGGGATCTGCCTGCCGCCGGCGCTGCGCTTCAACGCGCCGCTCGTGCCGGACGCCGTGTCGAGCTTCCGCGCGGCAGTCGGCCGCGACGTCGAGGAGCTGGCGGCGCTCGGGAGCGCGACACGGCTGCGCGACCTCGGCGTGCCGGAGCAGGATCTGCCGGAGCTCGCGGCGGCGGCCGCGAGCCGCCCGGGGAACCGGGCGAACCCGCGGCCGGCGACGCCGGCGGAGATCGAGGCGCTGCTTCGCTCGGTCTTCTAGACGTGGATCAGGATCAGCTCCAGCACCGTGACGAGCAGCGCGAGCGCGACGACCGCCGCCAGGAACGTCGTGCAGACGACGATCCAGACGAGCAGGCGGCGGTCGCGCGGATCCACGGGCTCAGCCGGACGCGGACGAGGCCCCGTACGCGGTGAGGTAGATGTTCAGCCAGGTCGTGCCGTTGTGGTCGATCCCGAGCACGGGAATCGACTCGGTCCAGAGCATGTAGCCGCTCCATCGGAGCGAGGAACAGCCCAGACAGCCGCCGCTGTTCCACGGCCCGTACGTGTTGCCGATCCGGAACCAGCCCGACTGGTCGTACGACTGCCAGGCCGACGAGTACGTGACCTGCGCGCCGTTGCCGCACCAGCTGACGTGGTCGTAGATGTAGGCGTGGCCGCTCCAGTCCGACGGGCCGTTGCGCCCGACGACGTTCCAGCACGTGTTGATGCAGGCGCCGCAGGAGAGCGGGTCGACGCCTCCGCCGCTCCGCTTCGTCACGCCCGGCCGCGTGCCGAGCTCCACGCCGCCCAGGCGCTTGACGTCCGGCAGCTCCAGCGCCGAGATCACGTGCGGCGCCTCGACGATGGTCGGCGTCGCCACCGGAGCGGCGGCCTGCTCGGGCGTGGGCTCGGTCGGTGGTTTCGCGGCCGCCGCCGGCACGGCGACGAGCGCGGCGAGCAGGATCGTGAAGAGGACCTTCCGCACCGTCTGACTCCTTTCGGTCGGTCCCCCACCCCGGCGCGACCGTAGACCTGCCGCCGCGGGCCCGCAAGATGTCCGGAGTGGACATGCATAAGCACATCTAATCGGCTGGATTAGTTAGACTCCGGATCCGTGTACGACGTGCTCGTGATCGGCAGCGGCGCCTCGGGGCTCGCGGCCGCGCTTTCGGCCGAGCGCGCCGGCGCCCGCGTCGCGCTCGCGACGAAGGGGTCGATCCAGGCGTGCAACTCGGCCAAGGCGCAGGGCGGCATCCAGGCGGCCGTCGGCAAGGACGACTCGCCCGGGCAGCACGCCGCGGACGTCTGGGCGTCGAGCCACGAGACCGCCGACCGCCGTCTGGTCGAGGCGCTCACCGGCGACGCCCCGTCCGCGATCCACTGGCTCGAGGAGCTCGGCGTCGAGTTCACGCGCGACCCGGACGGCGGCTACCGCCTCGCCCGCTGCGGCGGCGCGACGCGCAAGCGTCTGTTGCAGGTCGGCGACCGCACGGGTCACGCGATCACCAAGGCGCTGCGCGACGGGGTCGAGTCGAGCGCCGTCACCGTGCTCCCGAACGCACCGCTACGCGAGCTCTCCCAGAACGGCGGCTGGCGCGCGCGCGTCGGCGAGCACGACGTCGAGGCGACGACGCTCGTCCTTGCCGCCGGCGGCCGCTGCTACGCCGAAGCCGAGCAGCGTGGGGAGCTGTCCACGAACCATCCCGGCGCGACCGGCGAGGTGACCCGCATCGCGCTCGACGCCGGCGCCGAGAGCCGCGACCTCGACGCGCTCCAGTACCACCCGAACGGCGGCGCGTGGCCGCCGAACATGCAGGGCTACTCGATCCCCGAGACGACGCGCGCCTACGGCGCCGTCCTCCTCAAC
>DASSSQ010000007.1:0-15999 GCA_035708405.1 Gaiellaceae bacterium
AAGCTCGTCGCGGGCCCGTGGGCGGACGACGAGCGAGCGAGGCTGCGGATGGCGTCGAGCGGCTACCTCGTCACGGCCGCCGCCACCGGCGCGATCGGCCTCGCCGGCTCCGTCTGGCAGGTGGGGCTCGCGCGCGCGGCGGCCTGGGTCGCGCGCGGCGTGCGCTCCCCGGCGCGCGACGCGATGCTCGCCTCGCTCGCGACGCGCGAGACGTACGGGCGCGCCTACGGGCTCGAGCGCGCGGGCGACAATCTCGGCGCCGTCGCCGGGCCGCTGATCGCCGCGGGCCTCGTCGGGACGCTCGGGATCAGGCACACGATCTACCTCTCCGCGGTGCCGGGCGTGTTCGCGGCGGCGGCGATCGCGGTCGCCGCGACCGAGGCCCGGCGACGGCGCACGCAGCCGGCGGATCGAGCTCGGCGCGCTGCGCAGCGCGGGCGTCGTCCGGCCGCTGCTCCCAATCGCGGCCTTCGAGCTCGGCAACGTCGCGACCGGGCTGCTGATCCTGCGCGCGACGACGCTGCTCACCCACGGCGGGCGCTCGGTCACCGCGGTCACCACGCTCGCCGTCGGCATCTACGCGGCGCACAACCTCGTCGGAGCGGTGGTCGCCTACGGCGGCGGCCACTGGCTCGACCGCGCCGGCCCGCGCGTCGTCTTCGGGACCGGCGCGGCCGTCTACGTCGCCGGCTACCGGCGCATCTTCGGCGAGGTCGAGGCGGCGACCCGGTAGTCAGCGCGCGCCGGCGACGCGCAGCACGAGCCGCAGCGACTGCTCGGGGCCCGGCCAGTGCTCGCGGACGAGCTCGTCGCCGCCGGAGCGGAGGAAGCGCCGCAGGACGAACGCGACGACGAGCACGTCGTCGAGCTGCCCCGCCACCGGGATGAAGTCCGGGACGAGGTCGAACGGAAGCGCGAGGTAGCCGACGAGGGCCGCGAGGAGCAGCTTCCGCCGGCGCGGCACGCGCTCGTCGCCGAGCAGCCGCGAGACGAGGACGAGGCAGTCGGGAACGAAGCCGGCGAGCGCTCGCGCCTCCTGCCGGCGCCCGCCGAGCAGCAGCGCGGCGACGAGCGCGAGCCAGACGACCGCGGCGAGGCCGAGCGCGAGCGCGAGCCAGATCCACCAGGTCACGGGGCCAGTGTCGCATCGAGCCGGATCTCGCACGGCCCGGCGCCTAGACTCGCCTGATCGGCAGCTTCCCGCGCGAGAAAGGAACGAGACGATGCCCGGATACGTGATCGCGGACATCGACGTCCAGGATCCCGAGGCCTACGAGGAGTACAAGCGGCTCGTGCCCGGAACGCTCGAGCCGTACGGCGGGCGCTTCCTCGTCCGCGGCGGCGAGGTCGAGCGGCTCGAGGGCGCCTGGGAGCCGCACCGGGTCGTCGTCCTCGAGTTCCCGTCGACCGACGACGCGCGCCGCTGGTACGCGTCGGAGGGCTACTCGCAGGCGAAGGCGATGCGGCAGCGGGCGTCGGTCGGCAGCCTGCTGCTCGTCGCGGGCGCCGGTGTCTGACCGGAAAACGTTTCGTCCGGGCGTGCACGAGGCACCTGGGTCTCGTAAGCTCTCGCGCGAGGGTCAGGGTCGTCGACGCGGGGCCAAGGGAGGACGATGAAGCACCTGTTCGAGAACCACGACATCGAGACGGCGGGCTGCGGCCAGTTCATCGACGTCACGGACGACCTGCTCGACGTCGTCTCGCGCAGCGAGGTCTCGAACGGGATGGCGGTCGTCTACTCGCCGCACACGACCTGTGCGGTCGTGATCAACGAGCGCGAGAGCGGCTTCATCGAGGACTTCAACGAGTTCCTCGAGCGCGTCGCGCCCTCGCAGGGCCCCTACTACCGTCACGACGACCTCTCGATCCGCACCGAAGGGCTCGAGGACGACCCGCACGACGTGCCGAACGGGCACTCGCACATCCGCGCGACGATGCTCTCGTCGTCCTCGCAGGCGATCCCGATCGTCGGCGGCGAGCTGCAGCTCGGCCGCTACCAGAAGGTCTTCTTCTGCGAGCTCGACCGGGCGAAGCCGCGCAAGGTCTTCATGCAGGTCATCGGGGAATGAATGCCGTCCCCCCGCGCCACGCCCGAAGGGGAGATCGCTCCCGCTGACGTCGCGTCCGCCGGCGCGGTGATGCGCCGGGCAGGCGGCGAGAACTTCCCGGTGGCGATGCGGATCCTGCCGCCGCGCCTGCGTCGGCACCTGCTCGCGATCTACGGCTTCGCGCGGCTCGTCGACCAGCTCGGCGACGACCTCGAGGGCGACCGCGACGCGGCGCTCGCCGCGCTCGAGGCGGACGTCGACCGCATCTACCGCGGCGAGGAGCCGCGCCACGAGGCGATCCGGCCGCTGCCGGCGACGATCCGCGCGTTCGCGATCCCGCGCGGGCCGTTCGACCGGCTGATCGCGGCCAACCGGCAGGACCAGCAGGTCGAGAGCTACCGCGACTGGGACGAGCTGCTCGCCTACTGCGACCTCTCGGCGAACCCGGTCGGCGAGCTCGTCCTCCACGTCCTGCGTGCGGCGACGCCGGAGCGGATCGCGCTCTCGGACGCGATCTGCACCGGCCTGCAGCTCGCCGAGCACTGGCAGGACGTCCGCGAGGACCTCGTCGAGCGCGGACGCGTCTACGTCCCGGAGGACGACCGCGTCCACTTCGGCGTCACCGACGCCGACCTGCGCGCGCCGGTGGCGGCCGCGAACGTGCGCGCGCTCGTGCAGGAGCTCGTCGACCGGGCGCGGCGGCTGCTCGACGAGGGCCGGCCGCTGCTCGCGACGCTCTCCGGCTGGGGGAGGATCGCGGTCGCGGGCTACGTCGGCGGCGGCTACGCGACGCTCGCCGCGATCGAGCGCGCCGACTGCGACGTGCTGCAGGGCGCGCCGACCGCGTCGAAGACGGCGAAGCTGCGCGCCGCCCGGAAGGCGCTCCGCGACGCGAAGGAGGATCTCTGAGCGTCGCCGCGGGATACGAGCGCTGCCGCGCGATCACGAAGGCGCGGGCGGGCAACTTCTACTACGGCATCCGCCTGCTGCCGCGCGAGCGCCGGCTCGCGCTCTGCTGCGTCTACGCCTTCGCGCGCCGCGTCGACGACGTCGCCGACGGGTCGCTGCCCGCGGAGGAGAAGCTGGCGGAGCTGGCGCGCCTGCGCGCCGCCCTCGACTCGCTCGGCCGCTCCGACGACCCGCAGCTGCTGGCGCTCGGCGATGCGGCCGAGCGCCATTCGATCCCGCTCGACTCCTTCCGCGACCTGCTCGACGGCGCCGAGGACGACGTGCGCGGCGCCGTCTACGAGACCTTCGACGACCTCGTCGTCTACTGCCGCCGCGTCGCCGGCTCGATCGGGCGCCTCTCGCTCGGCGTCTTCGGCACGCACGAGCCGGAGCGCGCCGGCGACCTCGGCGACGACCTCGGCGTCGCGCTGCAGCTGACGAACATCCTCCGCGACCTGCGCGAGGACTGGGCCGAGGGCCGCGTCTACCTGCCGCGCGAGGACCTCGAGCGCTTCGACGCCGCGCCGCCCGGCTTCTCGGCGGAGCTCGTCCGCTTCGAGGCGGCGCGGGCGCAGGAGTGGTTCGACCGCGGGCTCGAGCTGCTGCCGCTGCTCGATCGCGCCGCCGCGGCCTCGGTCTCGGCGATGGCCGGGATCTACCGGCGGATGCTCGACCGGATCGAGGCCGAGCCCGAGGTCGTGCTGCGCGGCCCGCGCCTGAGCCTGCCGGCGCGCGAGAAGGCCTGGGTCGCGGCGCGGTCGCTCGCGGGAGCGGGCGCGTGAGAGCGGCGGTCGTCGGCGGCGGCCTCGCAGGGATTGCGGCTGCGCTCGAGCTGGCCGACCGCGGCGCCGAGGTGACGCTGCACGAGGCGCGGCCGCGGCTCGGGGGCGCCACCTTCTCGATCGAGCGCGACGGGCTCTGGATGGACAACGGCCAGCACGTCTTCCTCCGCTGCTGCACCGCCTACGTCGGCCTGCTCGAGCGGCTCGGCGCGCGCGACCGCGTCCACCTGCAGCGGCGGCTCGAGCTCCCGCTGCTCGCGCCGGACGGCCGCTCGGGGCGGCTCGCGCGCACCGGTCTGCCGGCGCCGCTGCACCTCGCAGGCTCGCTCGCGCGCTACCGCTTCCTCTCGCGGGGCGAGCGCCTCTCGGCCGCCCGCGCCGTGCTCGCGCTGCGCCGGCTCGACCTCGACGACCCGGCGCTCGACGAGCGCAGCTTCGGCGACTGGCTCGCCGGGCGCGGCCAGTCGACCGCCGCGCAGGAGCGCTTCTGGGACCTGATCGTGCTGCCGACCGTGAACCTGCGGTCGGCCGACGCGTCGCTCGCGCTCGCGACCAAGGTCTTCCAGACGGGCCTGCTCGAGGAGGCCGCCGCCGCCGACATCGGCTGGTCGGCGGTGCCGCTCGGGCAGCTGCACGGCGAGTCGGCGGAGCGCGCGCTCGCCGAGGCGGGCGTGGACGTGCGCCTGCGCGCGCCGGTCGGCTCGCTCGCGGAGCTCGACGCGGACGCGGTCGTCGTCGCCGTCCCGCACCGCGAGGCGGCCGAGCTCGTCCCCGGCGCGGCCTCCGCGGCCGCGCTCGGCTCGGCGCCGATCGTCAACCTGCACGTCGTCTACGACCGCCGCGTCACCGAGCTGCCGCTCGCGGCCGGCGTCGGCACGCCCGTCCAGTACGTCTTCGACCGCACCGGCTCGCACGGGATCGCCGCGGGCCAGTATCTCGCCGTCTCGCTCTCGGCCGCGTTCGAGTACGAGCGCCTGAAGGTCGACGAGCTGCGCGCGCTCTTCGTGCCCGAGCTGGAGCGGCTCTTCCCGGCGGCGCGCGCGGCGCGGGTGGAGCGGTTCTTCGTCACGCGCGAGCCGCACGCGACCTTCCGCCAGGGGCCGGGAACGGCGCCGCTCCGCCGCGTCTCGGCACCGGACGGCGTCTTCGTCGCCGGCGCGTGGACGGACACCGGCTGGCCGGCGACGATGGAGGGAGCCGTCCGCAGCGGCCTCGCCGCCGCCCGCGCAGCGCTCGGCGTCCATCCGCGCGAGGAGGTGGCGGCCTAGGTGACGCAGATCGAGCAGCGCACCGCCGCGCAGGCGCTCGAGCGCGCCGTCGAGCACCTGCTGGCGCTGCAGGACGAGGCCGGCTGGTGGAAGGGCGAGCTCGAGACCAACGTCTCGATGGATGCGGAGGATCTGCTGCTGCGCGAGTTCCTCGGCATCCGCGGCGAGGAGGAGACGCGGCGCTCCGCCGCCTGGATCCGCTCGCAGCAGCGCGCCGACGGCACCTGGGCGAACTTCTACGGCGGCCCCGGCGAGCTCTCGACGACGGTTGAGGCGTACGTCGCGCTGCGGCTCGCCGGCGACTCGGACGAGGCCGAGCACATGCTCCGCGCCGCCGAGTGGATCCGCGCCCACGGCGGCCTCGAGCACACGCGCGTCTTCACGCGGCTCTGGCTCTCGCTCTTCGGCCTCTGGTCGTGGGACGACGTGCCGGTGATCCCGGTCGAGGCGATCTTCCTGCCCGCCTGGTTCCCGCTCAACATCTACGACTACGCCTGCTGGGCGCGGCAGACGATCGTCGCGCTCGCGGTCGTCTCCGCGCACCGTCCCGTGCGGCCGGTGGGGTTCGGCGCCGACGAGCTGCGGAGCGGCCTGCCGCTGCCGCGCTGCCGCGCCTTCACCTGGGGCTGGCTGTTCGAGAGCCTCGACGCGATCCTCCATCTCTACGTCAGGCGGCCGTTCATGCCGCTGCGTCGCGCCGCCCTGCGCCGGGCGGAGCGCTGGATCCTCGAGCGGCAGGAGGCGGACGGCTGCTGGGGCGGGATCCAGCCGCCGTGGGTCTACTCGCTGATCGCGCTGCACCTGCAGGGGCGCGGCTTCGACGACCCGGCGGTCGCGAAGGGGCTCGCCGGGCTCGACGGCTTCACGATCCGCGACGGGGAGACGCGGCGGCTCGAGGCGTGCCAGTCGCCGGTCTGGGACACGGCGCTCGCGCTCGTCGCCCTCGGCGACGCCGGCCTCGCGCCCGAGCATCCCGCGGTCGACCGGGCCGCGCGCTGGCTGCTCGGCGAGGAGATCCGCGTCCGCGGCGACTGGGCGATCCGCCGGCCCGGGCTGCCGCCCGGCGGCTGGGCCTTCGAGTTCGCGAACAACTGGTATCCGGACATCGACGACACGGCGGAGGTCGTGCTCGGCCTGCGCCGCGCGGCGGCTCCCGGCACCGGCGACGCGGTCGCGCGCGGCATCCGCTGGACGCTCGGCATGGCCTCGAAGGACGGCGCCTGGGGCGCGTTCGACGCCGACAACGTGCGCTGGCTCGTCCGCAAGCTGCCGTTCTGCGACTTCGGCGAGGTGATCGACCCGCCGAGCGCCGACGTGACCGCGCACGTCGTCGAGATGCTGGCGAAGGAGGGGATGGCGGACGACCCGGCGGTGCAGCGCGCCGTCCGCTGGCTGCTGCGCGAGCAGGAGGCGGACGGCTCCTGGTTCGGCCGCTGGGGCGCGAACCACGTCTACGGCACCGGCGCCGTCGTGCCGGCGCTCGTCGAGGCGGGGATCGCGCCGTCGCAGCCGGCGATCCGGCGCGCGGTGGCCTGGCTGGAGGGGATCCAGAACCCGGACGGCGGCTGGGGCGAGGACCTCCGCTCCTACGACGATCCCGGCTGGCGCGGCCGCGGCGAGTCGACCGCCTCGCAGACGGCCTGGGCGCTGCTCGCGCTGCACGCCGCCGGCGAGCGCGGCGCTGCGGTCTCGCGCGGGCTCGAGTTCCTCGTCGCCACGCAGACGGAGGACGGCACGTGGGACGAGCCGTGGTACACGGGCACCGGCTTCCCGGGTGACTTCTACATCAACTACCACCTCTACCGGCTCGTCTTCCCGATCCAGGCGCTCGGGCGGCTGACTCGATGACGGACGTCGTCGCGCCGCTCGCGATCGAGGCGTGGGCGGTGCGCGGGACCCGTCTCGGCATGGGCGCGGATCACGTGAAACCGGGGACAGTCCCCGTTGTGATCGCGGGCGTCTGCGGCGCGATCGACCCGTCGCTGCGGCCCGGCGACCTCGTCCTCGCCAGCGAGGTCCGCGGCGACGGCGAGCCGATCCCCTGCGCGACCGACCTCGCCGAGCGCCTCGGCGCGCGCGTCGGCCCGCTCGTCTCGCAGGACCGGATCGCCGGTCGCGCCGACAAGGCAGCGCTCCGCGAGACCGGCGCGCTCGCCGTCGACATGGAGTCCTACCGGCTCGCCGCGAGCGCCGGGGACAGGCCCGTCGCCGTCGTCCGCGCCGTCGTCGACCGCGCCGGCCGCCGCCTGCTCGACCCGCGCACGATCCCGGACGGCATCCGCGGCCTGCTCGCCCTCCGGCGCGTAGCGCATGTTTTGAAGGACTGGGCTCCGGTAGAGTCCCGAGCATGAGCGTTCCCGTCAGGCAGCAGCTTCGCATCGGCAAGTACCTGATGACCAAGAAGCTGAAGCGGGTCGAGAAGTTCCCGCTGATCGTGGAGCTGGAGCCGCTCTTCCAGTGCAACCTCGCCTGCGCCGGCTGCGGGAAGATCCAGCACCCGGATCACCTGCTCCGGCAGCGGATGTCGGTCGAGCAGGCGATCGGCGCGATCGAGGAGTGCGGCGCGCCGATGGTCTCGATCGCCGGCGGCGAGCCGCTCGTCCACCCGGAGATCCACGTGATCGTCGACGAGCTCGTGAAGCGGAAGAAGTCGGTCTTCCTCTGCACGAACGCGATCCTGATGAAGAAGAAGCTCGACAACTTCACGCCGTCGCCGTACTTCTCGTGGGTGATCCACATGGACGGCCTGCGCGAGCGCCACGACGCGTCGGTCTGCCGCGACGGCGTCTTCGACAAGGCCGTCGACGCGATCAGGCTGGCGCAGGAGCAGGGCTTCCGCGTCTCGACGAACACGACCTTCTTCTCGACCGACACGCCGAAGACGGTGCAGGACGTCCTCGACTTCCTGAACGACGACCTGAAGGTCGACTCGATGATGCTCTCGCCGGCCTACGCGTACGAGAAGGCGCCCGACCAGGATCACTTCCCCGGCGTCGAGGAGACGCGGCGGCTCTTCAAGTCCGCGTTCGCGAACGGCAACCGCAAGCGCTGGCGGATCAACCACACGCCGCTCTACCTCGACTTCCTCGAGGGCAAGGTCGACTACGAGTGCACGCCGTGGGGGATCCCGAGCTACTCGCTGCTCGGCTGGCAGCGGCCGTGCTACCTGATGGCCGACGGCTACACGAAGACCTACAAGGAGCTGCTGGAGACGACCGACTGGTCGAAGTACGGCCGCGGCCGCGATCCGCGCTGCTCCAACTGCATGGCCCACTGCGGCTACGAGCCGAGCGCCGTGCTCGCGTCGACCTCCTCGCTGAAGGAGTCGCTGCGGGCCGCGTTCGCGCGGTAGGCGACTCAGCGACCGCCCGTCGGCGCCGGGTCGCCGAGCTGCGTGCAGATCTTGTGCCGCTTCATCCGGCGATCGTCAGATGGAGCTGATCGCGCTCGGGGTCCGAGTCGTCGCCTTCCGGGCTCAGCATCAGACGGAGAGCGTCGATCACGTTCGTACGTGCTTCCTCGCGTGTCCGGCCCTGGCTGAAGACGCCGGCGACCTCGGGTATCGAGGCGACGATCCACCCGTCGTCACCTGCTTCGTAGACGATCGTGACTGCGAGCTGGTCGCTCATCTTCACAGTGTAGGCCGCTGCGACTCAGCCGAAGCGCGCCGCGAGCGCCCGGTAGAGGCCGGGCAGCATGCTGTGGAAGCGCGGCGGGAAGGCGAGCCAGCGCGGGACGTAGACCTCGTCGCGGTCGTGGCGGATCGCGTCGAGGATCGCGTCGGCGACCCGCACCGGCGGCACCGTGCGCGGGAAGCGGCGCAGGTACGGCGTGCCGCGGCGCTCGAAGAACGCCGTCGCGATCGCGCCCGGCGTCACGAGCGACACCTTCACCTGCGTGTCGGAGAGCTCCTGGCGCAGGCTCTCGGTGAACGCGACGAGGCCGCCCTTGGTCGAGGCGTAGCCGGCCTCGTCCTTGGCGCCGACGAGCCCGACGATCGAGCCGACGTTGACGACGTGGCCGCGGCCGCGCTCCAGCATCCCCGGCAGGAAGGCGCTCGTCAGCAGCACGGGCGCGACGAGGTTGATGCGGACGAGCCGGTCGAGCGTGGCCGCGTCGAGCTCTGCGAAGGGCCCCGCCCAGCCGATGCCGGCGTTGTTGACGAGCACGTCGACGGGGCCCGCCGTCTCGACCGCCGCCGCGACCGCGTCGTCGTCGGTCAGGTCGCAGACGATCGGCCGCCCGCCGGTCGCCTCGAGCGCGTTCGGATTGCGCCCGAGGGCCAGCACCTCGGCCCCCTCTGCGACGAGCCGCTGGGCGGTCGCACGTCCGATCCCGCTCGACGCGCCGGTGACGAGGCAGACTGCGCCTGCCAGCTCCATGTTGCCCGGAGCGTAACCGGTTCTATCCCGCGCTGCGGAAGCGCTGGAGGATCTCGGCGGCGATCGAGAGCGCGATCTCGCCGGGCGTGACGGCGCCGATCTTCAGGCCGACCGGGCCGGAGATCCGCTCGGCGCCGCCGGTGCCGCGCTCGGCAAGCGCGGCGAGCCGTCTCTCCGCCGTCCGCCGCGAGCCGAGCGCGCCGACGAAGAACGCGCGGCGCTCGAGCCCGACGGCGACCGCGGGCACGTCGAGCCGCGGCTCGTGGACGAGCGAGACGACGGCGGTGCGCGGCGTCACGAGCTCCGCGACCTCGTCCGGCCAGCGCAGCACGAGCTCGTCCGCGGTCGGGATCCGCTCGCGCGTCGCGAGCCCGGGCCGCGGGTCGACGACGGTCGTCCGCCAGCCGAGCGCGGCGGCGATCCGGCAGAGCGCCTCCGCCATGTCGGTCGCGCCGTAGATCACGAGCCGGAGCGGCGGCCCGATCACCTCGGCGAGCACGGCGCGCTCCCCGTCCTCGATCGCGCCGGTCGCGAGCGCATCGGCGTACGGCGCGAGCGTCTCGTCGCCGACCTGCTCGCCCGACTCGAGCACGAGCAGCTTCGCGCCGAGCGGCTCGCCGGCGACGCACGTCAGGAGGACGCCGCGCTCCCCGCGCTCGAGCGCCTCGGTCAGCCGCTGCCAGACGCTCACTCGAACCGCTCGACGAAGACGTCGATCTCGCCGCCGCAGGGGAGGCCGACCGAGAACGCCTGCTCGTCGGAGATGCCGTAGGAGACGAGCCGCGGCGCCGCGCCCGCGAGCACCTCGTGCGCCTGCTCGGCGACGTCGGCCTCGACGCAGCCGCCGGAGACCGAGCCGTAGACGCGGCCGCCCTCGGCGACGGCGAGCTTGGCGCCGACCGGCCGCGGCGCGGAGCGTCGGGTCGCGACGACGGTCGCGATCGCCACCTGCTCGCCCTCCGCGCGCCAGCGCTCGGCCTCCTTCAGCACGTCGAGCATGCGCGGATCGTACCGCGGTAGCCTCGTCCGGATGCGCGAGTGGCTGGAGGCGCTGGAGGCGGGGGAGACGGTCGACGCGCTGCCCGTGCTCGCCTACGCGGCGGGAATCGAGATCGACCTCGGCGACGGCGTCCACGGCGCGACCCGGCGCGCGCTGCTGCTGCTCGCCGCCGGCGGCGACCCGCGCCGCGGGCTCGACCTGAACGGCCGCGCCGTCACCGCGCTCGCCGACGAGCTCGACGAGCCGGACCGCCGCGTCGAGCTCGAGGTCGGCCTGATCGCCCTCGAGCGGCAGGCCGCCGACCTGCCGCGGGTCCGCGAGGCGCTGACGGCGCTGCGCGCCGAGCCGTCGCTCGCCTGGCGCGCCTTCGCCGCCGGCGTGCTCGCCGACTCGCTCGAGGACGATTGACGCCCGCGATCCGCCTGCTCGACGCGCAGCAGGTGCGCTACCGGCTGCACGAGTACGCGCACGACCCGCGCGCTGCGTCCTACGGGCTCGAGGCGGTCGAGAAGCTCGATCTCGATCCGGAGCGCGTGTTCAAGACGCTCGTCGCCTCGGTCGACGGTCGCCTCGTCTGCTGCGTGATCCCCGTCGAGCGGCAGCTCGACCTGCGCGCGCTCGGCAAGCGGGCGGCGATGGCGACGCCGCAGGAGGCCGAGCGCGCGACCGGCTACGTCGTCGGCGGGATCAGCCCGCTCGGCCAGCGCCGCCGGCTCGAGACGATCGTCGACGAGTCCGCGCTCGCCCACGAGACCGTCCACGTCAGCGCCGGCCGCCGCGGGCTCGAGGTCGAGCTCGATCCCCGCGACCTCGTCAGGCTGACCGCCGCTAGGGTCACGCGATGCGCATCTGCCTGATGATCGAGGGGCAGGAGGGCGTCACCTGGCCGCAGTGGGTCGCGCTCGCGCGCGCCTGCGAGGACTCCGGGCTCGAGGGGCTCTTCCGCTCCGACCACTACACGGGCTTCCACGGCGGCGAGGGTGGCTCGCTCGACGCGTGGGCGACGCTCGCGGCGCTCGCGGCGACGACGAAGCGGATCCGGCTCGGCTCGCTCGTCTCGCCCGCGACCTTCCGCCATCCGTCGCTGCTCGCGCGCATGGTCGTCACCGCCGACCACGCCGCCGGCGGCGGTCGCATCGAGCTCGGCATGGGCGCGGGCTGGCACGAGGACGAGCACGTCCGCCACGGCTTCCCGTTCCCGCCGCGGGCCGAGCGGCTCGCGATCTTCGCCGAGCAGCTCGAGATCGTCCGCCGCTCGTGGACGGAGGACGAGTTCGACTTCGCCGGCGCGCACTACGAGCTGCGCGGCTGCCGCGCGCTGCCGAAGCCGCTCGGCACGCCGAACCTGATCGTCGGCGGCTCGGCGAAGCGCGGCACCGTCGAGCCCGCCGTCCGCTTCGCAGACGAGTACAACACGATCTTCGCGACGCCGGAGGAGTGCCGGCAGCGGCGCGCCGCGGTCGACGAGGCCGCCGAGCGCGCCGGCCGCGCGGCGCTCCGCTTCTCGCTGATGACGCCCGCGCTCGTCGGCGCCGACCGAGGCGAGGTCGAGGCGCGCCGCCGCCGGCTCGGCGACCTGTTCCCGGACGGCCCGCACGCGATCGTCGGCACCGTCGACGAGGTCGTCGAGCGGCTGCACGAGTACGAGGAGGCGGGCGTCGACCGCGTGATGCTCCAGCACCTCGACCACGCCGACGTCGAGGCGGTCGAGCTGCTCGGCCGCGAGGTCGCGCCGCACCTCGTTTGAAAATCTCCCCCGAAAGGGGTACGCGGAAGGAGCTTTCGGCAGGTTTCATGGCGGGATGCGCAGACTTCTCCCGTTTCTCGTCGTCCTCGCCGCGCTCGCCGTCCCCGCGACCGCCGGCGCCGCCCAGCTGATCGACCGCGACGTGACCGCGGTCTCGCTGGAGGTGAACGCCCAGGGCCAGGCCCTGATCACCTACAAGAAGGCCGGCAAGCTCCGGCGCGTGCTCGCCTGGGGAGCCGAGAACGCGATCCCGCCGACGAAGTCGCGCAAGCAGGTCGCCTTCAAGGTCGACTACTCGGGCGGCTGGGGCACCTACCACAAGAAGATCTGGACGAGCTTCAAGAACGTCTGCCATGCCTACAGCGGCCCGCCGCTCGCCTGGAAGCTGACGGCCTGCACGGCGCCGGACGGCTCCTACTGGGCGCTGCAGACGTGGCAGCGGCTGTGGCCCAACTACGGCGGCGACGAGGCGCCGGCCGAGCTCTACCTCTCGCACTGGACGGGCGCGCTGCCGGTGCTGACGATCACGACCGACTGGGCCTACAAGAAGTTCGACCACCTGTTCGGCACGTTTACCTACGACGACCAGCCGGTGTACGGCTTCCTGGCGACGAAGGGCGGCAACCCGCTCGACACCTTCGGCCGGAACCTCTACCTCGACACGTTCGACTCGGCGTACGGGAAGGGCTGGCATCGCGAGAACAGCTTCCTGACGCACACCGGCAGCGGCGCGTTCTGCTACGGCTTCTTCGCGCACGGCGCGCATCCGGTCGGCAACGGGACGAAGTACCGCGCGACGATCATCGGCCCGGGCGTGACGCCGCTCGTGATGTGGGAGGGCGCTCCCGCCGGCTCGTTCGACGCGGCGCGGCATCTCGAGTTCGCCGACCAGATCCGGGCCCTGAACGACTCGAAGTGCAAGCCCGTCTAGCGCGGCGCCGCTAGATTCGGGCCCGTGGCGACGGGCGGACAGCTGCGCGAGCTGATGCGGCGGGTGCCGTCGCCGGTCGCGGTCGTGACGATCGAGCTCGACGGCCGCCGCCAGGGGCTGACCGTCGGCTCGCTCGTCTCCCTCTCGCTCGAGCCGCCGCTCGTCGGCGTCTCGCTCTCGCACGAGGCGCAGCTGCACGAGCTGATCAAGGAGGTCGAGCTCTTCGCCGTCTCGGCGCTCGCCGCCGACCAGGAGGGCGTCGCGCAGCACTTCGCGCGCGGGACGCCGCCGATCGCGATGTGGAGCGGGATCCGCGTGCGCGAGAGCCCGCCCGGCCCGCCGCTGCTCGAGGGCGCGATCGGCTGGCTGACCTGCCGCCGCGTCCAGGACGTGCCGCTCGGCGACCACACGCTCTTCGTCGGCGAGGTGCTGCGCGCCGAGCACGGCGGGCCCGGCCCCGCCCTGGCCTACGTCGGGCAGAGGTACGTGTCGCTGTGATCGGGGCCGTGGTCTTCGACATGGACGGCGTGCTGCTCGACTCCGAGCACGTCTGGGACGAGGTGCGCGAGCGGCTCGCGCGCGAGCGCGGCGGGCGCTGGCACCCGGGCGCGCAGCGGGACATGATGGGAATGTCGTCGCCCGAGTGGAGCGCGTACATGCACGACGTGATCGGGCTCGCGGAGGCTCCGGAGGAGATCAACCGGGTCGTCGTCGAGCGGCTGCTGGCGCGCTACGCGGAGGCGCCGCCGCTCTACGACGGCGCTGTCGCGGCGGTCGAGCGGGTCGCCGCCGTCTGGCGGCTCGCGATCGCGTCCTCCTCCAACCGCGAGGTGATCGACACCGTGCTCGCCGCGACGCCGCTCGGGGGGCTCTTCGAGCTGACCGTCTCCTCGGAGGAGGTCGCACGCGGCAAGCCGGCGCCCGACGTCTACCTCGAGGCCGCGCGGCGGCTCGGCGTCGACCCGCGCCGCTGCGCTGCGGTCGAGGACTCGCACAACGGCATCCTCGCGGCGAAGGCGGCCGGGATGCGCACGCTGGCGATCCCGAACCCGCTCTTCCCACCCGGCGAGGACGCGCTCGTCGCCGCCGACGCCGTGCTCGCCTCGCTGGACGAGCTGACGCCGGCGGCGGTCGACCCCGGAGGCTAGCCCGCGGTCGTCGTGGTCGACGCCGTCGTCATCGGCGTCGACACGGTCGCGGAGCCGCTCGCCGCGCCGTGCGTGTTCCGCAGCGCCTGCCTGAAGCTCTGCAGCGAGGCGCGTAGCGCGGTCACCGAGCTGAGGTGCGTGGCCGCGCCGAGTGCCGCGCTCCAGTTGTCGTGCTGCACGTCGCCCTTGATCGTGTCGATGTCGGTCGCGACCGACTGCAGCGAGCCGACGAGGTTCCGCTGAGCCTGCTGCGCGCGCGGAGGCACGTTCAGGCCCTGGATCCGCTGCGCCTCGGCGCGGAGCTGCGCGCTCGTCCGCGTCGCGAGGTGCGTCAGCTGCTTCTTCGAGCGCGTGTGCATCAGCCGGTTCAGCGAGCCGTTCAGGATCGCCTGCACGCGGCCGATCTCGACGTGCGCCCGGGCCTGGCCCAGGTTGCCGCGCGCACCGAGGACGCCGCCCTGCCCCGTGGTGGTCGTGGCGCTGCCGGACGCCGAGCCGCCGCCGACGGTGCCCGCCGCGCTGCCGTTGCCGCCGCCGCCGCAGCCGGCGACCGCGAAGGCGAGCGCGCCCGCGACCGGCGCCAACACTGCTGCTCTCGTTCTCATTTCCGTCACAACCCCCTTGGTCGTTCCGGGTTGTAACGGATAAAGATCGTCAGTCGATGCGGCCGAGCAGGACGCAGCCGTTGTGGCCGCCGAGCCCCATCGCGTTCGAGAGCGCCACCTCGAGCCCCTCGACCGGTCGCGCCTCGTTCGGCACGTAGTCGAGGTCGCACTCCGGATCCGGGTGCACGTAGTTGATCGTCGGCGGCAGCACCTGGTGCTTCAGCGCGAGCGCGCACATGATCGACTCGATCGCGCCGGCGGCGCCGAAGCAGTGCCCGGTCATCGACTTCGTCGACGAGACCGCGAGCGCGTGGGCGTGGTCACCGAAGACCTGCTTGATCGCGCGCGTCTCGGCGGCGTCGCCGAGCGGCGTCGAGGTGCCGTGCGCGTTGACGTAGCCGACGCGATCCGGGTCGACGCCGGCGCGGTCGAGCGCACGGCTCATCATCCTGGCGACGCCGACCGCCTCCGGCTCCGGCTGGGCCATGTGGTGCGCGTCGTTCGAGGCGCCGTAGCCGAGCACCTCGGCGTAGATCTCGGCGCCGCGAGCCTGCGCCGCGTCCAGGTCCTCGAGCAGCAGCACGCCGGCGCCCTCGCCCATCACGAAGCCGGCGCGGGTCGCGTCGAACGGGCGCGAGGCGCGCGGCGGGTGCTCGTCCTCGGCCGCCAGGCCGCGCATCGCGCAGAAGCCGCCGAGGATCAGCGGGTGCATGCACGCCTCGGTGCCGCCGGCGAGCACGACGTCGACGTCGCCCCGCTTGATCAGCTCGGCGCCCTCGCCGACCGCGTGCGACCCGGTCGCGCAGGCGGAGACGACGGCGAAGTTCGGGCCGCGGATCCCGAGCGAGATCGCGAGCTGCCCCGATGCCGAGTCGACGAGCACGCTCGGGATGAAGAAGGGGGAGATCCTGTCGGCGCCGCGCTCGAGCAGCACCTGCGTCTGCTCCGCGATCCCGATCAGGCCGCCGATCGCCGAGCCGAAGACGATGCCGGTGCGGTCCGGGTCGGGCTCGAGCCCGGCGTCGGCGATCGCCTCCCTCGCCGCCGAGAGCGCGAAGAGCACGTTGCGCTCGATCCGTCGCAGCTCCTTCGGCGGCGCGAGCCCGGCCGGGTCGAAGCCCTTCACCTCGGCGGCGACAC
>DASSSQ010000008.1:0-3278 GCA_035708405.1 Gaiellaceae bacterium
TGAACGACGAGCCGCACACGCACGAGGCAGAGCACGGCGACCCGCGCTGGGCGGCGCTCGAGGCCCTGCGCGAGGATCCCTAGAGCTCGAGCGTCCGCGTCACGGCGAGCCGCTCGAGGAAGCGGCGGTCGTGGGAGACGACGACGAGGCAGCCCTCGTAGTCGGCGAGCGCCGTCTCGAGCTCCTCGATCGCCTCGAGGTCGAGGTGGTTCGTCGGCTCGTCGAGGACGAGGCAGTTGACGCCGCGGGCGGCGAGCAGCGCGAGCGCGGCGCGGGTGCGCTCGCCGGGCGAGAGCGAGGCCGCGCGCCGGTCGACGTCGTCGGAGCCGAGCGCGAACTTCGCGAGCAGCGTCCGGGCCCCGGTCGCCGGCAGGCCGGAGAGACGGCAGAAGTCGTCGAGGAGCGGCCCGGTGAAGAGGTCGCGCGCCTGGTTCAGCTCGCCGAACACCGCACCGGTGCCGGTGCGGCGTTCGCCCTGCGCGAGCGGCAGCTCGCCGACGAGCGCGCGGATCAGCGTCGTCTTGCCGGAGCCGTTCCGGCCGACGACGGCGACCCGGTCGCCGAAGCGGAGCTCGAGGTCGACCGGGCCGACGCGGAAGGAGCCGACCTGTGCGACGGCGGCGGCGAGCGTCACGATCGCTCCCGTCGGCGGCGGCGCCGCGAACCGCAGCTGGAGCCGCCACGGCGACCAGGGCTTGTCGACCTCCTCGAGCTGCTCGAGGTGGTGCTTCGCCTGCGCGACCTTGCCGCGGAGCGCGTTCGTCGCGCGTCGGTCCGACCCGCCGGTCTGCCGCGCGAGCTTGCGCGCACCGCCGAGCTGGTGCGCCTGGCTGCGCCGGTCCCGCAGCAGCGTCGCCAGCCGCTCGCGCTCGCCGACGTACTCGGCGTACGCGGCCTCGTGCTGTGCTCGCGCGCGCTCGCGCGCCGCCTCGTAGTCCGACCAGGTGCCGGCGTACTCGTGCACCTTGCGCGTCTCCGCCTCGATCTCGACGACGCGCGTGACCGTGCGGTCGAGGAACGCACGGTCGTGCGAGACGAGCACGACTCCGGCGCCGAGCTCGTGCAGGAACCGCTCGAGGCGGTCGAGCCCGGCGAAGTCGAGGTTGTTCGTCGGCTCGTCGAGCAGGAAGACGTCGAAGCGCGAGAGGAGGATGGCGGCCAGCGACGCGCGCGCCGCCTCGCCGCCGGAGAGCGTCGTCATCAGCCGGTCGGCGCGGCGGCCGAGGCCGACGTCGTCGAGCACGGCGCCGGTGCGCGCCTCGAAGTCGCCGCCGCCGAGGAGGAGGAACCGCTCGAGCGCCTCGTGGTAGGCGTGGGCGAGCGCGGGCTCGTCGCCGAGCCGCGCGGCGAGCCCGTCCATCGCCTGCTCGGCGGCGCCGACGCCGGTGCGCCGCGCGAGGTAGTCGCGCACCGTCTCGCCGTCCAGCGCCTCCGGCTCCTGCGGCAGGTAGCCGACCGCGCCGGACGCGGTCACCTCGCCGCGGTCGGGCGGCTCCAGTCCGGCGAGCACGCGGAGCAGGGTCGACTTGCCGATCCCGTTCGGGCCGACGATCCCGACGCGGTCGCCCGGCGAGACGACCAGCGAGACGCGGTCGAGCACCTGCACGGCGGCGTAGGACTTCGAGATGTCACGTGCGACGAGCGAGCCCGGCATCGGGCGGACCTCCTTCGATCGAAAGGCGAGAAGCGCGCTGTTCGGTCTAGAGATCCGTCATGGGGCGCCCCGTCCACCGGGGCGCGCGGACTGTAGCAGGGCCACCTGTGGACGGTTCGCCACTCTTTCGGCACGTCGCTTGGCGAGGGGCCACGACCCGCAGGGCCGTTGCCCCTCGTGGCGCGTCGTGGCGAATCGTCACACCCTCGTGACCCTTCCCTGGGAAGGGTTACGGAACCGCAAGAACCTGCCCACAG
This sequence comes from Gaiellaceae bacterium, assembly GCA_035708405.1. Classification (GTDB taxonomy): domain Bacteria; phylum Actinomycetota; class Thermoleophilia; order Gaiellales; family Gaiellaceae; genus DASSSQ01. The sequence continues at coordinate 1,912 of DASSSQ010000008.1, forward strand.
GCCCTTTCGGCTAGACTGGCCGCCGCTCATGGCTGTCCCCAAGAGGAAAACCTCCAAGGCCCGTCGCGACAAGCGCCGCGCCACGCACTCGATCGAGGCGCCGCGCGTCAACACGTGCCCCCAGTGTGGGTCGCCGAAGCGCGCGCACCGCGTCTGCCCGACCTGCGGCACCTACAGGGGCCGCGAGGTCGAGCCGCTGCGCCTCCAGGCCCCGTAACGAGTGACCCGCGTCGCGGTCGACGCGCTCGGAGGAGACAACGCACCGGGCGAGGTGATCCTCGGCGCGCTCGACGCCGCCGCGAACGGGATCGACATCACCCTCTTCGGCCCCGCCGGCCTCGACGCGCGGGGGCTGGAGCTCGTGGAGACGACGGACGTGATCGAGATGGCGGACAAGCCGGCCGAGGCCGTCCGCGCGAAGCCCGACTCGAGCCTCGTCGCCGCCGTGCGTGCCGTTGCGAGCGGCGACGCCGACGCTGTTCTATCCGCCGGCAACACCGGCGCGATGCTGGCCGCCGGCTTTCTCCACCTGCGTCGCCTCCCCGGCGTGATGCGTCCGGCGATCGCGGTCCCGATCCCGGCTCGCCAGGGGCCGAGCGTCCTCCTCGACGCCGGCGCCAACGCCGACGCACGTCCCGAGCACCTGCTCCAGTTCGCGCACATGGGCGCCGTCTTCAGCGAGGAGCTGCTCGGCGTGCGGAAGCCCGAGGTGCGCCTGCTCTCGATCGGCGAGGAGGAGGAGAAGGGGAACCAGCTGACGCTCGAGGCGCACCGGCTCCTGCGCGAGGACACCCGCCTGAACTTCCACGGCAACGCCGAAAGCCGAGACCTGCTGCGCGGCGCCGCCGACGTCGTCGTCACCGACGGCTTCACCGGCAACGTCGCGCTGAAGCTGCTCGAGGGGACGATCCGGGAGCTGCTCGATGCGCTCCGCCAGGAGATCACCGCCACCGCCGCGGGCAAGCTCGGCGGCGCACTGATCCGGCCGGCCGCGCGACGCCTGCGCACGAAGCTCGACCCCGACACCTACGGCGGCGCCTACCTGCTCGGCCTGCGCGGCCTCGCCGTGATCGCCCACGGCAACTCCGGGCGGCGCGCGATCGCGAACGCGATCGCTCTCGCGGCGCGTGGGGCGGAGCACCGGGTCGTGGATCGGCTCGCGGAGCGGCTCCCGGAACGCGTCGGTGTATGATCGCGCGGATTTTCCGGCCAACCCCTGACCAAAACCGACAATTGAGGTGACATGGCAGCGTCGCGCGAAGAGGTCTACGAGCGGGTCAAGGAAGTCCTGACCGAGCAGCTCGGAGTCGAAGAGGATCAGATCACCGAAGAGGCGTCCTTCCAGGACGACCTCGACGCCGACTCGC
>DASSSQ010000009.1:0-33439 GCA_035708405.1 Gaiellaceae bacterium
GCACGACCGCCGCCGCGACCGCGACCGGCGCCGGCCGCCGCATCAGGGCGTGCGCGAGCCGGTACCAGCCGCCGCGCGCGTCGGCCGGCCGCCGCCGGCGCAGCGAGAGCGCGTCCACGCGCCCGCCGAGCAGGACGAAGAGCGCCGGCAGCACGCTCAGCGCGATCAGCCCGGCGAGCGGCGCGACGATCCCGCCGGCGATCCCCATCGAGCGCAGGAACCCGAGCGGGAAGACGGCCAGCGTCGCGATCGCCGCCGCCACCGTCACCGAGCTGAACGCGACGGTGCGGCCGGCGGTCGCGAGCGTCCTCCGCACCGCCTCCGGCCCCGGCCCGACCCGCTCGAGCTCCTCCCGGTAGCGCGACACGAGCAGCAGGCTGTAGTCGATCCCGAGCCCGAGGCCGGCGCCGGTGACGATGTTGAGCGCGTAGCTCGAGACCGGCGTCGCCAGGTCGAGCAGGCGCAGGACGAGCAGCGAGCCGAGGATCGTCAGCGCGCCGCAGGCGAGCGGCAGCAGCGCGGCGACGAGGCTGCGGAAGACCCAGAGCGCGAGCACGAAGAGGATCGGGAAGGCGAGCTCCTCGGCGTGGGTCAGGTCGTGCTGGATCTGGTGGTTGACCTGGACGGTCGCGAGCGCGGTGCCGCCGAGCGCGACGCCGCCGATCGGCGCGAGCCGCCGCTGCAGGCGCTCCGCCGCGTCGCGCCAGACGGTCTGCGAGACGCCGGCGCGCGCGTAGCCGGCGAGCAGCGCCTCACCGCCGTCGCGGGAGCGGAGCGGCGGCGCGACCACCGGGAAGGCGGGCTCGGAGCGGATCGCGGCGGCGGCGCGGGCGAGCCGCTGCGCGGTCGGGCGGCGGACGAGGACGAGCACCTGCGGCGCTGCCGAGAGCCCGGAGGCCGCCTCGACCGCCCGCTCGGCGCGCAGGCTCTCGCTGCCGTGGGCGACGAAGTCGTTCGAGCCGCGGCCGAGCAGCCGCGGCGCCTGCAGGCCGAAGGCGGCCGCGACGACGGCGAAGGCGGCGGCGGCCGCGAGCACGCGGCGCGGCGCCCGCAGCGGCAGCGCGGCGATCAGGCGGAGCATCGGCCCCAGGGTAGAGCCGCTACTCGGGCCGCCGCGGCGCGGCGAGCACGTCCTCGAGCGTCCGCCGTCGCGAAAATCGTCACGGAGTCGTCACACCTCGGCCGCCGCCCGCGAACTATCCTGGACTTTCCCCTCGGGAGGGTGGGGGTTGGGGATGGTGACCTCGGTCGGAGCCAGAGCCGCCCGCCCGAGCCGTGCAGAATGGGTCGATGCTCTCGCTCTTCCCGGAGACGGCCGCGGTCGAGGACGGCGCGCTCGCCGTCGGCGGCGTCGCGCTGACCGCGGTCGCGGAGGAGCACGGCACGCCGCTCGTCGTCTACTGCGAGCAGACGCTCCGCTCGCAGGCGCGCGCCTACCGCACGGCGGCGCCGGGCGCGCTCTGCGTCTACGGCTCGAAGGCCTTCCCGAACCTCGCGCTGCTGCGCCTCTTCGCCGCGGAGGGCTTCGGCGCCGACGCGACCTCGCTCGGCGAGCTCGAGCTGGCGCGGCGCGCGGGGATCCCGGGCGAGCGGATCGTCCTCCACGGCAACAACAAGCTGGACGAGGAGCTGCGCGAGGCGGCCGGGCTCGGCGCGCTCGTCGTCGTCGACGCGCTGGACGAGATCGAGCGGGCGGCCGCCGCGGGCGTCCGGCGCGCGCTCGTGCGCGTGACGCCCGGGATCGAGGCGGACACGCACGAGGCGATCCGCACCGCGCACCACGGCTCGAAGTTCGGCCTGCCGCCCGACGACGTGCTCGCAGCGATCCGCGCGCTGCAGGCCGCCGGCGTCGACGTCGAGGGGCTGCACGTCCACATCGGCTCGCAGCTGCTGCACCTGCGCGCGGCGGCGATGACCGTCGAGTGGCTCGCGCTCTTCGCCGCCCGCTGCCGCGCCGAGCTCGGCTGGCAGCCGCGCGTCGTCGACCTCGGCGGCGGCCTCGGCGTCGCCCACGTCCCGGAGGAGCAGCCGCCGGGCGTCGCCGACTTCGTCTCGACGATCGTCGACGAGGTCGCCCGCGCCTGGGAGCTGCAGGGCCTCGACCGGCCGCGGCTCGTGCTCGAGCCGGGCCGCTCGCTGGTCGGTCGCGCCGGCGTCACGCTCTACCGCGTCGGCTCGGTCAAGCGCGCGAGCGAGTCGACGACCTACGTCGCGGTCGACGGCGGCATGTCCGACAACCCGCGGCCGGCGCTCTACGGCGCCCGCTACTGCGCGCTGCTCGCGAACCGCGCCGACGAGCCGGCCGCCGGCGCCTACGCGATCGCCGGGCGGCACTGCGAGTCCGGCGACGTCCTGATCGACCGCGTCGAGCTGCCCGAGCCGCGCCGCGACGACCTGCTCGCGGTGCCGGCGACCGGCGGCTACACGCTCGCGATGGCGTCGAACTACAACGCCGTGCCGCGGCCGGCGGCGGTGCTCGTGGCGGACGGCGAGGCGCGGCCGATCCGCCGGCGCGAGACCGTCGACGACCTGCTCGCGCTCGAGATCGACTAGATACCCCATATGGGTATACTGAGCGGGTGCACGGACACGCGACATCGCTCAACCGCAGCGCCGTCCAGGCGACCCTGCACTGCCTCACCGGCTGCGCGATCGGCGAGGTCCTCGGCATGGTGCTCGCGACCGCGCTCGGTCTCGGCAACGCCGCCTCGATCGCGCTGGCCGTCGTCCTGGCGTTCGCCTTCGGCTACTCGCTGACGCTCGGCCCGGTGCTGCGCGCCGGCGTCCCGCGCCGCCGCGCGCTCTCGCTCGCCTTCGCCTCGGACACGGTCTCGATCGGGACGATGGAGCTCGTCGACAACGCGTTCATCCTGCTCGTCCCCGGCGCGATCGCGGCCGGGCTCGCCGACGGCCTCTTCTGGTGGAGCCTCGGCGCCAGCCTCGCGATCGCCTTCGTGCTGACGGTGCCGGTCAACCGGCTGCTGCTCGCCCGCGGCCGCGGTCACGCGGTGCTGCACGAGCTGCACGGCCACAGCTAGCGTCGGGGGATGGCCGAGCACTCCGTCGTCATCTGGTCGGACTACATCTGACCGTTCTGCCGCCTCGGCCAGCAGACGGCCGGGTGGCTGCGGCGCGAGTTCGACGCCGAGATCCTCTGGCTGCCGTTCGACCTCCATCCGGAGTACCCGCCCGAGGGGATCCCGCGCGAGGAGCTGCGGCGGCGCTACGGCTTCGGCGACCGCGACCCGATGCGCGACCGCTTCGCCGCCGCCGGGCTCGACTACGCGCCGCCGCCCGAGCTCGTCCCGAACACGCGCACCGCACTGCGGCTCGGCGAGCTCGCGCGCGACCGCGACCTGCACGAGCCGTTCCACGACCGGCTGATGGACGCGTACTGGACGGAGGAGGCGAACCTCGCCGACCCGGACGTGCTGCGCGGGCTCGCCGGCGAGGTCGGGCTCGACGCCGACGAGGTCGAGCGGACGATCGAGGACGCCGACTCCTACCTCGACCGCGTTCTCGACTCGACGCGGCAGGCGCAGTCGATCGGGATCAACGGCATCCCCGCGTTCCTGCTCGACCGGCGGCTGCTCGTGCTCGGCGCGCAGCCGCAGGACGCGTTCCGGCAGGCGTTCGCGCAGCTCAGCGCAGGCTGAGCCGCCAGGCGCGCGCCACGTGCGGGAGCTCGAACTCGCCGTCGCCGAAGCGGTCGCGGGCGAAGCGCTCGACCGCGGCGAGGAGCTCGGCGCGCTCCTCGTCCGGCAGCTGGATCGCGTGGCTCGTCGAGGCGACCCGCGCGGCGAGCAGCGCGGCGTCGAGCCGCTGCGCGTGCGGCACCTCGAGCAGCTCGCCCGCGCCGAAGCGCTCGTCGGCGAACGGCGGCCGGAGCTCCTCCTCCTTCGAGACGAGGACGCCGGGCTCGACCAGCTCGGCCAGCTCGCGCACCCACCCGACGCGCTCGTCGTCGTCGTTCCAGAGGACGCCGACGGTGCCGCCTGGCCGGAGCACCCGCACTGCCTCCTCGACGAAGCGTGTCGCGTCGAACCAGTGGAAGGCGCTGCCGGAGACGACGGCGTCGACCGAACCGTCGGCGAGCGGCAACTCCTCCGCCGTCCCCGCGAGCGCCGCGGCGCCCTCGATCCGCGCGCGCATGACCTCGTCCGGCTCGACCGCGACGACCTCGCAGCCGAGACGCACGAGTCCCTCCGTCAGCTTGCCGGTGCCCGCGCCGACGTCGGCGACCGCGCACGGCACCCGCGGCAGCACGAAGCGCACCGCAGCCTCCGGGTAGGTCGGCCGCGCGAGCGCGTACGCGTCGACGGCCCGGCCGAACGAGAGCGCCCGCTCGATCACGGCCGCGCAGGAAGCAGGCCGCCGAAGAGCTGCCAGTGGCCCTTCGTCCAGCGCTGCAGCTGCACCTGCGAGACGGGGAAGCGGTACTTCGGGGTCGTACGGACGACGATCCCCGGCAGCAGGAACGGGTTGTTCGCCTCGTTCAGGCTCGCCGCCGCCTTCATCACGCCGGCGCGCGTCAGGTTCCTGCCGGCGTGCTGCAGCGCGTCGACGAGCGTGAACGCCGAGGCCATGCCGGCGATCGCGTAGCCGTCGCCCGGCGGGATCCCCTTCCCGTAGCGTGCGAGGATCTGCCGGTAGAGCGCGATCCCCGGGTCCTTCCGCCACGCGGGCGAGGCGGGATCCTTCAGGTAGACGATCGAGATCGCGCCCGCCGCCGTCCTCGCCGGCGCGAGCCGCATCAGCGGCGCCGCGGCGGAGACGTCGTTGACGAAGATCTGCGGCGTCCAGCCGAGCTGGCCGGCGTAGTTGAACGCCTGGATCGAGAACTTGCCGAACGCGAAGATGCAGAGCACGTTCGCGCCGGAGCCCTTCAGCGCGGCGATCTGCGCCTGGACGTCGGTCGCGGTCGGGTCGTAGCCCTGCGTCGAGACGATCAGCGACCGCTTCGCGCCGAGGCCGCGCTCGAAGCCGTTCAGCAGGTCGTTGCCGTAGCTGTCGTCCTGGTAGAGGACGCCGACCCTGGCTCGCGGCAGGTTCGTCGCGATGTAGCGCGCGTAGATCTCGCCCTCGGCGCGGTAGGTCGGGAGGTAGCCGATCGTCCACGGGTACTTCGCGTGGTCGGCGCCGAAGGCGGTCGCGCCGGAGTTGGCGAAGAGCTGCGGCACCTGCGACTGGTTCAGGAAGTCGCGGACGGCGAGGTTCTCCGAGGTGCCGACCGAGCCGAAGACCGCGAAGACGCCGTCCGACTGGACGAGCTTGCGGACGTCCTGGACGGTCTGGTTCGGGTCGTAGCCGTCGTCGAGGTACTCGTAGTCGATCGTGCGGCCGTAGACGCCGCCGTGGGCGTTCGTGTAGGCGAAGTAGGCGGCGGCGCCCCTGGCGATGTTCGCGGCCGCGGCCGCCTCGCCGGAGAGCGGGACGGTGCCGCCGATCAGGATCTCGTTCGCGCTGACGCCGGGGGTCGTGCCGCCTGCGGCGGTCGCCGCCAACGCCAGGGCTGCGACGGCGGCGGCGAGCAGCGCTGGCGTCTTCCCGGGCATGCGGCGAGACACGCTAGCGGAGCCCTCCTCGTGACAACTTGTCACGAGGCCGGGCCGCGCAGCCGCGCGGCGAGCCGGTCGAGCGTCGCCGGCTCGACGCCCGCGCCCTCGAGGTAGGCGCGGGCGCCGCCGTGGCGGCGCTCGAGCTCCGCCAGGACGTCCGCCATCGCCTGCGCCGGCGCGAGCCCGAAGGTGCGGCGGCGCTTCCGCTCGCGCTCGTCGGGCGCGGCCGCCACCCACGCGGCGTCGCGCTCGACCCAGACCGCCTCGCTGAGCGCCCAGTCGGCGACGACCTCCTCGGCCGGCACGCCGGCGAGGCGCAGCGCGAGCGCGCAGACGAGCCCCGTCCGGTCCTTGCCGCCCGTGCAGTGGACGACGGCGGTGCCGTCGGCGTCCGCCAGCGCCGCGAGCGCGGTCGCGAAGCCGGGCCGGAACTCGTCCAGCGCCTCGAGGTACGACCAGCGGTAGTAATCGACCGGATCCGCGCTCGCGAGCAGGTAGGCGTCGTACTTGTCGGCGTAGGGGCCGTCGCGGTCGGCGCCGAAGAGCGAGACGTGCACGACCTCGACGTCGAGCTCGCGCGCCGGGTCGCGGGCGAGCTCCGCGGGCCAGCGCAGGTCGAGGATCCGCCGGACGCCGTAGCCGGCGAGCGCCTCCCAGCCCGCGTCGCTGAGCGTGCGGACGCTGTCGGAGCGGACGACGACGCGGTACGCCGTCTCGCCGCCGTCCCCGAGCGCCAGGCCGCCGAGGTCGCGGACGTTGTGACAGCCGTCCCAGGCGAGCGTGCGCGTCATCGCGTCTAGGGTACGCAGGTGCACCCGACGGCGGCGAGAGTGCAGGAGCGACTGCGCGAGCGCGGCCTCGACGCGAGCGTCCAGGTGCTGCCGGACTCCACGCGCACCGCCGCCGAGGCGGCCGCCGCGGTCGGCTGCGAGGTCGGGCAGATCGTCAAGTCGCTCGTGTTCGTTCGCGACGAGGATCCCGTGATGGTGCTCTGCGCGGGCGACCGGCGCGTCGGCGCCGACCGGCTCGGCCTGCGCGCGGCGAGCGCGGACGAGGCGCGCGCGGCGACCGGCTTCGCGATCGGAGGCGTGCCGCCGCTCGGCCACGACCGCGAGCTCGAGACGCTCGTCGACTCCTCGCTCCGCCGCTTCGAGACCGTGTGGTGCGCGGCCGGCACGCCGCACGCGGTCTTCGAGGTCGGGACGGAGGCGCTGATCGGGGCGATCCCCGGCGCCTCCGTCCTCGAGGTCTCCTGACGGGCTAGCCGCCTACCACCAGGCGCGCCGGCTGCGGCCGTTGATCCCGCCCGCGAACAGCGAGATCAGGAAGAGCAGGGCGAAGATCACGGCCAGGACGAACAGCCAGTGCACCGTGAAGCCGACGCCGAAGAAGACGAGCGCGAGGAGCGCGAGGATCGCGAGCAGAACCATCGTTACCTCCGTGTTCGAGGGGTTGCGGAGGATCAACGGCGCCGCCCCGTGCCTGGTTACGGCGCAGGCAACATCGGCTTACGATACGCCGTGCCGCGCGGCGGCCTCGGCGGAGAGGCCGACGGCTCCCTCGGCCTCCAGCTCGCCGTTCGCGATCTGCAGCGTGTGGATCCAGCGCTGGCCGCCGGCGACGTAGCCGACGAACGAGCCGATCTCGACGAGCTCGGGATCGCTGAAGTGGCGGTGCAGCTCCTCCCACATCGCGTCGTCGGCCTCGAGCGGGTTCCAGGTGATCGCGTCCGCATAGCGCAGCGCGACCCGCTCGCGCTCGGTGAAGAGCTCCGAGGTCTCGTACTCGTCGAGCCGCGCGAGCTTGTCCTCCGCCGCGACCTGCTCGACCTCGCCCTGCTGTCCGAACCGGACAGCTCGCTGCTCGCCTCAGTAGCTGCAGTCGAGCGACGTCGCCACCCGCAGCCGCAGCAGCTCCTTGAGGTGGAAGTCGACGATCCCGCCCTTGAACAGCACCTTCCAGGCCGCCACGAAGGCGCGCAGGACGTCCGGCTGCTGCGCGCGGATCGCCTGGATCTCGGGTCGCGGCGTCCCCGTGCGCCGCGCGGTCTCGACGAACTCGCGGACGTCGTCGTCGACGGCGTCGAGGTCGACGTAGCGGATCCTCGCCATGCGGCGAACCTATCATCCTCGGATGGAGTCGGCCGAGGTCGTGGTCGTCGGCGGCGGCGCGCTGGGCGCCTCGACCGCGTTCCACCTGCGCGAGCTCGGCGTGCGCGACGTCGTCCTGCTCGAGCGGGACGCGCTCGCCTCCGGCTCGACCTCGAAGTCGGCGGGCGGGATCCGGACGCAGTTCGCGGACGAGCTGAACGTGCGGATCGCGCTCCGCTCGCTCGTCGAGCTCGAGCGCTTCGCGGGCGAGATCGACCTGCGGCAGCACGGCTACCTGTTCCTGCTCTCGACCGCGGCCGACCTCGCCGCGTTCCGCGAGGCGGTCGCGCTGCAGAACCGGCTCGGCGTGCCGTCGCGCGTGCTCTCGCCGGAGGAGGCGCGCGAGCTCGTCCCGCAGCTCGAGGTGGACGACCTGGCCGGCGCGACCTTCTGCGAGCGGGACGGCTACGCGACGCCCGAGGCGCTCGTGCAGGCCTACGCACGCGGGCTCGACGTGCGGCAGGGCTGCGCGGCGGAGCGGATCGTCGTCGGGGCGGGCCGCGTGACCGGCGTCGAGACGAGCCGCGGCCGGATCGCAACCGGGTGCGTCGTCTGCTGCGCAGGCGTCTGGACGCCGAAGCTCGCCGCCACCGCCGGGCTCGAGATCCCGGTCGCCGGCGAGGCCCGCTGGATGTGGTTCTCGCCGGCCGACGGCGGGCTGCCGGAGCGGCTGCCGCTCACGATCGACTTCACGACCTCGTTCTACTTCCACCGCGAGGGGCCCGGGATCGTCTTCGGCGGCCGCGAGAGCGCGCTCGAGGACGTCGCGCCGCACGCCGCGCTGCGCTGCCCGCCGATCGTCGAGCTGCCGATCCAGGCGTCGTGGTGGGGCTACTACGAGGTCTCGCCCGACCACAACGCGATCGTCGGCGAGGCGGACGGGCCGACGCGCCTCCTCTACGCGACCGGCTTCTCCGGCCACGGCTTCCAGCAGGCGCCGGCGGTCGGCGAGCACCTGGCCGAGCTCGTCGTCGGCCGCGAGCCGACGCTCGACCTCTCCGCCTTCGACCTCGGACGGTTCGCGCGCGGGGAGGAGCGGCGCGAGGCCTTCGTCGTCTAGCCGCGAACCGCTTGCCCATGCGCTCGAGCGGGGCCCGGCGTATCCCGCGGGCGGGGCGGGTCGTTACCACTTCGATGTTCGTCTTCCCGCAACCGCAGTACATCGCCTGCTCCGAGTGCGGCGCCTGCGTCCCGCGCTGGGAGGCCGACGAGCACGTGTGCGACCGCGAGCGCTGGCTCGACTACCAGCTCGTGCGGCTCCGCCCCGACATCGCCCGCTTCGAGGCCGACTTCCGCGACTGGCTCGGCACCGCCGAGGGGCAGTTCGAGGAGTTCTACGCCGAGCGCTCGAGGCCGGCGGGCTCGGTCACCGGCGCGCGGCACGCGAAGCTCTCGCACGCGTAGACGGCCGGCTTCCCCCCGACCAGGCCCTTCCCGGCGAGCAACGGCACCTCCTCCGAGGGCCCGAACGCGACGACCGTGTCCGGGTCGAAGCCGGCGAGCGCCGCACGCGCGACCTCGCTTCCCGGCGGGCCGACGATCGCGAGCTCGCGGCGCGGCGAGAGGTGGAGCGCGAGCGCGCAGAGCGCCCAGCCGAACGCGGACGGCGCGCGAGGGATCGCCGGCGCGAGCAGGCGGAAGACCGAGACCGCGCGGCGCTCGAGCTCGTCGTCGCCGTAGATCCGCGCGAGCCGCAGCAGCACGTAGGCGAGCATCGCGTTGCCGGACGGCGTCGGGTTGTCGTCCAGCTCCTTCTTGCGCGCGACGAGCCGCTCGCCGTCGGACGGCGTCTGGAAGAAGCCGCCGCGCTCGTCGTCGGCGAAGAGGCGGGCGGCGAGCCGCGCGAGGCGCAGCGACTCCTCGAGCCAGCGCAGCTCGCCGGTCGCGACGTGGAGCTCGTAGAGGCCGTTCGCGACGCAGGCGTAGTCGTCGAGGAAGCCGGTGCCGCGCACCGCGCCGTCGCGCCAGGTGCGGTGCAGGCGACCCTCGGGCGTCGAGAGCGGGCCGAGCAGGAACGCGCCGAGCGCGCGGGCGGCGTCGAGGACGTCGGCGCGGTCGAGCCGGCGGCCGGCCTCCGCGAGCGCGGCGAGCGCGAGGCCGTTCCAGGCGGCGACGGCCTTGTCGTCCCGGAGCGGCCTCGGCCGCCGCTCGCGCAGCGCGAAAAGCCGGGCGCGGGTCTCGTCGTCGGGTCGCGGGCGCACGATCGAGCGGCCGTGCTCGAACGGCTCGAGCGCGACGCCGGCGCCCGCCTCCTCCTCCGTCCACGTGTAGGTCAGCCCCTCGACGCCGTCCGTGTCCGCGTCCTGCGCCGAGGCGAAGCCGCCCGCGTCGAGCCGCAGCTCGCGCAGCAGGTAGTCGACGGTCTCCTCGGCGACGCGCCGGTACTCGTCCTTGCCGAGCACGAGCCAGCCGTGCAGGTAGACGGGGACGAGTAGCGCGTTGTCGTACAGCATCTTCTCGAAATGGGGCACGAGCCAGCGCTCGTCGACCGAGTAGCGGTGGAAGCCGCCGCCGAGGACGTCGTACATGCCGCCGAGCGCCATCGCATCGAGCGTCTTCTCCGTCATCTCCGTCTCGCCGCGGCGGAGCAGCAGCTCGAGCACCGAGTGCGGCGGGAACTTCGGCGCGCGGCCGAAGCCGCCCCAGCGCGGGTCGAAGTCCCGGCGAAGCGCGGAGACGGCCTGCGCGAGCAGCGACGAGGTCAGCGGCTCGGTCGACGGCCGCGCCTCGGAGGTCGCGCGGACGTGGGCGACGAGCTCGGCCGCCGTGTGTGCGACGTCGGCGGGACGCTCGCGGTAGGCCTCCGCGACGGCAAGCAGCACCCGGCGGAAGGCCGGCATCCCGTGGCTCGGCTCGGGCGGGAAGTAGGTGCCGCCGAAGAACGGCTCGCCGGCCGGGGTCAGGAAGACGGTCATCGGCCAGCCGCCGCGGCCGGTCAGCGCGACGACCGCGTCCATGTAGACCGCGTCGAGGTCGGGCCGCTCCTCGCGATCGACCTTGACGCAGACGAAGCGCTCGTTCATGAGCGCCGCAGTCGCCTCGTCCTCGAACGACTCGCGCTCCATCACGTGGCACCAGTGACAGGCGGCGTAGCCGATCGACAGCAGGATCGGCCGGTCCTCGGCACGCGCGCGGGCGAGCGCCTCCTCGCCCCAGGGGTACCAGTCGACGGGGTTGCCCGCGTGCTGGAGCAGGTACGGGCTCGTCTCCTGGGCGAGACGGTTCACCCTGGCAGTATCGTCGCGGCCGTGCGCGAGGCGCGGAGCGATCGACTCGACCTGCGGCCGAGTCGATCGACGACCTCGACACGTTCGCGGGCTTCGTCGGCTTTGCGTCCAGCGCGAGCTCGACTGGGGCCGCGAGATCGAGCTCGACTGGCTGCTCCGGCGCGCGTTCTGGGGCCGCGGCTACGCGACCGAGGCGGCACGGGCGCTGCGACCGCTCGTGCCGGGCCGCGTCGTCTCGATCCGTCCCTACTCGTCCTCGCCGGCCGAGTCGAACTCCTCGTCGCCGTCGTCCCAGCGGATCAGCTTGATCCGGCGCACCTCGAAGCCGACCTCGCGCAGCGCCTCCTCGAGCCCGTCGGCATCGACGTCGATCCGCGCCGTCTCGCCCTCGACGACGCCGTAGCCCTGTCCCGGCGCGCCGAACTCGTACTCGCCGAGCTGGCGCAGCAGATGGCCGTGGTCGTACTCGTCGTCGAGCAGGTCGGAGATCTCCGGCCCGACGTTCAGGATGCCGTTCGCGTACACGAACTTCCTCATGGCGGGAAGGTACCCGCCCGGTAGACGTACCCTTCGAGCTGCCGGCCGAGCACGCCCTCGAGCCAGCCGGAGACGGCGACGAGCGCATCGAGGTCGATCCCGGTCTCGACCCCTTCGGACCGGAGCAGGTAGGCCAGGTCCTCGGTGGCGATGTTCCCGGTCGCCCTCGGCGAGAAGGGACAGCCGCCGATGCCGCCGACCGACGCGTCCAGCACCGTCGCCCCGGCCTCGACCGCCGCCCATGCGTTCGCATAGCCCGAATTTCGGGTGTTGTGGAGGTGTACACCTACATCTACATCACGTCCGAGCACGGAAACCCGCTCGACGAGACGCCTGACGCGGGTCGGACCGGCCACTCCGATCGTGTCTGCAAGGGTCACCTCGCCGGCGCCGACGAGCCGCTCGCAGAGGTCGGCGACACGTCCGGGATCGACGTGTCCCTCGAAGGGGCAGCCGAAAGCGACGCTGACCGTGACGGTCGTGGGCAGCGTGGACGCGCCCAGGATCGACTCGACCCGCGCGGCCGCGTCCGCGAGCGACGCGTTGCCGTTGCGGCGGTTGAACGAGTCGGTCGCGGCGAGCGTGCAGTTGACCCGGTCGAGGCCCGTCTCGACGAGCCGCTCGTAGCCGCGCTCGTTGAGGACGAGCCCGGAGTACTCGACGCCGTCGCGGCGGTGCAGCGCGGCGACGACCTCCTCGGCGCCCGCCATCTGCGGCACGCGGTCGGCGCGGACGAACGACGCGGCCTCGATCCGGCGCAGGCCCGCCGCCGCGAGCCGGTCGCAGAGCTCGGCGCGCAGCTCCGGCGCCAGCACCCCGGGCTCGTTCTGCAGCCCGTCGCGGGGGCCGACGTCGCAGACCGTGACGTGCACGGGCGGTAGCCTACGTCGGGCGGTCGCCGGCGCCGCGCTGCACGCTCACGCGCCGCGACTCGCTGACCGCGACGACGACGGCGAAGACGACGCCGAGCGCGAGCAGCAGCCCGGCGAGCGCGTGGTGGCCGAGCCGGTCGACGAACAGGCCGACCGCGAGCACGACCGCGACGGCCACCGCCGCGAGCGCGCCCTCGCCGACGAAAAGCCCCCAGAGCTCGAGCGCGACCGCACGCGGCACGCGCAGCAGCCCGCCCGGACGAGGCTCGGCGAGCGGCGGCGCCTTCAGCAGCACGACGAGCAGGAACGACACCGCGGCGTAGGCGGCGACGAGCAGCAGAATCGACGCGTCGCCGTGCCACCAGGAGACGCCGACCCCCTCGCCCGCGAAGAACGTGCCGAACGAGGTCAGCGCGAGGCCGACGACGTACTTGAGCGCGTTCTCGGGCACGCGCGTCAGCGGCGCGCGCAGCGCGACGCCTGCGAGCGCGACGACGCCGAGCGCCGCGACCGCGCCGACCGAGGCCGCCCCGACCGAGTGCAGCCCGCCGAGCGCGATCACGATGAAGACGACCTCGAGCCCCTCGAGCAGGACGCCGTTGAACGCCGTCGCCGTCCCCGCCCAGTCGAGCCGGCCGCGCGCGTCCGCCGGCCCGAGCTGCGCGCGCGTCTCGGCGAAGGTCGCCTCCTCGTCGTGCAGCGCCTTCAGCCCTGCCGCCCGCAGCATCGCCTTGTGCAGCCAGCGCAGCCCGAAGAGGAGCAGGAAGACGCCGACGACGGCCCGCGCCGCCCCGAGCGGGAACGACCCGAGCGTGGCGCCGAACACGGCGACCGCGGCGAGCAGCAGCGCGGCCGCTCCCGCCGCGCCGGCGAGCGCGCTGCGCCAGCCCTTCGTGACGCCGACCGCGAGCACGATCGTGAACGCCTCGATCCACTCGACGCCCGCGGCGAGGAAGGTCGAGACGACGACGAGCCAGCTCAGCGACTGCACCGTCCCATTAGAGCACTACCCTTCTGCAAGGCCTGCCTTATCGTCTTTGCAAGGACTACCTTACGCTAAGGTAGATTGCGGATCGTGCTAGAATCTAGTCCATGAGCGAGTACGCACGCGACCGCGATCATGGGCACGCAAACGCGTTCCTGCTCCAGCGCGTGCAGCCGGCGCTCGCCGGCCTGATGGACGGCTCGCTGTCGACGATCGCGCCGATCTTCGCCGTCGCGCTGGCAACCCGCGAGCCGCGCTACGCGTTCATCGCCGGGCTCGCGACCGCGTTCGGCGCCGGCATCAGCATGGCGTTCTCGGAGGGCCTCTCCGACACCGGCGAGCTGACCGGCCGCGGCAACCCCGTCGTCCGCGGCGCGATCACCGGAGTCGGCACGTTCGTCGGCGGGATCCTGCACACGCTCCCCTTCCTGATTCCGCACTATCGCGCGGCGCTGCTCGCCGCGATCGTCGTCGTCGCGATCGAGCTGGTCGCGCTCGCCTACGTGCGCGTCCACTTCTTCCGGATCGGCTTCCTCGGCTCGGTGCTGTCGGTGATGCTCGCCGGCGCGCTGATCGCGGTCGTCTCGGCGCTCCTCGGCGCGACGGGCTAGCGGCGCCGCGAGAAAATCTCGCCGCCGCGACCCGCGTCGCTCCCGGTAGCGTCGCGCGGATGGGGCTCGACCGGCACGTGCTCACCGCGCCTCGGTCGTCGTGCTCGGCGCGATCATGTCGCGATCTCGCGGGCGACGACGACGCTCAACATCATCCAGCGCGTCGGCGGCTCGATCGGGACGGCGCTGATGGCGGTCGTGCTGCAGCGGCGGATCCAGGCGCAGCTGCCGGCCGCGCACGGTCACGGGATCGGCGCGTTGCACGCCGCGCCGGCGAGCGCGGCGCCGCTCTTCGCGCACGCGTTCTCGCAGACCTTCTGGGTCGCGCTCGTCCTCACCGGCGTCGCCCTCGCGCCGGCGCTGCTGCTGCCGATGCGGCCGCCGCCGCAGCGGCACGAGTCGCGCGAGCGCGAGGCGCTAGCCGTCGAATCCTGACGAATCGACCGTCTCCGGGGCGATGCGGACGGTGATCCGATGCTGCTCCGGGTTGTGCCACGGGTACTCGTCCTTGCCGATGTACTTCTTCGCGAGCCGGTCGATCTGCTCGTGCGCGCCCTCGGTCGTCAGTTCAGCGCGGCCGCTGATCGACACCCACTTGTACGCGTCGCCCGGGTCGATCACGAGCAGCGCCAGCTGCGGGTTCTGCTCGAGGTAGCGCGGCTTCGCGCGGCCGCTCTCGGTGTTGAACGAGACGCCCTGCTCGTCGACGTCGACCCAGACGACGGTCGAGTGCGGCGAGCCGTCGGGCCTGATCGTCGTCACGATCCCGACGTACGGGTTCTCGAGAAAGCTGCGCTGCGCGTCGCTCAGCGTCGTTGACGTGCTTGCCATCGCGGTTCCACCTCCATCTTTATCCGTTTCAACCGGGGACAGTCCCCGCTTCCAGCGGTGTCCCTACTTCACCGTCGTCGGAATGTCGGCGATCTTGCCGTCGACGATCTCCTGCTTGATCGCGTCGACCTTCGCGACGATCGACTTCGGCACCTTCGGGCTGATCTTGCCAAGCCCGACGCCCCGCTTGTCGAGCCCGTAGATGCGGTTGCCGCCGGTGAACTCGCCGCGGACCGTGTCGCGGATCGTCTGGAAGACCGCCTCGTCGACGCCCTTCGTCGCGCTCGTCAGCACCTGCGGGCCGAGGTAGGACTGGTCGGCGTCGACGCCGATCCCCCAGACGCCCTGCTCCTTCGCCGCGTCGAGCGCGCCGAGGCCGCAGCCGCCCGCGACCTGGAAGACGACCTGCGAGCCGGCCGCGATCTGGTTCAGCGCCAGCTCCTTGCACTTGTCCTGCGCGACCCAGTCCTGCGAGTAGCCGTTCAGCAGCTTGATCCCGGGATAGGCGGCCCGCGCGCCCGCCTGGTAGCCGGCGATGTAGCGGTCGACCGGCGGCTGCTTCTCGCCGCCGACCGTCGAGACGACCGGCACCTTCTTCGCGTAGCCGATCCCGTCCTTGACGACGAGGCCGGCGAGATAGCCGGCGAGGTAGCCGACCTGCTGCTCGCGGAAGAGCAGGCCGCGGACGTTCTTCGGCTTGCCGGGCAGCGTCGACCAGTCGACGTCGACGATCGCGAAGTGCGTCTGCGGAAACTTCTTCGCGACGGCGGCGATCGCGTTCGCCTGGTCGAAGCCGATCGCGATGATCAGGCCGAACCCCTGGCGCGCGAACGAGGTCATGTTCGGGATGTAGTCCTGGCTCGAGGCCGCCTCGTGGATCCGTCCCTCGATCCCGAGCTCCCTCTCGGCGCGGGTGAGGCCGACGTACGAGAGGTGGTTGAAGCCGCGGTCGTTCAGCTGGCCGAGATCGAGCGAGAGTCCGACCTTCAGCTGCTTCGCCTGCGAGGCGGCCGCCGTCGTCGTCGCCGGTGCCGACGACGAGGACGCGGACGAGCCGCCGCCGCAGCCCGCGGCCGCGATTGCGAGGAGCGCGACGGCGGCGGTCGCGACGAGACGCTTGCTCACGGTGTACCCTCCCGATGTTTTAGACTCTGAGGCGGAAACTTCGTGCCGAAGCCTATCAACCCCGCCCACGCCGTGCTCGCCGTCGTGCTCCAGGTGCGAGACGGGACGCTGCAGGCGCTCCTCTGGCAGCGGGCCCGCGAGCCGTTCGCGCGCGCGTGGTCGCTCCCGGGCGGACGCCTGCGGCCGCGCGAGACGCTCGACGGCTCGATCCGCCGGCAGCTCTCGGAGAAGGTCGACGTCCGCGAGCTCGCGCACCTCGAGCAGCTGGAGACGCTCGGCGACCCGGGTCGGAACCCGGCCGAGTGGGAGCTCGCGACCGCGTTCCTCGGGCTCGTGCCGCTCGGCCTCGACCCGGACGTGCCGCCCGACACGCGCTGGCATCCGGTGGCGGCGCTGCCCGGGCTCGCCTACGACCACGCGGCGATCGTCTACGCGGCGCGGGCGCGGCTGCGCGCGAAGCTCTCGTACACGAACGTCGCCTTCGCGCTCGCGCCGGCGAGCTTCACGATCTCGGAGCTGCGCGGGCTCTACCGCGCGGCGCTCGGGCACGACGTCTCGGCGACGAACCTGCAGCGCGTGCTGCTGCGACGCGGCGTCCTCGAGCCGACCGGCGAGCGGCGGCCGTCCGGCCGCGCGGGCGGGCGTCCGGCGGCGGTCTTCCGCTTCCGGACGCGCGACCTCGAGATCACGGATCAGTTCGCGGTGCTGCGCCCGCCGGCCGGCTGAGAGCGGCGTAGACTCGGCGCTCCCCCGAGCAGAGAGGTTGCGATGACGAAGTCGATCCGCTGCGCCCTCGTCGCCGCCGCCGGCGCGTGCGCGCTCGCGCTCGCCGGCCCGGCTCTCGCGTCGTACACGCCGCGCCTGTGGGTCTCGAACGGGCCTGCGGTGACGCTGAAGGTACAGGTCGGCGCCGCCGACGACCCGACCGCGAAGGTGACGATCTACGCGTCGCCCGGCTACCAGCTCGCCGATCCGCCGCCCGCCGGGACGAAGCTCGGAGCCGTGGCCGCGACCGCGCAGGCAGTCGACCTCGGCGGTGCGATCCTGCCGCTCGCCGGCAGCCTCGTCGCCGCCGACCCGGCGCAGTTCACGGGCCCGCCGAGCAACACCTGCTCGCCGGGCACGCACGCGCAGGTCTGGCTGCTCGATGTCTCCGCCGCGGGACAGACGCTCGCGATCCCGATGTACGTCGACCCGACGACGGGCGCGGCGGCCACCTTCGCGCCGTTCACGATCCAGGTCTGCCTGCCGCCGCCCGACGTGCCGGCCGGGACGCCCGGCCGCGCGGTCTTCGGCGCGAAGCTCCTCTCGGCGCAGTTCTCGAGCCAGGCGCTGATCGCGGCGCCCGGCGGCGGCATCTGGCGCTCGACGTGGACGCCGTGGACGCCGAAGACAGGCACGCCGAACCCCGCCGGCACCGTCGAGGCGCAGGCGCGGGTCGGCGGCGCGCCGACGCTGACCCTCTCCGGCCGCAGGTCGGGCAGGCGGAAGGCGACGTTGAGCGCGCAGCTCTCGCCGGCGACCGCGGGCGCGCGCGTCGCCTTCCTCGCCGGCCGCAAGCAGGTGTCCTCGGGCAAGACGACCGCCGGTGGCGACCTCGCGATTGTCTTCGCACGCGTCCGGCTGACCCGGCCGACCTCGTTCGTCGCGACCGCCACCGTGCCCGGCTCCGACCTCGGCTCGGCCGGCTGCGCGGCGACCGTTCCGGGCTCGCCGTTCCCGTGCGTCGACGCCACGGCGGCCGGCTCGAAGGCGACCTCGAAGCCGGTGCGTCTGCGACCGTAGGACGCCGTTTTGCGGCCTTTTGTTCCTTACAACGAGTGACTGTCACTTCGGGTCGGGCGTTGCATCACGCGGCCGCAGTGGCTGATGGCCGAGGCGGTCGAGCCGCTACGGGTCACCGGCTCGGCGGCTACGTCGCGCCGCTGCTGCCGGGGGTCAACTGCGTCAGCTTGTTCGTCGGCGGCGTGCACGTCCTCAGCCGTCTCGTCGAGGTGATGCCGTAGCGCGCTTGTGACAAGTTGTCACGAGGATCGGTGGGACTCCTCCGGGGGCTCCGCTTCGCGGCTCTACCGGCTGCCCGCGCCGAGGGGCGGCGTCGAGCCGGAGCCCGCGGCGCCAACGCTCTTCTGACCTCGTGACAAGTTGTCACAAGGCCGGGACGGGCTCACGTCTCGACCGGCAGGTCGTCCCGTCGCGACCACTCGTGCCAGGAGCCGGCGAAGTTGCGTGCGCGGTAGCCGGCGGCGGCGAGGATCTGCGCGGCGAGCTGCGAGCGCGAGCCGGAGTGGCAGTAGACGACGACCTCCGCGCCCTCCGGCTCGCCGACGAGCTCGCGCACCTCCTCGACGCTCGCCGCGTCGCCCAGCCGGCCGACGTCGAGGTTCCGGGCGCCCGGCAGATGGCCCTGGCGCGGGTCGCACGGATAGCCCGCGGCCCCCGTGTACTCGCCCGCGGTGCGGACGTCGAGGACGACGACCTCGCCGAGCCGCGCCGCCAGCTCGTCCGCGCCTATCTCGTCCACGCGGCGAGCAGCTCCTCGAGGATCGGGTCGAACGCGTCGGGGCGCTCGAGGTTCGGCAGGTGGCCCGAGGAGCGGATCGTGCGCACCGCCTCCGGCAGCACGACGCCCGCGAAGTCCCCCGGCCGCGCGATCGTGTCGAGGTCGCCGAGCACGATCGCCGGATGCGGGTCGAGCAGCTTGAGGATGTCGGTCGTGTCGCGACGGTCGCGCAGCGCGCGCAGCGCGCGGACGACCTCCTCGGGGCTCCGGTCGAGCGTCCAGCCACGGCCGCGCGCGACGAGCTCCGGGGCAGCGTCCTCGGCGAACGTCGTCGGCCGGAGCGCCGTCCACAGCGCCTCGAGCCCCTCCTCCTCGGTCGTGCGGATCAGCGTCTCGCGGCGCGCGCGCCCACCCGGCGCATCGGCCTGCGCCCGCGCGCCCTCGGTCAGGACGCCGCGCACGCGCTCCGGCGCGAGCCGCGCGACGTGGTAGGCGAGGTAGCCGCCCATCGACGCGCCGACGAGGCAGAGCTCGCCGTCGTAGCGGTCGAGCAGCGCCTCCGCCCACTCGTCCATCGACTCGCCGAGCGCGTAGAGGAGCGGCGCCTCCGCGCCCGGGACGAGCGCGAGCTCGCGCTCCCACATCCGCGGGTCGAACGGGAACGCGTGCAGGAAGAGGATCGTCAATTTCCCGCTCCGAAGCCGGCGGAACCGGCATCTCCGCTCTTTGGTTCGACTCCGTCAAGCCTACGTCTCACGCAGCCCGACCTTACCGGCGTAGGCTTCGAGCATGCTCACCCTCTACGACGCGCCCCGCTGCCCGTTCTGCGCCCGCGCCCGGATCGCGCTCGCCGAGAAGGGCGTCCCGTACGAGACCGTCACGGTCGACCTCGCCGACCGGCCCGCCTGGATCTACGAGAAGAACGCGACCGGCCGGGTGCCGGTGCTCGAGGAGGACGGCTGGCTGCTGCCCGAGTCGGGCGTGATCCTCGAGTACCTGGAGGAGCGCTATCCGGAGCCGCCGCTGCTGCCGGCCGACCCGGGCGCGCGCGCCGAGGTGCGGCTGCTCGTGCACCGCTTCGACCTCAACCTCGGCAGCTCCTACTACGCCTTCCGTCGCGAGGAGGGGGGCGCGGCCGGGCGGCTCGCCGGCTGCCTCGCGCGGCTCGACGCGGGCATCGCCGCCTGGCGGCACCCGTACGGGCTCGCGGACGTCGCGTACCTGCCGTGGCTGCTGCGGCTGCGTCAGCTCCAGGGCTACGACCTGTCGCCGTATCCCGCGCTGGTCGACCGGATCGCGCGCGCGTCGGAGCGGCCCGCCGTCGCCGCCGAGGTCGAGCTGCTCGGGACGCTTCAGCCGGCGTAGCCGCGGTCGGCGCCGTCGATCCCCATCAGCGCCGCGATCTGGGCGACGAGCTCGCGCGCCGGCGGCAGCTCCGCCGGCGAGGCGGCCGTGCGCGCGACCGAGCGCACCGCCGCCGGGTCGGCGCCGGTCAGCCGCTGGACGACGCGGGGGTTCGCCTCCAGCGAGACGACGTCGCCGGGCGGCAGCGGCCCGTGCAGCTCGGGCACGGAGAGATAGTCGTCGACCGAGGAGCCGCGGTCGTAGATCGAGTAGCCGACGGCGGCCTCCTCCTCGACCGAGAAGCCGACGACGACCGAGCCGACCGCGTTCGAGAGCTCCTTCGCGAGCCGCTGCAGCAGCTTCGGATCGCGCTCGAGCAGCTCGTCGTGGACGGAGACCCAGCCGTTCCGCGGCCCGTCGACACGCCACGCGCCCGGTCCGGCGAGCCGCGGGCGGTACTTCGCCGTCTCCCGCTCGACGCGGTCGCGATCGTCGGTCTGGACGTGGATCGAGCCGAAGGTCGCGGCGCCGCCGGCCTCGCCGAGCCGCGCGGCGAGCGCGCCGAGGCCGGCCGCGAGGAAGAGCGAGACTTCCTGGAAGCCGAGCCGCTGCCAGACCGCGCGCGCCGGCGCGTTCGACGTCAGCACCTCGAGCGTGAGCCGGCTCGCGCCGCGCTCGCGCGCCTCCTTCGCGATCTCCGCGAGCAGCGCCTTCGCCCCGCCGTGCCTCCGCCCGCGCGGCCGGACGTGGACGAGCTGGACGTGGACGCTGCCGCGCCTGGGCGCCTCCGCCCGCGCGACGCCGACCGCGCCCTCGTCGTCCTCCGCGATCAGCACCGTACCGGCGGCGATGTCGCGGCGCGTGTCGGCCCATTCGTCCTTCCACGGCTCCGGCTCGCCGAACGGCTCGGGCACCTCGGCCTCGAACTCCTCCCAGAGCTCGCGCAGCACCGCCTCGTCCGCCTCCGTAGCCCGCCGGATGTTCACGGCACGCGGCTCCCGGTCAGCAGATAGTGCGCGGCGAGGTTCTGGAACGGGTCGAGGCGCCGGCCGACGGAGTCCACGTCGTCAGCGTAAAGCCGCTCGACCGCCTTGCGCAGCGCGAGGTCGCCCGCCGGCCAGGCGCGCGGGCGCGCGAGGTGGCGCGCGAGGAACCACTCCGCCGTCCAGGCGCCGAGGCCCCGGCGCGCCGTGATCGCGGCCCGCACCTCGTCGTCGTCGAGCGCCGCGAGCGCGCGGAGGTCGAGGTCGGAGCGCGCGAGGTCGAGCACGTACTCCGCCTTGCGGCGCGAGAAGCCGAGCGCGAGCAGGTCGTCCTCGGCGAGGCGCGCCGTCGCCTCGCGCGTCGGGAACGCGTAGGCGAGCCCGGCGCGGACGCCGTAGCGCTCGACGAAGCGGTTGCGGATCGCGAGCGCGGCGAAGAGCGAGACCTGCTGCGCGCAGATCGAGCCGACGAGCGCCTCCCAGGGATCCGGCTGGAGCGGCGGCCGGAAGCCCGCGAGCCGCGCGACGAGCGGCGCGAGCAGCGGATCCGCCGCCGCGAAGGCGTAGAACGACTCGAGCGCGAACGGCTCGCCGAGCAGCCGCCGGACGACCCGCTCGGTCGAGGCGTCGAATGGCTCCACTTCGACGCCGCCGCTCGTCGCCTCGATCCGCACCTCCCGCCCGCCGACGACCCGGTGCACGCCTCCCTCGTGCCAAAGTGTCACAAGGTCGACCCCGAAGGTGCGGAACCGCTCGGTCGAGAGCGCGAAGTCGTACGGCTCGGGCAGGCGGAGCAGCGTCACGCGGCGAGGGCCCGCGCCACGTCGTACAGATCGTCGAAGCGCTCGTACGGCAGCCCGTGCTCGTCGAGCCAGTCGGCGAGCGAGTCGCGGGCGAAGACGCGGTCGGCGGCCGCGGCGGCGCAGCGGTCGGAGTAGCCGTCGCCGACGTAGGCGAACGGCGGCTCGGGCAGCGAGCGGCGCTTGCAGAGGTCGCCGCAGACGGCGCACGGCTCCGGGTCGCGCCAGCGGATGCGCCAGCCGTCCGCCCGCGGGTCGATCCGGTTCGCGACCAGGTCCGCCTCGACGCGCTCGCGCGCGAGCAGCGGCTCGATCAGCTCGTAGAAGCCGGACGAGAGGACGACCGGCGGCCGCCGCTCCGCGAGCTCGTGCAGCCCCGGCCGGATCCGCGCCTCGCGGGCGAGGAACGCGTTCACCTCGGCGAGCGGCGCCCCGACCGTCGCCATCTCCGCCTCCATGATCTCGCGGTAGCTCATCGTCCCGGCCCGCAGCTCCGACTCGACCCGCTCGAAGATCGCGCGGTCGCCGAAGCGCTCCAGCACCATCCAGAGCGTGTCCCGCACCGTGCAGGTGCCGTCCCAGTCGAGGACGAGGAGCACCTAGAAGTGCGAGGTGACGCCGGCGGGGTCGGTGTCCGGGGTCGCGCCGTTCGCCGACGGCTGCTCGTGCCACGAGAACATGTACTTGCCGTCGTCGAGGTCGCGCGCGAACGCCGTCAGCCGCAGCGGCCGGAACGTGTCGCACATCACCGCCAGCTCGTGCGTCTCGGTCAGCCCGATCGCCTTCTCGGCAAGGCCCGGCTGCGGCCCGTGCGGCAGCCCCGACGGGTGCAGCGTGATCGAGCCGACGTCGATCCCCTTGCGCGACGAGAAGTTGCCGTCGACGTAGTAGATGAGCTCCTCGGACTGCAGGTTCGAGTGGTGGTACGGGATCGGCACCGCCTGCGGGTCCCAGTCGAGCTTGCGCGGACAGAAGGAGCAGATCACGAAGCCCGGCCCGGCGAAGGTCTGGTGCGACGGCGGCGGCATGTGGATCCGGCCGGAGATCGGCTCGAAGTCGTGGATCGAGAACGTCCACGGATAGAGGTAGCCGTCCCAGCCGACGACGTCGAACGGGTGGTAGTCGAGCGCGTAGTCCTGGAAGCCGTCGCGGACGCGCACCTTGAGCAGGAACTCGCCGTGCTCGCGGTAGGTGCGGAGCTCGGTCGGCGGATGGATGTCGCGGTGGTAGTAGGGCGCGTGCTCCATCAGCTGGCCGTGCTCGTTGCGGTAGCGCTGCGGGATCGTGACGAGGCCCGGCGTCTCGAAGACCAGGTGACGCTCGGGCGCGTCGCCCGCCGGCGCGAAGCGGTACGTCGTCCCGCGCGGCAGCACGAGGTAGTCGCCCTCGCGGTACGGGAGGTCGCCGAACTGCGTCTCCAGCGTGCCGTGCCCCTCGTGGACGAAGACGACCTCGTCGCCCTCGCCGTTGCGGAAGAAGTAGTCCATCCGGTCGGCGGGACGGCAGAACGAGATCTCGACGTCCTGGTTCCACATCAAGAGCTGCCGGCCGGTCACCTGGTCGCCCGCGGCCGGCACGTCCGCGGTCGCCATGTGGCGGTGCGCGTGCTTTGCTGGCACCCACTCGTCGCGCACGATCGGCTCGAACTCGCCGAGCTCCTCGACGCGGCAGGGCGAGGTCAGGTGGTAGAGGATCGACTCGTTGCCGGAGAAGCCCTCGAGGCCCATCACCTCCTCCGTCAGCAGCAGGCCGTCCTCGCGGAACTGGACGTGGCGCTTCGCCGGGACCCGGCCACGCACCTGGTAGGTCGGCATGCAGACAGTCTACGAGACGGGGCGCGGCTGCCCGCCGGGCGCTACGGGTAGGTCGAGGTCGTCGGCGAGGTCGTCGTCGACCAGGTGCTCGTCGTCGGGTACGTCGTCGAGGAGGGCACGGTCGTCGTCGTGTAGGTGTAGACGGTCGAGGTCGTGCGCGGCGCCGTCGAGGTCGTGCGCAGCCGGGTCGACGTCGTGGACGGCCGCGTCGAGGTCGTGCGCCGGGGTTCCGTCGTGGTCGTCGAGCTCGCGTCGGTCGTCTGCGGAGCGGTGGTCGTGGGCGCCGACGCCGGCCCACGCGTCGTCGCCACGGTCGAGCGCTGCGTCGTCCTCGCCGCCTTCACCTTCGGCAGCGAGACGACGACGCCGGCGACGCCGCCGGTGCCGGTTCGCGGCGCCTTCGCGCCGTGCCCGCGGAAGCTCGCGGCGGCGTAGCCACCCGCCAGGAGGACGATCGCCAGCGCAACGAGGATGCTCCGCTTCCACACGGGGAAAGCCTCGCCCCATTCGCAAAACGTAAAACGCTACGGGACGGCGAGCCGCGCGAGCCGCTCGCCGATCGCGGGCGCGAACTTGAACGCGTGGCCCGAGCACGCCGAGCCGACGACGACGCGGCCGCGCCGCTCGAGCACGAAGCTCTCGTCCGCAGTCGTCGTGTAGATGCAGGTGTCGGCCTCGACCGGCTCGGGATCGACGAGCCGGAAGACCTCGTTCGTCCACGCGGCGATCCGCTCGACGAGCTCCGGCGACGGCTCGGCGGTGTCGTTCGCGTCGGTCTCCGCGCCGGCGTGGTGGGCGCCGACCTTCAGGCCGTGCACCGGGTCGGCGAGCGCGTAGAAGGCGTGCGAGTGCGCGTCGGGCCTGAACGAGACGACCGCCGGCACCGGCTCGTCGATCCGGAAGTAGCAGATCGTCTCGCGCGTCACGCGCACCGGCAGCGGCGGCTCGACGAGCTCGTTCACCCAGCCGCCGGCCGCGACGACGACCGCGTCGGCGTCGAGGTCGTCGAGCGAGCGCACGTGCGAGCCCTCGCGCACGTCGAGCCCGCGCGCGAACGCCGCGAGCGCGCGGTCGGCGCGGACGATCCCGGCCTCCGGCTGCAGCATCGCGAACAACGGCGGCGGCACCCGCACCGGGAAGCGCCGCTCGGCCTCCTCGCCGGAGAGCCGCTCCCAGCGGACGCCGCACGCGTCGAGCGCCGGCGCGGAGCTCTCCGCGAGGTCGGCCACGATCTCGAGCAGCCCGTCGAGGACGAGCAGCCGCTCGCCGGACTCCGCCTCGAGCTCGCGCCAGCCGGCGAGCGCCTCCTGCGCGAGCCGCACCCAGGCGGGGTCGGCGTAGGCGAGCCGGAAGATGCGCGAGCGGCCGTGGCTCGAGCCGCGGTCGTGGCCGAGGTGGAAGCGCTCGTGGACAACGACCTCGACGCCGCGCCGGGCGAGTGCCCGCGCGGTCGCGAGCCCGACGACGCCGGCTCCGACGACGGCCACCTTCGGCATCCACCGACACTAGCGCGGCGCCGGCCCGACCCGGTTCCGCAGCACGCCGATCCCCTCCACCTCGAGCTCGACGACGTCGCCCGGCCGCAGCCAGCGGGCGTCGCCGTGCTCGAGGATGCAGCCGGTGCCGACGGTGCCCGAGCCGATCAGGTCGCCCGACCGCAGCTGCGTGTTCCGCGCCGCCTGCGCGAGCAGCGCGTCCCAGCGGTGGAACATGTCGCGGAGGTTGCCGCGCGAGCGCTCCTCGCCGTTGACGCGCGCGACCATCTCCGCCGCCGAGCCGTCGAGCTCGTCGGGCGTGACGACGATCGGGCCGAGGCTCGTCGCGAAGTCCTTCCCCTTCGCCGGGCCGAGCCCGACCCGCATCTCCCGCCGCTGCAGGTCGCGCGCCGACCAGTCGTTCATGATCGTGAAGCCGCCGATCCGCCCCTCGTCGCCGATCACCGCGGCGACCTCGAGCTCGTAGTCGAGCTCGGCGGTGCCCTCCGGGTACGGCACCTCGTCCTCCGGGCCGTAGATCGCGGCCGGGTTGGAGAAGTAGAAGACGGGCAGCTCGTACCACTCGGGCGGCACCTCCTGGCCGCGCTGCCGGCGTGCGTTCGCGACGTGTCGCTCGAACGCCATGAAGTCGCGCACCGACGGCGGGTGCAGCACCGGCGGCCGCAGGTCGACCTCCGCGAGCGGGTACTCGGCGTGATGGCGCGCCTTGCCGCCGCCGGTGAAGAAGGACTGCAGCGTCTGCGCGGCGAGCTGGATCACCGTCTCGCCCTCGACGAGGCCCGGCCAGCCGCGCTCCAGGTCGTGCCCCTTCGGGCTGAACATGCAGAGCCTCATGCGCGCGCGCGACCGCTGTCGGGAGGTTTGCGGTATGCCAGCATGCGGCTATTCTGCACGGTATGAGCGCGACGCCGAAGCGGAAGGTCACCTTCTACCTCGACCCGGACGTCCTGCGGGCGGCGCGCGTGCGTGCCGCGAGAAGCGACCGGCGCGACTCCGACGTCGTCGAGGAGGCGCTGCGCGTGTATCTCGGCTTCGACGTCCTCGAGCGAGTGTGGGCGCGGAGCGACCTCGGCGAGGACGAGGCGATGCGGCTCGCCGACGACGAGCTCCACGCGCTGCGCTCCGAAAAGCGTGCCACGCGCGGTTCTCGATCCTAACGTCCTCGTCTCCGGGCTGATCGGCCCCGGCGGTCCGAGCGCCCAGCTCCTCGTCGAGCTTCGCGCCGGCAGCTTCGAGCTCGTCACCTCTCCGCTGCTGCTCACCGAGCTGGGAGAGGTGCTCGCGCGCGAGAAGTTCCGCCGCTACGCCACCCGGGACGAGGTCGACGCGTACCTCGACCTGCTCCGGCGCGAGAGCGTCGTCCTCGACGACCCCGGAACGGCGCCCGATCCGGCCAGCGAGGATCCGGACGACGACTACCTGATCGCACTCGCGGCCGCTGCGCGAGTCGACGCGCTCGTCTCCGGAGATCGGCACCTGCTGCGGTTACGGGAGACGATCCCGGTGCAGACGCCGCGCGAGTTCCTGCAGCTGCTCGCGAGCCGCTGACCGGACCTGTCACGGCTCGGTGTGGACGATCAGCTCGGCGATCTCCGGGCTCTCGCGCCGGATGCGCTCCTCGATCTCGCTCGCGCGCGCGTGCGCGGCCGAGAGCGGCACCGACGGATCGAGGCCGAGCGTCAGGAACGCAACGAGGCCCTCGTCGGTGTGCAGGAAGCGCAGCTCGCGCGGCGGCGCGCCGGTCGCCTCGCGGACGATCCGCTCGATCGTCGTCGGGTCGGCCTCGACGTCGCGGCCGGCGACCGGCTCGCCGAGCGGCTCGAGGTGCGTCTGCACCGAGCCGATCTCCGGCACCGCCTCGAGGATCGCGCGCTCGACCTCGCTCGCGACCTCGTGCGCCTCCTCGAGGGTCAGCTCGCCCGGCAGCTTCAGGTGCAGCGAGAGCGAGCTGCCGCCCTCGGCCGTGACGACGCTCAGGTTGTGGATCTCGCGGACGCCGCCGACGCCGAGCGCGGCCGCGTTCGCGCGCTCGCGGATCGCCTGCTCGCCGGCGGTCGGCTCGACGTGGACGACGACGTCGGAGCCGGGCAGCACGCGCTGGACCGCCTGCTCGACCCGGTCGGCGGCGGCGTGGCCCTGACCGACCGCGGCGCCCGGCGAGACGGCGATCACGACGTCGGCGAAGTGCCGGCCGCCCGCGTGCCGCATCCGCAGCCGTCGCACGTCGACTGACGGCCGGATCCGCCCGATCGCCTCGCGCGCGGCGGCCTCGGCGGCGGCCGGCGCGATGTCCATCAGCACGTCGACGTTGCGCCGCATCAGCCGCGCCGCCGCGGTGAGGACGAGCAGCGCGACGAAGAGCGCGGCGACCGCGTCGCCGCCGGGATAGCCGGCCCGCGCGAACGCGAGGCCGGCGAGCACGGCCAGCGAGCCGGCGAAGTCGCTCGCGAAGTGGAGCGCGTTCGAGGCGAGCGCCGCGCTCTCGTAGCGCCGCGCCGTCCGCCAGGAGACGAGCGTCCGCGAGACGTCGATCGCGAGCACGACGCCGATCACCACGAACGCGTACCACGCAGCGTCGACGTTCTCGCCGGCGCTGCCGACGAGCCGCTCGACCGCGCGCACGGCGACGACGACGGCGACGACGACGAGGAAGCCCGCCTCCGCGAGCGCGGCGAGGTGCTCCGCCTTCCCGTGCCCGTACTGGTGCCCGGTGTCGGCCGGCCGGCCCGAGACGCCGACCGCGAAGAAGGTGAGGATCGCGGCGACGAGGTCGGTCGCCGAGTGCGCCGCCTCCGAGATCAGGCCGAGGCTGCCGGTCGCGAGGCCGGTCGCGAGCTTGAGCGCGACGAGGCCGCTCGCGGCGAAGACGGACGAGAGCGCGGCGCGCCGCTGCGGAGACACGGCGAAAGGCTAGTCGGGGAGGCGGTCGGGGCTCCAGACGACGACGTCCTGCCGCGCCGAGAAGTGCGCGAGCGGCGGCTCGTCGGGGAGCCGGGTCCCGGGCGGCGGCATCGTGTTCAGCTCCAGCTCGGCGTCCGCCGGCTGCAGCGGCCAGGGCGGATGGTGGATCTCGGCGCGGTAGAGCTCGCCGCCGCTCCCGGCCGCGTAGAGGCAGTAGCGCTCGGTGAGGAAGTGCTCGAGCGACCCGGGCGCGGGCGGCGCGACCTCGCCGGCGGCGCGGTAGCGGCCGCTGAGGACGGCGCCGCCGCGCGAGGAGTCCACCTGCAGGAAGCCGCCGCGGCGCTCGAGCGTCAGCCGCGCCTGGCGATACGGCAGCCGGTACAGCCGCCGCGCGGCCTCGACCGCGAAGCGGCTCGGCGTGTCGAGCGAGAAGAACCAGATCCCGGGCTTCCCGTCGCGGGCGACGTAGGTGCGCACGTTCAGCTCCGGGAACGAGGAGAACCGCGGCAGCGGCGGCGTCCCACGCAGGCGGAGGCCGGTGAGCCGGAGCGGCGCGATCCCGAGCCAGGCGGCGCCGTCGAAGGTCTCGAGCTCGAGCCCGGCCGGGACGAGCGCCCGCAGCGCCGCCTCGTCGACGCGCCAGTGCAGGAAGCAGAGCTCCTCCAAGGTTTGCGCCTGCACCCACGGCGCCGCTGGCAGCGGCCACGGGCGGTGCGCGGTCTCCTCGACGACGGAGGCCTGGCGCGCGGGCGTCTCCAGGAAGTCGATCACGCTCGCGTTGTCACCGTTCGAGCGCGCTCGACACCCGCACGGCTGCGAGCCCGAGCGCCGAGCCGGCGAGCGCGTCGAGCACGTAGTGGTTGGCGGTCGCGAAGACGGTGAAGGCGACCGCCGGCGGGTAGGCGAGCGCCGCCGCGCGCAACGGCCCGCGGTCCGAGATCGCGCGGACGCCCGCCGCGGTGACGACGGCGAAGGCGAGGTGGATCGACGGGAAGGCCGCGATCGGGTTGTAGAGCTGCGCGACGAGCCCGGAGTCGAGGTCGAGGCCGCTGATCTCCTTGATCGTGTCCTCGAAGCCGTCGAGCGTCCGCGGCGGATCGCAGGGGAAGCAGAGGAAGACCGGGCACGCGCCGAGGATCGAGAACGCGATCGCGCGCCGCAGCCACGGGAAGCGCGGGTGGTCGCGCGCCCAGAGCACGATCGGGATCCCGATCGTCAGCAGCACGTTCAGGCTGACGTAGCCGCCGTTGAGCGCGTGGCAGAGCCGACGGTGCGGGACGAGCGCGCGCTGGAAGGCCGGCTCGACATCGATCCCGAGCCGCCGCTCGAGCGCGACGACCCGCGCCGCGTTCCGCGTCGCGCGCTCCCGGCCGCGCTCGTTCGCGACGAGCCGGCGCACGAGCAGGTAGGCGGCGTAGGTGCCGAGGCCGAGCGCGATCTCGCGCCCGCCGCGAGGGCGCCGACGGCCGTTCATGGCACGATCATCTCGTGACTCCGCGCTGGCGCCGACTCGTCCGCGTCCTCGTCGGCTTCGCGGCCACGGGTGCGTTCCTCGGCCTGTTCGCCGAGAAGGTGAACATGGGCGAGGCCGTGCGCCGGTTCCAGGGGCTGCCCTGGTGGGCGACGGTGGCCGGCGCGGCGATGGTGCTCGTCAACCTCGTCTTCATGTCGATCCGGTGGCGCTACCTCGTGCAGGGGGCTGGCTACGACGTGAAGCTGCGGCCGCTGCTCCGCGCGGCGGCGGTCGGGCAGGCGGGCAGCAACATCCTGCCGTTCCGCGGGGGCGACGTGCTGCGGGTGGAGTCGGTGCGCGAGCTCGGCGTGCCCGGCTTCGCGGTCGCGGGGACGTTGCTCGCGGAGAAGGTGCTGGACGGGCTGGCGCTCTCGACCTGGATCGTGCTCGGCGCGCTGATGATCGGCAGCGGCGGCGCGCTCTTCCTGATCGGGCTCGCGCTGATGGCGGCATCGGCGCTCGGCGTCGTCGTCCTCAACGTGCTCGCGACGCGGCCCGGCGGCGCGCCGCGTGTCGTCGGCGCGATCGACCGGGCGCTGCCCGCCGGCTGGCACGGACGCGTCGAGCGGGCCGTCTCCAGCTTCGTCTCGGGGCTCTCGGCGTTCGGCGATCGGCGGCGGCTCCTGTTCGCGCTCGGCGCGTCGGCGGCGATGTGGCTGGCGGACGTGGTCATGTACGCGGTCGTCGGCTGGGCCTACCATCTGCACCTGCCGCTCGGCGCCTATTTCCTGCTCGAGGGCGTCGCCAACCTCGCGCTTGCGATCCCGGCGGCGGCGGCGGGGATCGGCACCTTCGACTACCTGACCCTGCTCGCGGCGCAGCACATCTCGGTGCCGGCGGCGAGCGCGCCCGCGTACGTGCTGACGATCCACGCGCTGACCGTCGTCCCGATCACGCTCGTCGGCGCGGCGGCGCTGTGGCGCGCCTTTCCGCGGCTACGCCGGGGCGCGCGCGCTGCGGAACTCGAGGTCGAGCCGCTCGAGCAGGTGCCGGGGAGCGACGCCGGCGGCCGCGAGCGCCTCGTCCAGTAGCTCGGCGAGGCGCGGCTCGCGCGGCCGCGACTCCTCGGCGAGCGCCTCGGCGGCGACCGAGCGCGCGTCGCGGCCGTGCAGGAGCGCGTGCGCCGCGACCTGGCCCGCGGTCAGCGGCATCGTCCGCCGCAGCGCGGCGAGCACCGTCCTCTCCGTCTCGCGCGGCGCCGGCGGCACCGGATCGCCGACGGCGAGGTAGGCGCGCGTGCGGCCGCGGCAGAGCGGGTCGTACGCGAGCCCGAACGGGATCAGCGCGTCGGGACGTGCGCGGCGGACGAGGACGCCGAGCCCGCGCTCGAGCGGCCCGATCGCGCCGTCCGGGGACGGGTGGCCCTCCGGGTAGACGACGAGGCTGCCGCCGCCCGCGACGTGGTCGAGCAGCGCCTGGAAGTCGCGCCGCGCGACCGTCTGCCGGCGCGCCCAGAACTCGTCCAGCCCGGGCAGCGAGTCGCGCCGCCGCCAGCCGCGCCAGAGCAGGTCGAGGTACCGCCCGTCGAGCAGGTCGCCGAGAAGGCGCGGCTCCGTCCCGCCGAGCCGCCGCGCACGCTCGCGGATGGCGGCGACCGCGTCGCCCGGCAGCGCGTCGAGCGGCAGCGACGGCAGCTCGCGGGCGACCTGGACGAGCTGCGCGCGGCTCGCGCTCGCGACCGGCAGCGCGAGCCGCTGCCCGCGCAGGACGCGGCCGACGTCGAGCCCGGCGAGCGCGCGGCGGAGCGGCAACGGCAGCGGCGGATAGCCGGCGAGGAAGCCGGGCAGGAAGAGGTCGTCGCGCGCGACGAAGACCGGCTTCGCGGCGAACCGGCCGCGCCGGGAGGCGTTGCACGTGAGCGGGATGTCCCAGTCGCTGCGATGCGTGACGAGGATGAGCGAGCGCGGCGGCAGCTCGAAGCGCGGCCCGAGCAGGGTGACGCGAAAGCGCGCGCGGGTCAGCGCCGTCCCGCCGAGCGCGACGAGGTCGAAGAGCTCGGGCCGGCTCACCGGCGCCGCAGCGCGCGCTCGTAGACCTCGAGCACCCGGCCGACGACGTTGTCCCAGTCGTAGCGCTGCGCCTCGCGCCGCGCAGCGCCGCCGAGCCGCGCCCGCAGCTGCGCGTCCCCGACGAGCGCCTCCAGCTCGGCCGCGAGCGCGCCCGCGTCGCCCGGCGGGACGAGCCGCCCGGCCTCCGGCGGCAGCACCGCGCGGTAGCCCTCGATGTCCGAGGCGACGACCGGCAGCCCGGCCGCCATCCCCTCGACGAGGACGACGCCGAAGCTCTCGCCGCCGAGCGACGGTGCGCAGAGCACGTCCGCCTCCGCGAGCAGCCGCCGCCGCTCGCCGTCCGAGACGCGCCCGTGCGCGCGCACGCGCGGCCCGAAGCTCCCCTGGACGCCCACGAGGTCGAGGGTGACGTGCTCCGGCAGCCGCGCGAGCGCGTCGAGCAGCACCGACAGCCCCTTGCGCGGCTCGGCGCGGCCGACGAAGACGATCCGCGTGCCGTCCCGCTCGCCGGCGGCGAACGCGTGCGTGTCGATCGCGTTCGGGATCAGCTCGTACGGGCCCGGGAACGCCTGGGCGGCGAAGTCGCGCGCCGCGACCGAGACGGCGATCCGCGCCGCGAGCCGCTGCGCCGTCGGCTCCACGACGGGCCGCCAGACGCGGTACCAGAAGTGCCGGCGCGCGACCATGTGGAAGGTGCCGACGACCGGCGCGCGCGCCGCCCAGACCGCGGTCAGCCCCGCCGCCGGCAGCATCGGCTCGTGCACGTGGACGACGTCGAACCGGCGCGCGCGCACGACGCGCGCCGCGCGGGCGACCGTCGACGGCAGCAGCGCGACCCGCGTCACCGTCCCCTCCCACGTGAAGCCGATCGAGCGCCCGAGCGGGTGGAAGCCGTCGGCGTCGACGGGCCCGTCCGCCGGCGCGAGGATCTCCGCCTCGACCCCGCGGTCGCGCAGCGCCTCCGCGAGCCCGCCGACGTGCGTCTGCACCCCGCCGGGAAAGCTCCAGGAGTACGGACAGACGAGGGCTACTCGCATCGACGCGAGCCTAACCGCGCCGATCCCGATCCTGCGGCGGATCTGAGCTGCTGCGAGACTGCGCGCGTGGGCGAGGCTCCGCTCCGGCTGAGCAAGAACGGTCTCGTCGTCGACGGCGACGGCTGGTTCGTCGTCAACGCGCGCGAGTCGCGCTGGCGCGACGAGGGCCCGCTCGGCGCCTACTGCACCTTCGAGGGCAAGAAGCGGTTCCCGCAGCTCGGGATCAACGTCAGCGTGCTCGAGCCGGGCCAGCGGATCGGCATATACCACCGCGAGAACGCGCAGGAGGCGTTACTCGTCCTCGAGGGCGAGTGCACGCTGATCGTCGAGGGCGAGGAGCGGCCGCTGCGGCAGTGGGACTTCGTCCACTGTGCGCCGCGGACCGAGCACGCGATCGTCGCCGGCCCGGGTCAGTCGGCGGTCGTGCTGGCGCTCGGAGGCCGTGGCCGGGGCGTCGGCGGCGGGCTCGTCTACACCGTCTGCAAAGCCGCGGCGAGGTACGGCGCGAGCGTCGTCCGCGAGACGACGAGGCCCGCGGAGGCGTACGCGGATGTCTGGGCGGCGCTGCCGAGGTCGAGATTCGTCCCGTACAGGCGAGGCTGGCTTCCGGGGGACGAGACGAAAGGAGACCGATGACCGGGCAACCAGGATCGGCGGAGGCGAACTCGGCGCTCGTGCTCGACTCGTTCGAGGCGTTCAGCGCCGGCGACACGGAGAGGCTGCTGGCCATCGTGGCGCCGGACCTCGTGATGCACCTCGCCGGCGTGCCGGAGCCGCTCCGCGGCCGCGAGACCTGGCGGCAGGGATTCGAGCTGATGCGGCGCGCGTTCCCCGACCTCGAGGCGCGCGTCGACGACGTCGTCGCGGCCGGCGACCGGGTCGCAGTCCGCGTCGGCTTCGGCGGCACCCACGAGGGCGAGTTCCAGGGCATTCCCCCCACCGGCCGCACGATCCGGTACGCGAGCCACGAGTTCTACCGCGTCGCCGACGGCCTGATCGCGGAGGAGTGGATCTGCGCGGACATGGCGTCCCTCTTCGCGCAGCTGAGCTGAGGGATGAGGCGAGGGTTCGAGGACCCCCGAACGCCGGTGTACAATGGTAGAGGACAGTGAGTCGCTTTTGAGGTACCCGGAGGCCCGCCGA
>DASSSQ010000010.1:0-3632 GCA_035708405.1 Gaiellaceae bacterium
CTCCTCGACCTTCTCCCACTCGCCGAAGAGCGCGGCGCCGACGTTGTCCTCCTCGAGGTTCATCGCCAGGCCGACGACGCCGTGCTCGAGCTCGAGCAGCTCGAGGGCCAGGCAGTTGTCGAGCCCGTGGACGCGGGCGATCCCGTCGCCGACCTGTAGCACGCTGCCGACCTCGGCGAGATCGGTCTCGACGTCGAATTGCTCGATCCGCTGACGGAGGATCGAGGTGATCTCTTCGGGGCGCAGCTTCACGTTGCTCTCAGCTCCTTGCAGTCGCGAGTTCGTGTCGGAGTCGTTGCAGGCGGCCGCGGACCGAGGCGTCGACGCGCATCGAGCCCGCCTGAAGGACGAGGCCGCCGATCAGGGCCGGGTCGACGGCACGCGAGGCCTGGACGGTACGGCCGGAGGCCCGCTCGATCTGGTCGACGATCGAGGCGAAGTCGTCGTCGGAGAGCTCGTAGGCGGTCGTCAGCTCGACCTCGAGCACGCGCTCCTCGGCGGCGACGAGGCTCTCGAACTCGCGGACGACCTGCTCGAGCTCGGCGGCGCGGCCCTTCTCGGCGAGCAGGCGCAAGAAGTTGCGCGTCACCTCGCCGGCGTCGCCGAGCAGGTCGCCGAGGATCTGCGCCTTGACCGCCTGGTCGAGCTCCGGGTTCTCGAGCACGGCCGAGAGCTCGGGCACGCTGTCGATCGCGGCGACGAGGTCGGCGAGCTCCTCCCGCACGTGGTCGAGCTCTCCCTCGTCCTTCGCGGCCTCGAAGAGCGCCCGCGCGTAGGTGCGGTGGACGACCGGCATCGCCTAGCTGGCGCTCCCCTCGAGCGCGGAGAAGTCGAGCTCCGCGATCGCCTCCTCGATCAGCCGCTTGTGGTCGGCGTCCGAGAGCGACTTGCCGGTCACCTTGGTGGCGGCGATCAGCGTCAGGTCGGCGACCTCGGCGCGGATCTGCTCGAGCGCGCGCCGCGTCTCCGACTCGACCTGGCGGCGGGTCTCCTCGAGCCGCCGCTGCCGGTCGACCTCGGCCTCCTCGCGCACGCGCTCGCGCGTCGACTCGCCGACTCGCCGCGCCTCGGCGAGGATCTCCTCGGCGTCGGTGCGCGCCTGCCCGATCAGGGCGCGGTGCTCCTCGAGCAGCTTCCGCGCCTCGTCCCGCGCGTTGTCGGCCTCGACGATCGCCTGCCGGATCCGCTCCCGGCGCGCGTCGATCACCTCCTGGATGCGGCCGAACGCGACCTTGCGCAGGACCAGGAAGACGACCGCGAACGTGATCAGCGTCCAGATCATCAGGCCCGGGACGACCTCGATCAGGCCGTTGGCTGCGAGCGGCATCGGTCGCTACGTCGCCGAGACGAGGACGAGGCCGAGGAAGCCGCCGACGAGGCCGTAGAAGACGACCGCCTCGGTCAGCGCGAAGCCGAGCCACATGATTCCCTGCAGCTCCCCGCGCAGCTCCGGCTGCCGGGCGACGGACTGGATCATCGACGCGAAGACGGTGCCGATGCCGATGCCGGCGCCGAGCGAGCCGAGGCCCATGCCGAGCGCGAGGCCGAGCGCCTGGCCGGCCTTGACGATGTTGCCGGAAGTGGCGAACAGAACCAGCGTGGACAAGCGGACTCCTCCTTAGTGAGCCGGCTCGATCGCCGAGCCGATGTAGATGGCGGTGAGGGCTGCGAAGATGTAGGCCTGGATCGCGACCACGATCACGACCTCGAACAGGTAGAAGAGCGTCGCGAACGGGACGAAGACGATCGCCGAGAGCGCGTTGCCGGCGATGAAGATCAGGCCGATGAAGATCAGGATCATCATGTGGCCGGCGAGCATGTTCGCGTAGAGCCGGACGGAGAGCGAGATGATCCGGAACACGTGCGAGATCGTCTCGAGCACGGCCATCACCGGCACCATGAACGGCGGCACGCCGGAGGGCACGAAGCTCTTGAAGTAGCGGATGCCGTTGAAGCGGATCCCCTCGACGTGCGTGAAGATCACGCTCAGGATCGCGAGCGTCAGCGTCACCGAGAGCTGCGAGGTGACGGCGTAGATGCCCCAGGTCGGGATCTCGGCGCCGAAGAGGTGGAACTTCTCGTTCGAGATCGGCAGCGGCAGGAAGCCGACGAGGTTCAGCGTCAGGATGAAGAGGAAGAGCGTCGCGACGTACGGGAACCAGGTGCCGACGGCCTTCGCCGGCAGGCCCTGCTCGGCGATCTGGGTCTGGACGATGTCGTAGAGCATCTCGCCGGTCGTCTGCCGCCGGTCGGGGTCGTGGCGGAGGCGCACGCGCATCAGCACGATCCCGAGCACGATCGTCAAGAGACCGCCGAGCCAGAGGTAGGCGACCGCCTTGTTGATCGACATGTCCAACGGGCCGAGGTGGATCGGCACCCAGTCGACGAGCTGCCACTCGTGCTCGGGATGGAAGTCGTTGCGGGCCGACGCGACCGCGGGGAAGGCGAGCGCCGCCAGCGCGGCGAGCCCGAGCAGGCGCGCTCTCACGCCTTCTTCTCCCCGCCGAAGTAGGCGACGAGCGAGACCGCGAGCTCGACCGAGTAGGCGAGCACGTAGAGACCGGCGGCGGGGATGCCGAGGCTGCGGTCGGAGAGCGTGACGGCGATCAGGACGACCATGACGCCGATCGAGCGGAAGGTCATCGCGACGCCGGCGATCCCGGAGCTGACCAGGTTCTCGGCGCCGAGCGGCAGCCGTCCGACCCAGAACGCGAAGGCCTCGCCTGCGGCCCAGAGCACGGCCGCGAGCACCCAGGCGCCCACCGACCAGCCGGCGGCGAGGAAGACGGGCAGGCCGAGCAGCACGGTCGCAGTGCCCGCCGCGAGCGGCACGCGCCGTCCCGGCACGGGCCTCGGCGTCGAGAAGATCGGCCGCAATCCCATCATGTGAAGTAACCCCTGTAGCGTCGGTAGACCGCGAAGACACCGGCCGGGATTCCGACGACCGCTCCGCCGAGAGCCCCGAGCCCGAGCGAGCCCGCCGCCCAACCGATCAGCGTCCCGGTGCCGATGCACGCGGCGGTGACGCCGCCCAGCGTTGCACCTGCACCGGCGAGCTCGAACGACTGGCGAGGGGCCGGCTCCACTTTGCCGCGGCAGCATAGCGGAGCGGAGAGGGGCGAGTGCAGGGACCTTGTGACAGGCGCAAACGGCTTGGGCTGCGGGAAAACGTGCGAATTTGTACGCTCCGGGAAGCGATGTTTTTCGAGACCCTCGGAGCGGGCCCGCACGTCGTCTTCGTTCACGGCAGCGTGGTCGGTCCGGCGTCGTGGCGGCCGCAGCGCGCGCTCTCCGATCGCTACGCGCTCGTGCTCGTCACGCGGCCGGGCTTCGGCGCCGACGATCCGCCCGGGCCGGTCGACTTCGAGCGCGACGCGGCGCTCCTCGGCGAGCTGCTCGCGCCGGGCGACCACCTCGTCGGCGCCTCCTACGGCGGCGTCGTCTCGCTGCTCGCGGCCGCGGGTCGCGACGACCTGCGCTCGCTGACCGTGATCGAGCCGCCGGCGTTCGCGCTCGTCGGCGAGCGTGCGGATCTCGTCGAGCTGAAGCGCCACTACGCGGAGGGGCCGCGCGAGCCGCGCGCGTTCCTCACCCGCTTTCTCGAGCTCGTCGGCTCGCCGCTCGAGCTGCCC
>DASSSQ010000011.1:0-10797 GCA_035708405.1 Gaiellaceae bacterium
CGGCAGCAGCTCGTCGAGCGGCACCGCGCGCAGCCGCCTGGACGAGAGCGCCGCCGCGAGCTCGGCCAGCGAGCTGCGCGCGTAGCCGCCGTCGGTCGCGACGACGACGATGCTGCCCGGCCGCAGCCGTGCGAGCGTCGCCGACCCGTCCATCCGCGCGCCGGTGACCGGCACGCCGCCGGCTGCCTTCGCCGCGACGTAGGCGCCGAGCGTGAAGCCGCTGCGCGGGACGAGGAAGTAGAAGCGGTGCCCGAGCTCGAGCCCGCGCGCGAGCCGGCGCAGGTCGCGCGGGGCGCGGATCACGCCGACCGGGCCGCCGTGCGGCAGCTCCGGCACGAGCGCGTCTCCGGCCGCGACCGCCGAATGCCGCTCGGCCGCGGACGGCACCGCGCGGACGGCGAACGACGCGTGCAGCCCGCGCGCCTGCAGCGTCGACGCGAGCCGCGGGATCGCGTCGCGTGGCGTCTCGACGACGAGCGCGACGTCCGGCGAGCCGGTCGGGACGCTGCTGACGCCGAGCTCGAGCGCGCTCGCGACGACCGGGTAGGAGCGCGGGCTCGCGAACGTCCAGCCGGCGAAGACGAGCATCGCGAGCGTCGCCACGCCGCCGACGAGCGCCGGTCGCGTCCGCCGCGGCTGCACGCGCGGCCGTGCGGCGAGGATCGCCTCGGCCGCCCCGACCGCGGCTCCGTTCGCGACCGCAACCGGCGACGGCGCCCCCGTCAGCCGCGCCAGCTCCGCGACGAGCTCCGGGCGCGTCCGCGGCGCCGTCGCCAGCCCGAGCCGCGCGAGCGCCCGCGCGTTCCCGCGCGAGTGGCCCGGCGGCACGCCGTAGGCGACCACCGGCCGCCCGCTCGCCATCGCCTCGAGGCAGGTGACGCCGAGCGTCGTGTCGACGAGCACGTCCGCGGCGGCGATGTAGGCCGGCATCCGGTCGGTGAAGCCGGCGACGCGGACGCGCGGCTCGCCGGCGAAACGCTCCGCGAGCCGGCGCCGCAGCTGCTCGTTGCGCCCGGCGAGGCAGACGACCGAGAGCCCGGGAACCTCGAGCGCCGCCGCGACCGCCGCGCCGAGATCCCCGACGCCCCAGCCGCCGCCCGAGACGAGCGCGACGCCGCCGTCCGCCGGCAGCCTGAGCTCGCGCCGCGCGGCCGCACGCGGCGCCGGCGCGCGGAACTCCCGCTCGACGATCGCGCGGACGACCTGCGCGCTGCCGCGTCCGGCGATCCGCTCGACCGCCGGCCGGCCGCTCTCGTGCATCACGAGGTGGAGGTCGACGCCGCGGTGCGACCAGAGCGGATGCACGCCGAAGTCGGTGATCGTGGCGACGACCGGCGCCGCGAGCCGGCCGCGGCGGCGCAGGAAGCCGAGCACGTTCGTCACCGACGGATGCGTGGAGACGACGAGATCCGGCGCGTACGAGGCGACGAGCCGCCGCAGGGGCCGCCCGCCGAACGCCGCGAGCCCGCGCCGTCCGACCGCGCGCGTCGGCGGCAGCCGCGCGAACAGCAGGTACTCGAGCCCGTACGTCCAGCGCAGGAAGCGGGTCTGCAGGTGGTAGGCGTCGCGGCTGACGAGCGGGATCAGCCGCCCGAGCCCGCCGGCGAGCGCGTCGTGGGTCGCCACCTCGGCGCCGGCCGCCGCGAGCTCGCGGGCGAGCGTCCGCGCCGCGGCGGCGTGGCCCTCGCCCTCCTCGCAGTAGAGGATCAGGATGCGCACTCGCTGACCTCCTGCCGAAATCATGCTCCGAGCAATCTCGTGGCTGCGGCTCGAGCGGAGCTTAACGCTCGGTTAACGGCCCGACACCGGCGGCTGAACATGCGCGGGTCCAAGATGGCGGGGATGGCGAGCAGGCGCATTGTCGGCCGGGCGGTGGCGCTCGCGGCAGCGGGAGCGGTCGGCGGCGGGCTCGCCCTCGGCGGCGCCGCGCTCGCCGGCGACCTCGGCGACGAGACGACCGTGCAGGAGGTGCAGCCGGTCGCGCCGCCCGCCGCCGCCAGCCAGGTCGCGGCGCAGGCATCCGCGCGCGGCGCGCTCTCGATCGCGGCGATCTACCGGCGCGACGCGCCCGGCGTCGTCCAGGTCACCTCGACCTCGATCGTCCGGCCGCCGAGCGACCCGTTCTTCGGCGACCTGCTCCCGCAGCAGCCGCAGACCGAGCAGTCGCTCGGCTCCGGCTTCGTGATCGACAAGGCCGGCCACATCATCACGAACTACCACGTCGTCGCGGGCGCGCGCACGGTGCAGGTCAGCTTCTCCGACAACGACCGCCTGAAGGCGCGGGTCGTCGGCACCGACCCCTCCACCGACGTCGCCGTGCTGCAGGTCGCGGCCCGCTCGCGCGCGCTGCAGCCGCTGCCGCTCGGGAACTCCGACCTCGTCTCGGTCGGCGACCCGGTGGTCGCGATCGGCAACCCGTTCGGCTACACGCGCACGGCGACCTCGGGGATCGTCAGCGCGCTGCAGCGCCAGATCACCGCGCCGAACTCGTACCCGATCGACCACGTGATCCAGACCGACGCGGCGCTCAACCACGGCAACTCGGGCGGCCCGCTGCTGAACGGCGAGGGCCAGGTGATCGGCGTCAACTCGCAGATCTCGACCGGCAACACGGGCGGCGACGGCAACGTCGGCATCGGCTTCGCGATCCCCGTGAACACGGTCAAGCAGGTCGCGGCGCAGATCATCAGGAGCGGCAAGGCCGAGCATCCGTACCTCGGCGTCACGCTCGCCGACGTCGACACGCAGCTCGCGCACGTCTTCAACTTCCCCGTCAAGACCGGCCTGCTCGTCGAGACCGTGCAGCCGGGCGGCGCCGCCGCGCGCGCCGGCCTGCACGGCGGCACGACCAGCGTGGTCGTCGCCGGCGAGAGCTACACGATCGGCGGCGACGTGATCGTCCGCATCGACGGCCGGCGGATCGCGACCGTCGACCAGCTCCGCGACGTCCTCGACACGATGAAGCCCGGAGACCGCGTCACGCTCGAGGTCTACCGCGGCCGGAAGCATCTGACCCTGACCACCAAGCTCGGGCGGCAGCCACCGACTCCGCGTAGCTGACCGCCCACCAAGTGGCCCCTCGACCCCTGGGGCCCGGTTCCCGCGATGGAAGCCAGCGTCCGTCCGGGAGCCAGAGCCGAAGGCCCGACCGCCTGCCCGGGCCTTCGGCTCCTTTTTCTTTCGGGCACGACTGCCCGACGCCGTTCGTTCTTCTTACCTCTGAGCCGTTACGACGGGTTCGATCTCCGAGGACACGCGCGAGCGCCGGCCCAACAGGCTTGTCATGCGCGTCGGTAGCGTGCGTGACGTGGAGGTATTGCCATGAGGGTCGGCGATCTATCGCGCCTTCTCTACAATTTGCAGGTGCCACCCAGTCTTTACCGGCTGGATGGCTCACACTCAGAGCTAGCTCACGTCATAGCGTGCGAGAGCTCAAACTGGGTTGTCTTCCGTAGCTGGGTTGTCTTCCGTAGCGAGCGAGGCGCGGAGTCTGACAGGGTCGAGTTCGCTAGCGAGCACGACGCCTGCATTCAACTGCTGGGCCGGATCACGTTTGACCTGCTCGAGCGCAGGATGCTCAGGCCGGCCGCGCGCCAGTAGCGGCCGCGCTCAAATGACATTCGCGAATGTCGCCGCACGCGAGAGTGCTCCGCGCGGCCCAACCCGTCCGGCTTCGCAGCCGGCGCCCGCGGCTACCCTTCAACGCGTGATGGATCCCGAGCGCTACTCGCGGGGCCGGCTGCTGCTCGAGGACGAGCTCCGGCTCGAGGAGGAGGAAGAGCTCTGGACGGGCGACGACGGCGCCGATCACGCCGGCTGGTTCTGCATCCGCACGGCGCCGTTTCCGTGCCCGGCCGCCGGCTGCGGCTTCGTCGCCGAGTTCATGACCGCCGCGCACCTGATCCTCGTCTGGGAGGAGCGCGACGACCCGAACCTGCTCCGGCACGCGCAGCGCGCGAAGGAGGTCGGCCGCGACCCACGCGTCGTCACGTACGAGCCCGGCTACGGCCCGAGCGCGTCGTACTACGCGTGGGAGGCCTCGGGACGCCCCGTGCACGGCGTCCGCAAGTGATCGAGCAGCACTTCGGCGAGGCGCCGCCGCTCTCGCTCGGCGTCGAGGAGGAGCTGATGATCCTCGACCCGGACTCGCTCGACCAGGTCGGCGGCGTGCTCGAGCTGCTGGACGAGGTCGGGGCGCGGCCGTTGCCGGGCGAGCTGAAGACGGAGCTCTTCGCGTCGGTCGTCGAGGCGGCGACCCCCGTCTGCGCGGACGTCGGCGAGGCGGGCGCGGCGCTCGGCGAGCTGCGGCGCGCGGCCGCCGAGGCCGCGGCGGCGCGCGGCTTCGCGCTCGCCTGCGCGGCGACGCACCCCTTCGCGCGGCCGGAGGCGCAGCCGATCGTCGACGAGGAGCGCTACACGAGCTTCGTCGGCTACGCGGGCATCTCGGCCCGGCGGCAGGGCGTCCAGGGGCTGCACGTCCACGTCGGCATGCCCTCCGGGGAGGACTGCTGGCGCGCGCTCGAGTGGATGCTGCCCTGGCTGCCGCTCGTGCTCGCGCTGTCGGCGAACTCGCCGTGGCTCGCCGGGCGGCTGACCGGGCTCGCCTCGAACCGCGCGCCGGTGCTCGCCGAGCTGCCGCGCGCGGGCGCGCCGCCTGCCTTCGGCTCCTACGCGGGCTGGGAGGCCTGGGTCGAGCGCCTCGTCGACCTCGGCGTCGCCGCCGACTACACGCGGATCTGGTGGGACGCGCGTCCGCATCCGCGCTTCGGCACGCTCGAGGTGCGGATGCCGGACCAGCCGACGGCGCTCGCGCAGACCGTGCGGTTCGCGGCGGTCGTCCAGGCGCTCGCCGCGACCGCGCTCGAGGCGGCGCCGCCGGCCGCGCCGCACGACCGCGGCTTCTTCCAGCAGAACCGCTGGGCGGCGGCGCGCTTCGGCCCGGAGGCGGAGCTGATCCACCCGGACGGGACGCGGGCGGCACGCGTGCCGGAGCTCTGGGACGATCTGCTGGCGCGGCTCGAGCCGGCAGCGCGCGCGCTCGGCACGCTCGGGCTGCTCGAGGAGGTCGACGCGCAGACCTGCGAGGGCGCCGGGCAGCTCGAAGGCGATGCGCGCGATGTCACGGCGCGGATCGTCGCGCGGACGCTAGCCTCCTAGGGCGATGGCGGTGCAGAACGAGACGATCCAGGTGAGCGGCGTCCGCTGCGAGCGCTGCGTGATGCGGCTCGCGAAGGCGCTCGAGGGTCACGAGGGCCTCGAGTCGGCGAACGCGAACCTGATGGGTCAGGTCGCCCTCCAGTGGGACGACGAGCGGACGACGCGCGACGAGATCGTCGCCGCGATCGAGCGCGGCGGCTTCCGCGAGCTCGCCTAGAAGCGGCCGCCGCCCGGCTCGATCGCGTTCGGCGTCCGTCCGTGCACGGTCGGCGCCGAGCTGTCGTGGTCTCCCTCGCGAATCGCCGCCCGCGTCTTCTCCGGCGGCTCGACGCCGTGGCGCTGGCCCTCGACGACCGCGCCTTCCGCCGGGTCGTCCGGCAGCATCTCGCCCTGGCCGTGGGTGTCCGGCTCGTCGTAGCCCTGCGCGAGCCCGTAGTGGCGCGCGACCGCGTGCGTGTCGATCCCGCCGTCGCCGACCCGCGGCGACTCGGCGATCAGCTCCTTGCTGACGGTGACGCGGACGATCTGCTCGGCGTCGACCGGATGCGCGAACGCCTTCGGCAGCGCGTGCCGCGTCTTGCGCAGGTGCCCGTGCTCGACGATCAGGTAGTCGTCGACGGCGTCGACGACGTGTCCGACCTTGCGGTCGTCGCTCGTGATGACGGCGTAATCGATCATGGCGCGGTTGTTCCCGGTCTCGCCCATCCGAACCCAGCGGGAATCTCCTGCACGCCTCGTTCGTTGGAGCTTTCGGATGGGCGCTGCTAGCGTGGCCAGCGTGAGCGAGATCGACGCCAGACGCCTGGCCGAGGGCGCCCGCGACCGGGTTCGCTTCGAGGAGGAGGCACTCGAGCTGTCCGACCAGGTCTACCGCGTCGCGCGCCGGCTCGTCTCCTCGCGCGAGGAGGCCGAGGACCTGATGCA
Organism: Gaiellaceae bacterium; assembly: GCA_035708405.1. Lineage (GTDB taxonomy): Bacteria > Actinomycetota > Thermoleophilia > Gaiellales > Gaiellaceae > DASSSQ01. Next base: position 6,082 of record DASSSQ010000011.1, read on the forward strand.
GGAGACCTACGCGCGCGCCTTCCGCAGCTGGCGCCAGTACACGCCGGGGACGAACCTGCGCGCGTGGCTGCTGCGCATCCTCACCAACCTGAACATCGACCGCGGCCGCCGCCAGCAGCGCACGCCGGACATGCAGCCGCTGGAGGAGGGCGACTACTTCCTCTACAACCGGCTCGAGTCGACCGACGGCTCCGGCAACGCCGACGAGGAGCGCGTGATCGAGCGGCTCTCGCAGGACGACGTCGTCGACGCGCTCGCCGAGGTGCCGCACGACTTCCGCGACGTGCTCGTGCTCGTCGACATCGGCGACTTCAGCTACGCGGACGCGGCGCAGATCCTCGACATCCCGATCGGCACCGTCATGTCCCGGCTGCACCGGGCGCGGCGTATCCTGAAACGGAACATGGCCGAGCACGCAGTCGAGGAGCACGCGTGAGCCTGTGCGAGAAATGCGAGGAGCTGATGCAGCCGTACCTCGACCGCGCGCTGACGGACGTCGAGCGGGCCGAGGCGGAGGCGCATCTCGCCGAGTGCCGCTGGTGCGAGAAGCGCTACCGCTTCGAGGTCAACCTGCGCCAGTTCGTCCGCGAGGCGGTCGACGAGCCGATGCCGGAGCCGCTGAAGGCGAAGCTCGCGGCGCTGCGAACGCCGCTCCTGTAGCCTCGCTGCCGACCTGCCGATAGCTCCGCCGTGTCGATCGTCTCGCGGATCGCCCGCATCGCCGGCTCGGGAATCTCGTCCGCCCTCGCTGTCGGACTCGCGATCTTCGCGGTCGCGTCCTTCGGCGCAGCCGCCACGGGCGAGTCGGGAGACATGTGGGTCGGCGCCGTCGTGGGCCTCGGCCTCCTCTACGCGCTCCTCGCCGCGGGCGCGGCGACCCTCGCATGGAAGCTCTGGCCGCGCGGGCCCGCCGGCCGCAGCCGCGTCTAGCAGGGCGCGTCCTTCCCGGAGCCGTACCACGCGGTGCGGACCGGCGTGGTGCCGGTGTCGGCCGAGGCGAGCGGCGCCGCGGCGGCGGCGAGGACGAGCCCCACCGCAAGCCGCGCGATCACTTGAAGCCCGGCCCGCGGGCGGGCCCGACGATCACGACGAGCTGGCGCGGATGGTCGCCCGGCGGCAGCGTCGCGGTCGTCGCACCGATCTGGCGGGCGAGGCGCACGGCGATCTTCTCCGAGCCGGGCTGGTAGTAGACGGCGGTGCGCGGATAGTCGAAGCGGTCGGCGCGTGCGACCTTCTCGATCAGGTAGCCGAGCGAGCCGATCCGCGAGGCGACCTGCCGCGTCCAGTTGATGTCGCCGGAGCCGTTCAGGACGTCGACCGAGATCTTCCACGGCGCCGGCAGGTTCGGGTCGGCGGCGGCGACGATCGTCCGCGTCTTCTCGCTGCGCAGGCCCGGCATGAACACCATCACGAGCAAGGCGGAGACGAGAGCGGCGACGGCCGCGGTGCCGATCAGCCGCGCGATCGGGTTGACGCGGAACGGGTTTCCGTGCGCGGGCAGGCCGGCGAGCCGCCGCGCCTCCGTCCGGTCGACGCCGAGGCTCGTCGCGTAGACGACCGCCGAGAGCACGGCCGCGTTCTGCGAGGGGAAGCGGAAGAAGCGGCCCTCCTCGAGCCACTCGATCTCCTGCAGCGTCAGGCCGGAGCGCGCGGCGACCTGCTCGACCGAGAGGCCGCGCGCGGCGCGGGCGTCGGCGAGCGGCGACGGCTCGACGAGCGTCTCGAGGGGCGTGAGGACGTCCATGGCGATCTAGCGGCTTTCGTCGATACCCGTGCGGAACCTTCCCGGTAGGTCATCGGCGAAATCCACGTCTCCTGGAGACCCGAGATCGTCGCAGGGGACGCGCACGGGCGCGAGCGCGCGCAGGCCCTCGTCGGGGACGGCATCCCAGACGCTGCGGGCGACGAGCAGCGGATGGCCGCGGACGCCGCCGTAGGTCGCGGCGTAGAGCTCGCCGCCGCCGGCGCGCGCCGCCTGGACGACCCGGTCGATGGCGGCCGGGGCGAGGTCGGGGCCGTCGGCGAGCACGACGAGCGCGGCGTCGGCGTCCGCCGGCAGGGCGGCGAGGCCGCAGCGCAGCGAGGCGCCGGGGCCGGCTTCCCAGTCCGGGCAGTGGACGGTGCGCGCGCCGGTCTCGACCTCGTGCGCGCCGAGGACGACGACGACCTCGCCGGCCGTGCGCGCCGCGCGCACGCGCTCGAGCACCGCGCCGAGCAGGAGCCGCTGCTTCGGCGCGCCGAAGCGCGTCGCGGCGCCGGCTGCGAGCACGACGACGGGGACCGTCACCGGATCGTGATCGACCGGACGACGACGCGCTTCGTCGGCTTCTCGGTCACCGGGTTGCCGAGCTTGCCGATCCGGTCGACGACGTCGAGCCCCTGCACGACCGTGCCGAGGATCGCGTAGTCCGGCGGCAGCTGCGCGTCCTGCGCGGTGACGACGAAGAACTGGCTGCCGGCGGTTCCCCGCGCCTGCGCAGGCGTCTTCGCCATCGCGACGACGCCGTGCGTGTAGCGCACGTTCGCGGGCGGCGGGTCGGTCGTCGTGTAGCCGGGGCCGCCGGTGCCCGTGCCGGTCGGGTCGCCGCCCTGGATCACGAAGCCGGGGACGATCCGGTGGAAGATCGTCCCGTCGAAGAAGCCCTTGCGCGCGAGCTTCTCGAACGAGGCGACCGTGTTCGGCGAGTCCTTCGCGTCGAGCCGGATCGTGAACGTGCCCTGGCTCGTCGCGACGACGGCATCGGCCGGCGCAGTCGACGCCTTCTTGCTGCCGCAGCCGGCGAGCACGACGGCGACGAGGACGGCGAGCGCGATCCTCAGCTGCATCCGGCGAGCGAGCGCCAGACCTGGTTCACGTTCGCGACGTAGGTCTCGACGCCGCGGGAGGGGAAGCCGCCCGCGTCCTGGACGGCGGTCGGGCCGGCGTTGTAGGCCGCGAGGGCGAGGTCGGTCGAGCTGAAGCGGTCGAGCATCTGGCGCAGGTAGCGGGCGCCGGCGAGCACGTTCGCGCTCGGGTCGTCGACGTTGAGCTGGAGCGCGGCCGCGGTCGCCGGCATCAGCTGCAGCAGCCCGCGCGCGCCCGCGGTCGAGCGGGCGTCCACCTCGAGGTTCGACTCGACCTTGCCGACGGCGACCAGCATCGAGAGCGGCAGCGTCGTGTCGCGCGAGGCGCGCACGAACGCGGGACGGAGCGAGTGCGGCAGCGGGCAGGTCTCGACGACGGGCGCGGCGGCGGCCGGCTTCGGCTCGGGGATCGGACGGACGACGGCCTTGCCGGCGGTCGCGTTGCCGACGAACACGCTGACGCCGCCCGCGAGCGCAGCCACGAGCAGGAGCGCCGCAAGACGCCTGTGGGTCCCGTCCCGCTCCCCCATCCGCCGCTGATCGTATCGCCGTGGAGGAGCTCAGGCGACCGCGGCGCGCGCGTCCTGCACGAGCGCCTTCGCGACGTCGACCTTGAACGCGTTGCCCGGGAGCGGCGTCGCCTGGTCGAGCGAGTCGAGCAGCCACGGGATCGGCGCGACCCCCGCGAGCGCGAGCCGCGTCTCGGCGCCGGTGCGCGCCGCGGCGACGCCGACGATCGCGAACGACCACTGCTTGCGGTCCATCGCCTTCAGGTAGGCGCTCGCCTCCGGGGCGGGGACGTCGAGCTCGAGGATCAGCTCGTCCGGCGCGAGCGTCGTCGTCCGCCGGTCGTCCTCGGTCGGCAGGCGGTAGAGCTCGGCGACCGGCAGCTCGCGGCTCGTCGTCCGCACCGTCGCCCCGAGCGCGAGCAGCGCAGCGGCGAGGTCGGACGGGTGGGCCGAGGCGCAGAAGTCGTTGGCGAAGATCGCGTGCTCGCGGTGCTCGCCCTCGCGCGCGAAGCAGCGGTCGCCGCCGTGGAGCCGGCACGGATAGTCGAGCCGCCAGTACCAGCAGCGCGTCGCCTGCAGCAGGTTGCCGCCGAGCGTCGACATCGCCCGCAGCTGCGGCGAGGCGGCGGAAGCGCAGGCCTCGCGCAGCGCTGCAGGAATTTCGGGATCTACCTCCAGCTCGCCGAGCGTCGTTCCCGCGCCGATCGTGATCGTGGTACCTGTCGCTACTGGTTGCTGGTCTTGTATAGACCGGTACAACAGTCCTTTCGGGACCAGTCCTTCGAGAAGAATCAGCGTCGAAGGCGCAACGATTCCGTCACGCATCAGCGCCACGAGCTCCGTCCCACCCGCGAGCGCCATGGCCCCGTCGCCCAGGGCCGCGACGGCCTCGTCCGGGCTAGACGGCCGCCGGAACTCCACGCCTCTCCCGCTGCCGCCGGCGCTCCGCCGCCTCGCGCAGCGCGCGGAGCATCTCCTCGCGGTCGATCGGCAGCGAGCGGACATCGGCGCCGGTCGCGTCCCGGATCGCGTTCGCGATCGCGGCCGCGGTCGGGATGATCGGCGGCTCGCCGAGCCCCTTCGAGCCGAGGTTCGTCAGGTGCGCGTCCGGGATGTCGAGCAGCTCGCCGACGATCTCGGGGACGTCGGCGATCGTCGGCATCCGGTAGGCGTCGAGCGTCTGGGTCAGCACCGCGCCGCTCCCCGGGTCGAGCAGCCGCCGCTCCGAGAGCGTGTGCCCGATCGCCTGCACGATGCCGCCGACGATCTGGCTCTCGGCTCCGAGCGGGTTGATCACGCGGCCGACGTCGTGGACCGCGTAGACGCGCTCGACCGCGACCTCGCCGGTCTCGACGTCGACGGC
>DASSSQ010000012.1:0-5520 GCA_035708405.1 Gaiellaceae bacterium
GTCGAAGAAGATCTCGAAGACGAACGCGGTCACGTCGATGCTCGACTACGACCTCGGCGCGAAGAACGTGCACGTCGGCCCGTCCGACTACGTGCCGTGGCTGACCGACCGCAAGTGGGCGTTCATCCGGCTCGAGGGCTCCGCCTTCGGCGACGTGCCGCTGAACGTCGAGCTGAAGCTCGAGGTCTGGGACTCGCCGAACTCGGCCGGGATCGTGATCGACGCCGTCCGGCTCGCGAAGCTCGCGTTGAACAACGGCGTCGCGGGCGCGCTCGAGGGCCCGAGCTCCTACCTGATGAAGTCGCCGCCGAAGCAGATCGTCGACGACGAGGCGCACGAGCTCTCCGAGCGCTTCATCAAGCAGAACGCGCGCAAGGCGCCGGCGAAGAAGGCGAAGGCCGCCGCCTGACACGGGGCGTGTCTCAGCGGCTCTAGACTCGGAAGCGGGATGGGACTCCGGATCTGTCTCGTGACCCCGTTCGACTGGTCGCAGCCGCACGACGTCAACGAGCACGTCGCCGGCGCGGCCGGGGCGTTGCGGGCGCTCGGGCACGAGGTGACGGTGCTCGCCGCCTCGACGCGCGCGTCCGAGCTGCTCGCCGGGCGGCGCGCGCTGCTCGACGGCGGCGGCGGCGAGAGCGGCGTGATCGCGCTCGGCGCGGCGGTGCCGGTGTCGCGCCGCAGCCGGCTCGGCGTCCCCGTCGGCGTCCGCGCGGGCCTCTCGCTCGCGCTCGCACGCGGCCGCTTCGACGTCGTCCACGGCTTCGAGCCGGCGCTGCCGTCGCTCTCCTATCTCGCCCTGCGCGAGACCGAGGCGCTCTCGGTCGCGACCTTCTTCTCCACCGAGCGGCTCGGCTACCCGCCCGGGCGGACGCAGCGGGAGAAGCTGCTGAGCCGGATCGACGCACTGCTCGCGACCTCGCAGCGGACGGCCGACGCGGCGGCGGCGCGCTTCCCGGGCGACTACCGGGTCGTCACCGGCGGCGTCGACGTCGAGCTCTTCCGGCCGGCGACGAAGCGGAGGCTGATCGTCGTCGAGCTCCGCCAGACCTCGCGGCCGATCGTGCGCGCGCTCGAGCGCGAGCTGCGGACGCTCGAGGGCTGGGAGCTCGTGCTGCTGCGGACGCGGCCGCTCGTCGCGCGGCCCGCGACCCCGCGCGCGCTCGTCGGCCGGGTGCGCGTGCGCACGCTGCGCTCGGGCGCCGCGCGCGCGGAGCTGCTGAACGAGGCCGCGATCTTCGTCCCCGCTCCGCTCGGGCTCGGCCGCGTCTCGCTCGAGACCGCCGCCGCCGGCTGCGCGATCGCCGCGCCGTCGCACGTCGAGGACCAGCCGGAGCTCGCGGCGGCCGCCGCCGCGCGGCTCGCCGAGGACGAGGCGCTGCGCGAGCGGCTCGGCGCCGACGCGCGCGCGCGGGCGCAGGACGAGAGCTTCCAGGCGCTCGGCGCCGAGCTCGACCGCATCTACTCCGGGCTCGCCCGGCGGCGCCGGTCGGCCCGCCGCCGCGACGCCGACCCGCTCGCGGACCGGCCCTGGATCCTCGCCGACCTGCACATGCACACCTCCCACTCCCACGACTGCTCGATCGAGCCGGCCGACCTGGTCGAGCACGCGGAGGCCGAGGGGCTCGGCGCGATCGCGGTCACCGACCACAACGTCTTCGGCGGCGCGCTCGCGGCGGTCGAGGCGGCGAAGGAGCTCGCGCTGACCGTGATCCCGGGCGAGGAGGTGAAGACCGACGGCGACGGCGAGGTGATCGGGCTCTTCCTGCGGGAGGAGATCCCGCGCGGCATGTCCTTCGTCGACACGATCGCGGCGATCCGCGAGCAGGGCGGCCTCGTCTACGTCCCGCATCCGTTCGACCGGATGCACTCGATCCCGGCGCCCGGCACGCTCGCGCGCCATCTCGCCGACGTCGACGTGCTCGAGGTCTACAACGCGCGCCTGCTCTTCGAGGGCTACAACGACGAGGCGCTCCGCTTCGCGCGCAAGTACAACCTGACGATGGGCGCCGGCTCGGACGCGCACGTGCTCCAGGGCGTCGGCACCGGGGCGCTGCGGATGCGCGCGTTCCGCGACCCGGAGGAGTTCCTGATCTCGCTCCGCTCGGCCGAGGTGCTGCGCCGTCCGAAGTCGCTCGCCTACCTGCAATCGCTGAAGTGGGTGGCCCAGGTCAAGGAGAAGGTCCGCTAGGGGAGAAAAGGACCCGGCTCCGTGACTCCAGTGGCCGCCGACGAGATCTACGACAGGTACCTGAAGAAGGCGATCGCCGAGATCAACCGCCTGTGGACCGAGATGGCGCACGCGGGCGGCGAGGGTCGGCTGCCGGTCGTCGGCTCGGGGCACCCGCTCGCGGACGTCTTCATGGTCAAGCACCGGCCGCAGCCCGCCGAGGTGCAGGAGGGCGTCGCCTTCTACGGGCGCGCCGGCCAGGCGATCCTCAAGTCGCTGCAGCGCCTGCACGTCGACCCGATGGCCGTCTACGGCACGAACTGCCTCAAGTTCGGCGACGAGCCGGAGGCGGAGGCGCGGCAGTGGCTCGAGCGCGAGCTGCACATCGTCCAGCCGAAGCTCGTCGTCGCGATGGGGCCCGACACGGTCGCGTTCCTGAACGCGCTCGAGTTTCCGCTCTCGCGGCCGCTCGAGGACCGGCCCGGGGACCTGCAACACTTCACGCCGACGACGGAGGCGCTCGTCGTCCCCGACATCGACGCGTCCCTCGACGAGCAACCGGCGAAGACTCGCTTTTGGAACTCCTTCAAGCAGCTCGGCCCGTGGTGGGCGGAGCTTCCTCCCTACTGAGAACCGCGCAGCGGGCTGCCCTGAGCCGCCGCGGGCTCGCGTTCGCGGGCCTCGCCGCGATCGTCGTCGCGTACTACGCGCTCGTCGGCCACCTCTGGGAGGCGCCGCTCTGGTGGGACATCGCGTGGCTCGACCTGGTGCAGATCCCGGCGGTCTTCCTGCTCGTCTGGCTCGTGCTGCCGGCGTGGCGCTCGCGCGGGCTGATCGTGCTCGCGGTCGCGTGCGGCGCGCTCGCGTTCGGCTTCCACGAGGCGTCCGCCCAGATCCCGGCGAACTTCGCGAAGCTCGCGGCGATGACGTTCTTCGCCTGGTGGTTCCTCTCGTTCTTCGAGACGCTCTCGTGGGTCGTCGTTGTCGCCTGCATCATCCCGTTCGTCGACGCCTACTCGGTGTGGCGCGGCCCGACGAACCACATCGTCAACCACCGGCAGGCGCTCTTCTCGACGCTGTCGTTCGCGTTCCCGGTGCCGGGCGGGCACGGCGTCGCGAACCTCGGGCTGCCCGACCTGCTCTTCTTCGCGCTGTTCCTGGCGGCGTCGGTGCGCTTCGGGCTGCGTCCGCTGTGGACGTGGCTCGGGCTCGTGATCTCGGTCGGCGCGACGATGGCGCTCGCGGTCGCGTTCGACGTCGGCGGCCTGCCGGCGCTGCCGGGGCTCTCGATCGCCTTCCTCGGGATCAACGCCGACCTGATCCGGCGGCGGCTGCAGCACCGTTGAGGCTCGCACGGCGGATCCTGCTCCGGATCCTGCTGGCGATCGTCCTGCTGCTCGCGCTCGCGGCCGCGGCGGCGTTCGCCTACGACGAGCTCGTGCCGTTCCGGACCTATCCGCCGCGGGCGCTCTACTCCGGGCCGTTCGTCCGGCTGGACGGGCGGCTCGTCGCCTACCGGCGGTGGGGCCGCGCGGGGACGCCGATCGTCCTGATCCCGGGCTTCGCGGAGCCGTCGTTCGTCTTCGACCGGGTCGGGCCCCTGCTCGGCCGCAGCCACCGCGTCTACGCGCTCGACCTCGCCGGCTACGGCTACACGCAGCGGAAGCCGCCTTACGGGCTCGCGGGCTTCACGGCGGAGACGGCCGCGTTCATCCGCCACTTCCGCCTGCGCCGCCCGCTCGTCGTCGGCCACTCGCTCGGCGCGGCCGTCGCGCTCGCGGTCGCGCGGAGGCTGCCGGTGCGCGGCGTCGTCCTCGCAGACGGCGACGGCCTCTCGGAGAGGACCGGCCCCGGCTTCCTGCGGCGCCTCGTCGTCGACCCCTACCGGACGGCGGCGTTTCGGATCGGCGTCGACTCGGACTGGGTCGTGCGGCACCTCCTCTCGGGTGCGTACGGGCCGCTCCATCCACGCCTCAGCCACGCGGAGATCGAGCGCTGGCGGCGCCCGTTCCACGTCGAGGGGACGGAGGCCGCGCTCTGGTCGATGACCGCGGACGGCGTGCCGGGCTACCGGCTCGCCGACCTGCGGCGGATGCGCGTCCGCGCGCTCGTCCTCTGGGGCTCGAAGGACACGACCGACTCGCTCGCGGCCGGCCGTCGGAGCGCGGCTGCGCTGCACGCGCGGCTCGTCGTCCTGCCGGGCGCCGCGCACCTGTCGATGCTCGAGCTGCCGGGACAGTGGGCCGCCGCGGTGGCGCGGTTCGCCGCTGCCTGAGCCTTGTGACACTGTGTCACAAGGCTCAGCCGCGTTCGAGCAGCGCCACGGTCTCGACGTGCGGCGTGTGCGGGAACATGTCGACCGGCCGCGCTCGGACGAGCCGGTAGCCGTGCTCCTCGGCGAGGTACTTCGCGTCGGAGGCGAGCGTCGTCGGATTGCAGGAGACGTAGACGAGCCGCGGCGCCTCGATCCGGCCGAGCCGGCGGAGCGCCTTGCCGGCGAGACCGGCGCGCGGCGGATCGACGACGACGAGGTCGGGGTCGCCGCCGCGCTCGCGCAGCTCGTCGACGGACTGGCCGACGTTGCCGGCGAAGAACGCCGCGTTCGCGACCCCGTTCAACTCGGCGTTCTCGACCGCGCACGCGACCGCCTCCTCGACGATCTCCACCCCCCACACCGTCAGCGCGCCCGGCGCCAGCACGAGGCCGAGCGTGCCGATGCCGCAGTAGAGATCCCAGACGGTCTCGCCGCCGGTCAGCGCCGCGTAGTCGCGTGCGAGCTCGTACAGCCGCTCGGCCATGCGCGTGTTCGTCTGCAGGAACGCGTTCGGGCGGACGCGGAAGCGGAGGCCGCACAGCTCCTCCTCGATCGCCTCGTCGCCCCAGAGCAGCTCGGTCGGCAGGTTCGTCACCTCGGACGGCTGCTCGTTCACCGACCAGTGGACCGAGCGGACCTCCGGGAAGCGGCGCAGCACCTCGACGAGGTAGTCCTGGTCGAAGCGGCGGCCCTTCGCGGTCACGAGCTGGACGAGCACCTGCCCCGTGTTGCGACCCTCGCGGAGGACGAGGTGGCGCAGGTAGCCGGTCTGCTCGGCCTGGTCGTACGCCTCGAGCCCCTCCTCGCGCGCCCAGTCGCGGACGGCGTTCCGGATCCCGTTCCCGAGCTCGTCGGTCAGCCAGCACCGCTCGATCTCGAGCACCTCGTCCCAGCGACCGGCCCGGTGGAAGCCGAGCGCCGCTCCGGCGGGCGTCTGAGTGAACGAGTACTCGAGCTTGTTGCGGTAGTGGAAGATCTCCGGCTCGCAGGGGACGATCGGCTCGAGCGGCGGCTCGGCGATTCCCGCGAGCCGCTG
>DASSSQ010000013.1:0-18076 GCA_035708405.1 Gaiellaceae bacterium
GGTGCCGAAGTGGATCGTCGGCACGTCGACAGCGGCGAGGATCCGCGCCGACCACGGCGCGACGAACTCCTCGTAGTCCGCCGGCGCGAGCGCGCCGACCCAGGAGTCGAAGAGCTGGACGACGTCGGCGCCGTGCCGCACCTTCGCGGCGACGTAGGCGGCGAACGTGTCGGCGAGCTTCGCCATCAACGCGTGCCAGACCGCCGGCTCGCCGTACATCAGCGCCTTGACCGTCGCGAACTCGCGGCTCGGCTTGCCCTCGACGAGGTAGCCGGCGACGGTGAACGGCCCGCCGCAGAAGCCGACGACCGCCTGGTCGGGTCGCAGCTCGCGGCGCACGAGCCCGACCGCCTCGAGCATCGGCGCCATCGTCTCCTCCGGCTCGGGGACGACCAGCCGCGCGACGTCGGCGGCCGTCCGCACCGGCTCCCGCACGACCGGCCCGACGCCCTCGACGAGCTCGACGCCGACGCCCATCGCGAGCACCGGGAACATGATGTCGCTGAACATCACCGCCGCGTCGACGCCGTGCCGCCGCACGGGCTGCAGCGTCACCTCGGCGCAGAGCTCGGGCTGCGCGACGATCTCGAACAGCGTGTGCCGCCGCCGGATCTCGCGGTACTCGGGGAGCGAGCGCCCGGCCTGCCGCATGAACCAGACCGGCGTCCGCTCGACCATCTCCCGGCGAGCGGCGCGGACGAGGAGGGGGGCCGCCACGCGCCCTAGACTAGCCCCGCCATGGCTCCGAAAGGCCCGCTCGCCGCGCGCTTCGGCGCCCTCGCTCTCGACCCGGCGCGGGCCGGCGCGCTCGGCCGTGCCGGGCTCGAGCTCGCGAACGCCGGCTCGGTCGCCTGGCGCTCGCGCGGCGAGACCGGCGTCCTCGTCTCCTACCACTGGCTCGACGAGCGCGGGAACCCGATCGTCTGGGACGGGATCCGCACGCCGCTGCCGCGGCCGGTCGAGCCCGGCGAGTCGCTGCGCGTCGAACTGGCCGTCCGCGCGCCGATGCCGCCCGGCCGCTACCGGCTCGCGGTCGACCTCGTCGCCGAGCACCGCGCCTGGTTCGAGGAGCTCGGTGGCGAGCCGGCGAGGGCGACGGTCGAGGTCGCGCCGAGGATCGCGCGGCGGCTCGCGGTCGAGGGCGCCGACCCGGGCGCGCTCGACGGCCAGGAGGAGCCCGTCGTCCCGCGCGAGCAGGCCGACGCGGTCGCCCGCCTCGCGCCGGGGGTCGTTCCCGCGCCGGACTGGACGCGCCGGATCCTCGACGCGCACCAGGAGGGCTACGCGCTCGTCGGCGGCTCGGTCGCGATCGACGGCGGCCCGCTCGCCGCCCGCGGCGCCCGCGCCGCGCTCGCCCCGTGGGCACCGGGCGCCGGCCGCGTGCCCGCGTTCCCGCACCCGCTCCTCTGCCCGTCCGCCGTCGTCGGCGTCGAGCCGCGCTGGGCGGAGCCGGTCGAAGGCCTGCCCGCCGCGCGCCCGCCCGACGGCGAGCCGTGGCTCTACGACGGCCGCGTCGCCGTCAGAGCTCGACCGCGATCCGGTCGTCGACGCGGCTGAACGCGAACGCGCCGGCCGCGAGCGCGACGACCGCCGCCACCGCGAGGTAGACGACGTCGCCGGCGCGCGGCAGCCGTCCCTCCCAGATCGTCGCCCGCAGCGCGTACACCGGCGGCGTCACGAAGTTTCCCCAGCGCAGCACCTCGGTCAGCGTGTGGTGCCGTCCGAAGGCGTCGATCGACTCGAACGAGTAGAGGATCGGCGTCAGGAAGAACCAGGGCAGCAGGATCGCGGCGAGGATGTGCTCGACGTCGCGGAAGACGACGTTCAGCGACGCGAGCAGCAGCGCGACCCCGAGCGTCAGCCCGAAGAAGAGCACGGCGAGCGGGATCGAGAGCCAGACCGTCCCGCGCGCGGCCGGCACGGTGACGAGCGAGACGCCGATCAGGATCGCGAGCATCACCGCGAACGTGACGAGCTGCGTCGCGACGACGGAGAAGGCGACGAGCTGGCGCGGGAAGCGCACCTTCTTGATCAGCTCCGCCATGTCGATCATCGACCGCGCCGCCGTCTGCAGCGAGACGGAGAAGAAGATCCACATCGAGAGGCCGGCGAGCAGGTAGAGCCCGTAGTGCGCGATCGGCTGTCGCTTCCAGAGCACGGCGAAGACGAGGAAGTAGATGCCCATCAGCGCGAGCGGGTTCGCAACCGACCAGGCGAGCCCGAGCACGGAGCCCTTGTACTTCGCGCGCAAGTCGCGGCGGAAGAGGTTCCCGAAGAGCTCGCGGAAGCGGAACGCGTCGAGGTAGACGGCCATCGGGGCCAGTGTAGAGTCGGCGCCCCTCGGCCTTGTGACAAGTTGCCACGAGCGCATGGTCGCGCTCGCCGACCGGCACGGGCGCTAGCCTCGCAAACACGCAGCTAACAGCCGTTCGTTACCCTCGAGTCCCGTGACCGCGCTCATCGCCCTCGTGGCGCTGCCCGTCTCTGCGCTGGCGATCTCCGCCGTGCTGCGGACCTCGCTCCGGAACCGGCTCGTGAAGACGCCGCAGGGCGACCGCTGGGTGGCGCAGCCGACGCCGATCGCCGGCGGGATCGGCATCTTCGCCGGCTTCGCGGTCGCGATCGGGATCGGGATCGCGGCGGGCGCCGTGCCGGCGAGCGGCGAGCTGCTCGGCGTGCTCGGCGGCTGCGCGCTGCTCTTCCTCGCCGGCTTCGTCGACGACTTCCGGCACCTCTCGCCGCTCTGGAAGCTGGTGCTGCAGTTCGCGGCGGCCGGCATCGTCGTCGCGAGCGGCACGCGCGTCGAGATCGTCTCGAACGGCGCCGTCGCGACCGTGATCGCGCTGATCTGGCTCGTCGGGATGACGAACGCGTTCAACCTGCTCGACAACATGGACGGCCTCGCCGCGAGCCTGGCGACGATCGCCGCGCTCTTCTTCGCGATCGACGCCGTCACCGTCCACAAGAGCCACGTGTCGCTGCTGATCGCACTCGGGATCGTCTTCGGCTGCCTCGGCTTCCTGCCCTTCAACCTGCGGCCGGGCCGCGGCGCGGCCACCTACATGGGCGACTCGGGCAGCCAGGTGCTCGGCTTCGCGCTCGCCTCGCTCGGGCTCGCCTCGAGCTGGAAGGTCGCGGGGACGACCGTCGCGACGCTGCTGCTGCCGGTGCTGATCCTCGCCGTCCCGATCCTCGACACCGCGCTCGTGACCGTGCTGCGGCTGCTCGAGGGGAGGCCCGTGACCGAGGGCGGCCGCGACCACTCCTCGCACCGGCTCGTCCGCTACGGGCTCTCGGAGACGCACGCGGTGCTGCTGCTCGCCGTCGTCGCCGTCGGCCTCGGCACGACGAGCCTCGCCTACAACGTGCTCGACAACCAGCGGATCACGCTCGTCGGCGTCCTGCTCACCTTCGTCGCACTGATGCAGTTCGCGAGCTTCCTCGCCGACATCGAGCACCGGCCGCCGAGCGAGCAAGGCGGGCTGCTGCAGACCTTCGACGTCCACTGGCGGCGGCTGGTCGAGGTCGTCGTCGACTTCGGCCTCGTCTCGGCGGCGTTCCTCGCCGCCTACTTCATCCACTTCGACGGGATCGGCACGCCGCAGCAGCGCCACGTCTTCCTGATCACGCTGCCCGTCCTGATCACGACGCGCTACCTCGCGTTCATCCCGCTCGGGCTCTACCGCTCGGTCTGGCGCTACGCGGGCGTGCGCGACCTGGCGGCGATCTTCGCCGGCGTCGTGGTCTCCGAGGTCGTCACCGTCGCCTTCGTCTCGCAGACGCAGACCGGCGGCCTCGCCGAGTTCAGCCGCGAGGTCTTCTTCCTCGACGCGCTCCTCTGCATGCTGCTGATCGCCTGCTCGCGGCTCGGCGAGCGGGTCGTGATCCACCTGCTCGCGCAACGGCACCGCGTCGGCGGCCGGCGGACGCTGATCGTCGGCGCCGGCCGCTCCGGGCGCAGCCTGCACCGCGAGCTGCGCGAGACCGAGCACGAGATCGTCGTCGGCTTCGTCGACGACAACCCGCGGCTGCGGCGCCGGCGCCTGCAGGGGAAGCCGGTCCGCGGCACACTGGGAGAGATGCCGCGCATCCTCGCCGAGGCGCGCCCGGATCGGGTGCTCGTGACGATCCCCGACGCGCCGCAGTCGCGCGTCGAGCTCGTCGTCGGCGCGTGCGCGGAGGCCGGCGTGCCCTGCGGCTTCGTCCGGCGGGAGATCGACCTCGAGCCTCCCGTCGCGGCCGGCGCCGGGGCGAAATGAACGCCGAGGCGGTTCCGGCGCAGCGCCGGGAGCGGGCGCCGGCGCCGATCCTCGACCGCGTGCTCGCGCTCACCCCGATCGCGAGCGTCTACCTCTGGCTCGCGCTCGTCTACGCGGCCGAGGCCGTCGGCCACAAGACGCCGACGATCTTCTCCGACGAGCTGAAGTGGACGCAGTTCGCGCGGGCGATCTCGCACCACGGCGTCGCCTCGATCCGCGGCGACCGCGTCGGCTTCCAGACGCTCTACGTCTACCTGCTCGCGCCCGCCTGGTGGCTGCACGACGCGGCGACGGCGTACTCCGTCGTCAAGTACCTGAACGTGCTCGCGATGACGCTCGCCGTCGTCCCCGCCTACCTACTCGCGCGACGGTTCGTCTCGAAGCCGAGCGCGCTCCTCGTCGCCGCCGCCTCGGCGGCGATCCCGTCGATGGCGTACGCGCTCTCGATCATCCCCGAGGTGGTCGCCTACCCGTGGGCGGTGCTCTGCGCCTGGCTGATCGTCGAGGCGCTCGCGACGCGGAGCCGCCGCTGGGTGGCCGCCGCCGTCGTCGCGTCGATCCTGGCGCCGCTCGTCCGCGGGCAGCTCGTCGTCGTGCCGGCGGCGTTCGCGGGCGCGGCCTTCGCGCTCTGGTGGCGGAGCGAGCGCGGCCGGCGCTTCCGCGTCCGCTGGACGCGCGTCGACACGCTGGGCGCGGTGCTGCTCGCGATCGGCGTCTTCGTCTTCCTCAACCGCTGGATCGGCAACGGCAACGTCCCGTGGCACGTGACGACGACGAGCTACCGCGGCCTCGTGCTCAAGCAAGCCGCCTGGTCGGTCGGCGCGCTCGCGATCGGGCTCGGCGTGCTGCCGCTGCTCGGCGGCCTCGTCTCGCTCTTCCCGCGCCGCGACGAGCGGCTGAGCGCGCACGACCGGGCGCTGATCGCGACCACGGCGTTCTTCCTCGTCGTCTTCGCGCTCTACACGGGCGTCAAGGGCGCCTACCTGTCGCTGACCTTCGCGACTCGCGTCACCGAGCGGAACATGATCTACGTGGCGCCGCTGCTCTTCCTCGGGACGGCGATCGCGCTCGAGCGGCGCCGGATCCGGCTCGTGCCGCTCGCGCTCGCGACCGCGCTCGTCGGCTACCTGGTCGCCGCGACGCCGCTGCAGCTCGACTGGCCGTACTTCGAGGCGCTCGGCTTCTCGATCGCGTCGATGAGCAACCGCTACCTCTACTGGACGACCGGCGACATCGCGAACGCCGTCTGGGTCGTGCTGGCGATCTCGGCGCTCGTGCTGCTCGTGCGGCTGCTGCTCCGCTCGCCGCTCGGCGGCGGCCGGCGGAGCGCGGCGATCGGCGTCGGCGCGCTGCTCGGCGCCGTCGTCCTCGCCTGGAACCTGACGGGGGAGATCAACGCCGCGCTCGGCTCGAACGACTTCTCGAAGCGGCTGATGGCGAACTTCCCGCAGCCGCCGAACTGGGTCGACAAGGCGGCGCATGGCGGCACCGTCACCTACTTCGGACAGCAGGTGAGCCGGAACATCACCGGCGAGAACCTGCTCGAGTTCTGGAACCGCTCGATCGTCAAGGTCTGGAGCACGGACGGCAGCGTGCCGCCGCCGGGCGGGACGCTGACGCCAAACCTGGCGCGGATCGACGGCACGCTCTCGAACCCGCCCGGCACCGACTTCCTGCTCGCCGACAGCGGCGTCGACGTCGCCGGCACGCCGATCGCGACGCGCGGCACGCTCCGGCTCTACCCGCTGCACGGCCCGATCCGGCTGCGCGACTCGCTCGAGCACGTCGACCCAGACGGCTGGATGAGCACCGACGCGGCGTACAACCAGTTCTCGACCGCGGCCGACAGGCCGGGCTACGCGATCGTCAGCCTCTCGCGCGTCGGCTACTGCGGCAACGCGCCGGCCGGCCACGCGACCGTCGACGTCGGCCGGATCGTGATCGGCTCCGACAAGGAAGCCGGGCTCGGCCGGCGCTGGGCGCGCCGCGTCGTCAGCGTTCCGAACTGCAAGAACACGATCGTGCGGATTCCCGTCGGCCGGCCGCCGTGGCGCGTGCAGGTGCACCTGACGGGCACCTTCTCGACGCCGAGCGACGCCCGCAAGCTCGGCGCCGTCTTCAACGTGCGCGCTCAGCCGCGGTAGCCGGCGACGAGCACGTTGAAGCGCCGGCGGAGGATCGCGCCGGCGAGCGCGGGACGGGTCTCGGCGGCGGCGAGCGCGGCCGCGACCGGCGCCGGCAGCGCGCGGTGCTGCGGCACGAAGAAGGGGTGCAGCTCCATCCCGTCGAGACCGGCGGCGGCGAGGTCGGCGCGGATCCGCGCGGGCGGATAGCGGCGCGGGTCGGCGTCGAAGACGATCTTCAGCTCCGTGAACGACGCGAGCCGGCGGAAGAAGGTGGGCCGGTCGTCGACGAAGTGGAGAGAGCGGAAGCAGATGGTCGCGGCGACCGGCTCCGGCGGGCGGTAAGCGAGCATGTCCGCGCGCTCGAAGCGGGCGCGGTCGCCGTGTCGGCGGCGGGCGACCTCGATCATCGCCTCGCTGAGGTCGACGCCGAGGTAGGCGAGGCCGCGGTCGAGGAGCGGCGGCGCGCCGGAGCCGTCCGCGCAGGCGAGGTCGAGCACCAGGTCGCCGGGCTCGAGCGGCGGGCCGAGCTCGACGACGATCCGCGCGCGACGGCCGAAGTAGCGCTGCGGGTCGGCGTACTCGCGGGCGGTGAAGGTCTCCGCCAGCTCGTCGTACTTGCTCCCGATGCTCATCGCAGCGCCCGCAGCCGCTCGGGATGCTTGCGGACGAAGCGGGCGATCCCGCGCCAGTGCCAGAGCGTGCGCCGGGTCAGGAAGCGCCGGTCGGTGTCAGCCTTGTGCTCGTGCTCGACGACGGCCGCGGGCACGTACCAGCGCTCCCACCCCGCCTTCGCGGCGCGGTAGCAGAGGTCGATGTCCTCGCCGTAGAGGCGGAAGCCCTCGTCGAGGCCGCCGAGCTCGTCGAGCATCGCGCGGCGGAGCGCGAGGAAGCCGCCGAGCATCCAGTCCGCCGGCACGGGCTCGTCCGGCTGCTCGTCCAGGTGGTAGTGCGCGACCTGGTGGCGGTACGGGTCGCGGAGGAGGCGCAGCGGCGTGCGGCGGACGAGCGTGCCGAGGACGGTCGGGAAGCTGCGGCGCGACGGCTGCCAGGCGCCGTCCGGGTAGACCATCCGCGGGCCGGCGACGCCGCAGCGCGGATGCCCCTCCATGAAGGCGCGCAGGGCGGCGACGGCGCCGTCGTGGGCGATCGCGTCGGGGTTGACCGAGAGGACGAGGTCGGCGCGCGTCTCGCGCACCCCGAGGTTGACGTTCGCGGCGAAGCCGAGCGGCGCCGCGTTCTCGTGCACGCGGGCGCCGGCCGGGACGGCTCCGACGCTGCCGGGCACGTTGGCGATCACGAGCAGCTCGTCGACCTGCGGCGCGAGCGCCGGCAGCGAGCGCTCGAGCTCGAGCGCGTTCCCGTGCGAGACGACGACGGCCGCGACGTTCACAGCAGCTCCTCGTAGACGGCGAGCGTGCGGCGCGCGGTCTGCTCCCAGGAGAAGGCGCGGGCGCGCTCGATGCCCGCCTCGCGGCGGGGCGCGCGCTCGGCGACCGCGCGGCGGAGCGCGTCCCCGAGCCGGGCCGGCTCGGCGAAGATGCCCGCGTCGCCCGCGACCTCGCACAGCGCCGGGTCGGGAGTCGCGACGACCGGCGTCCCGCACGCCATCGCCTCCAGCACCGGCAGCCCGAAGCCCTCGTAGCGAGACGGCAGGACGAGCGCGGCAGCGTCGCGGTAGAGCGCGACGAGCTCCGGCTGCGGCACGTAGCCGCGAAGCTCGGCTCCGCGGCGGCGCAGCTCGGCGGCGAGTCCGGGCTCCTTCTCCGGCCCGACGACGACGAGCGGCAGCCCGGCGCTCTCGGCGGCGGCGAGCGCGGCCAGCGGATCCTTGCGCGCCTGCACCGCGCCGACGAAGAGCGCATAGCGACCTTGTGACAAGTTGTCACTAGGAGTGAAGGCCGGGTCGACCGCGTTCGGCGTGACGACGATCTTCTCTTCCGGAACCCGGTAGAGCTCGACGAGGTCCGCCTTCGTCCGTTCCGAGACCGCGAGGACCCGCCCGGCACGGCGCGCCGACCGGGGCACGAGCGCGCGGAAGACGGTGCGGTCGACGAGCGGCATCAGCGACGGGTCGCGCTCGAAGCCGAGATCGTGGACGGTCAGCACCGCGGCGCACGGCAGCCACGGCGGCAGCGCGTGCTGGAAGTGCGCGAGCGCGGGCCGCAGGCGGCGGAGGAGGAGCGGCAGCCGGACTGCCATCCGCAGCTCCTGGCTGCGCGCCGGCACGAGGAGCGGCTCGATCCCGTCCGGCACGAGCTCGGGATGCCGCGTGACGGCGACGAGCCGCAGCCCGCCGGCGAGCCGGCCGAGCTCGCGCAGCAGGTTCGCGACGTAGGTCTCGTCGCCGGTGCGGCGCCGGCCGAGCACGTCGGCGTCGATCAGCACCGTCTTCACGCCGCCTCCAGCAGGCGCCTGCGCGAGTCGCGCAGCGCATCGTCGGTGTCTCGTCCGAACCCGCCGGAACGCGGCAGCCCGCCGATCTCGAGCACGACCGGTCCGGCGAAGCCCGCCGTCGCGAGCGCGGCGGCGGTGCCGCCGAGGTCGACCGAGCCAAGCCCGAGCGGCAGATGGTAGTTCGTCTCCGGGAGCGGCGTGTCCGAGAGGTGGACGAGCGTCGCGTGTGGGAGCAGCGACTCGAACGCCTCGAGGTCGCCGGGCGCAGTGTGGTTCACGTCCCAGACGAAGCCGAGCTCCGGCACAGCGTCGAGCGCGCGGGCGCAGTCTCGCGGACGCGCGAAGAGCAGCTCCTCGGCGGAGTTGTGCTCGAGCCCGAGCACGAACCCGTTCGCACGGGCGAGCGCGGCCGCCTCGGCGAGTGCCGGTTCCAGCCGGCGCTCCAGTCCTTCGCGCGGGTGCTGCAAGGCCGGATGGACGTGGACGCGGCGGCAGCCGAGCACGCGGATCGCCGCCAGGTTCCGCGCCAGCGCCTCCGCGAGCGTGTCGCCGGTCCGGTGCTCGCGGGCGTCGTCGTCCAGGCGGACGAGCATCTCGAGCACCGGCTCGATCCCGGCCGCATCGAGGTCCTCCCGGACGAGGCCGAGGTCGGTTCGCAGGTCGTCCTCGATCCCGCCCGGCCGGTCGCTGCGGATCTGGATCGCGTCGAACCCCGCACCGGCCGCGAACGAGATCTCGTCGGCCGGCGGCCGCCAGTTGCCCGCGAAGAACCGGCCGGCCATCCCCACCTTCACGCGAGCTCCTCGTAGACCGCGCGCGTCGCGGCGGCGACCTCCGGCCAGCGCGGCACAGGCTGGGGGCCCGTTCGCTCGGCGCGCTCGATGCCGGCGCGGATCGCGGACGGGTCGAGCGGGTCGACCTCGATCACGTCGCCGAGCTCGCTCATCGGGCTGCCCGCGGTCGTCACGACCGGGCAGCCGCAGGCGAGCGCCTCGGCGACCGGAATGCCGAAGCCCTCGTGTAGCGACGGGTAGACGAGGCAGCGGGCGCCGCGATAGAGCGCGGCCAGCTGCTCGTCGTCCACCTCGCCGAGGAAGGTCGCGCCGGGCGGCGGCTCGACGCCGCCCCAGCCGGGCGCGCCGACGACGCGGAGGTCGAGCCCACGGCAGGCCTGGGCGACGCGCGCCAGGTTCTTGCGCGGCTCGAGCGTGCCGACAGCGAGCACGTAGTCGCCGTCCGCCGCCGGGCCGTCGGCGGTGAAGACGTCCTCGACGCCGTTCGGGATCACGCGGATCCGCTCCTCGGGAACGCGCAGCAACTCGACCACGTCGAGCCGCGTCGCCTCGGAGACCGCGATCACGCGCGCCGCCGCGCGCACGACCCGCGGCACCGCGAGCCGCGAGTAGAGCGCTGTCCAGCGATTGAACCACTCCGGGTAGCGGAGGACGGCGAGGTCGTGCACCGTGACGACGAGCGGGACGCGGGCGGCCGGCGGCCCGCGGAAGCTCGGGCAGTGGAGGACGTCGAAGCCCCCGCGCAGGCCGAGCGACGGATACCAGCCGACGTCGCGGGCCAGCGTCGCCGCGCGGCCCCGGCCGCCGAACGCGAGGCGGACGACGTCGAGCTCGCGCAGCAGGCCGCGGACGTAGCGCGCCGTCCCCGCCCGCGTCTGCACGAGCGGCGAGACGTCGATCGCGACCTTCACGCCGTCTCCCAGGCATCGAGGAAGACCGCGCCGACGGCGCGCCACGTGAACCGGCGCGCGTGCTCGATCCCCTTCGCGCGCAGCTCGTCGGCGCGGGCGAGCGCCTCGCGGATGCCGGCGGCGATCGCGTCGGCGCTCTCCGGCTCGGCGCGGACGGCCGCATCGCCGGCGGCCTCGTCCATCGACGGATGCGCCGACGCGACGACGGGCGCGCCGCACGCCATCGCCTCGACGATCGGCATCCCGAACCCCTCGAACCGCGACGGATAGACGACGCAGGCGGCGCCGCGGTAGAGCCGTGCCAGCTCCTCGTCGCCCACCCGGCCGAGCCGCACGACCCCGGGCGCGTCAAGCTCCGGCTGCTCGCCCCAGCCCGCGCCGCCGACGATCCTTAGTGACAAGTTGTCACGAAGGAGGCGGCGCGCGGCGACCAGCGTGCCGAGGTTCTTCCGCGGCTCGAGCGTCGCGACGGTCAGCACGTAGGGCCGCTCCGCCTCGGCGCGCTCGCCGTCGGCGCGGAAGACGGGGTCGACGCCGGGATGCGCGACCCGCAGGCGCTCGCGCGCGATCCCGAGCCGCTCGACGACGTCGCTGCCGGTGAACTCCGAGTTGACGAAGACGACGTCGCAGCCGCGCGCCGCGGCGTACTGGAGCCGGTGCATCGAGCGCGTCCGCCGCGTCGTCCACTCCGGGAAGCGCAGCGGCACGAGGTCGTGCAGCATCGTCGAGCGGAGGCCGGCGCGCTGCGGCGGCGTCATCCACTGCTGGAAGTGGAGGACGTCGAAGCGGCCGAGCCAGCGCTCCGCGGCCGGGCGGCCGAGCCGCGACCACGCAGTCCGCCAGCCGTGCGCGAACGGCAGCCGCCGCGTCCGCAGCTCGACGTCCAGCCCGGCGAGCGCGTCCGCGATCGTCCGCGCGCCGGCCGGGCTCGTCGGCGCGAAGCAGACGATCTCGTGCCTCCCGCCGGCCGCCTCGACGAGCCCGATCAGCGAGCCGCGGATGTAGTTGTTCACGCCCGTGCGCTCGTGCGAGAGCGGGCTGACGTCGAACGCGATCCTCAAGGGGCGTACGCGAAGCGCTGGAAGTGGATCCCGAGCGTGCGCTCGTCCTGCGGGCCGGGCACGCGGGTCGGCGCGACGCGGAAGCGAGCGGTGCAGCGGCCGTCGTGCACCGCGAGCGGCGCCGCGATCCAGCGCGAGCCGCGGACGCGCACGCCGTTGACCGTCTGCGGGCCCGGGAAGAGCGTCGGATCCTGCGCGACGAGCGCGCGCACGGTGCCGCCGGCGCAGTCGAAGCGCCTGTAGGTCGCGGTCGGGCCGGACCAGCCGTCGGGATAGACGCCGCTCGTCACGTAGGCGACGCGCAACGGGCCGGAGAGCCGGTAGAGCGCGAGGCTGCGGCCCGGGTCGGAGCCGACGACGCGCCCGGCGAGGTGGACGGAGTCGTCGGTCAGCGCGTACTGCGCGGGGCCGGCGCCGACGAGGCGGCCGGTCGCGCGGTCGACATGGACGGCGGTCGACGGCAGGCCGCCGGGCGCCGCCGGCCCGAGGTCGTAGACGCGGCGGATCGAGCGGTTGAAGAACTCGTTCGTCCAGAGGCTGAACTTGCGCTCGGCATCGCCGGACCAGACGAAGGCGACGTTCGCGTCGCGGCCGACGGCGCGGTCGATCCAGTCCGGCTCGTTCAGCTTCGTCGTGCCGCCGAAGAGCGCCTCGAGCGAGGCGTGGTGGGCGCCGCCGTGCGGGTTCGTCTCGATCGCCCAGAGCGTGAACGCGAACCACGCGAGCACGACCGCCGGCAGCGCAAGCGCCCAGCGCGGCGGCGCGAGCAGGAAGAGCGCCGCGACGCAGATCGCCGCGACGACGACGACGGCGGCCACCTCGTCGAGCGTGATCACCGTGTCCTGCAGCGTCCAGAGCGGCAGGAAGGCGAGCGTGTCGGCGGAGGCGTTGCCGTTCAGCAGGCCGGAGTACGGCACCGCGCCGGTCAGCGCGGCGGCGGCGAGCGCGGCGACGGCGGCGGCGCGCGGGCGCGGCAGGCCCTGCTCGATCCAGGCGAGCAGCGCGATCAGCAGCAGCGACGCGACGTAGAACATGTTCCGTTCCTCGATCCGGCTCACGCCCGGCGAGGAGGCGAAGACGGCGACCTCGACGACGCAGAGCACGGCGACCGGCAGCGACGCCGCGAGGAAGAGCTGCAGCCGTCGCGGCAGGCCGCGGCCGAGCCAGGCGAGCAGCGCGAACGCGGCGAGCGGCGCGACGCCGACGTAGAGCGACAGCTCGCCGACGTGGTAGAGGAGCCAGCGGAGCGAGGTCGCGGCCGTGTAGCTCGTCGAGGTCGCCGCCTGGTAGGCGCCGAGCAGCGAGCGTCCGCGCGCCTCCTGGTAGCCGATCGCGGCGACGACGCCGAGCGCGATCAGCGCGTACAGCACCCACCAGCTCCGCAGCGCGCGCCAGCGGTCGCGCCGGTACCAGAGCGCAAGCGGCGGCGCGAGCGCGATCGCCGGCAGCAGGAAGACCGCCTGGACGCGCGTCAGGTAGCAGAGCGCCGCGACGACGAGCACCGCGAGCTGGCGCAGCGCCGTCGGCCGGTCGAGCGCCGCGACGAGCGCGAGCACGCAGAGGAGGAAGAGCGGGTAGAACAGGTTCTCCGTCATCAGCGTGCCCGTGTAGAGCATCGACGGCACCGCGACCGCGAGCAGCGCGGCGAGCAGCGCGAGCGGCCGCTCGAGCACGCGCCGCGCGAGCAGATACGCCGGCACCGCCGCCAGCGACATCACCACCGAGTCGATCCCCTTCGCGGCGCGGTAGACGTCCGGCACGGAGCCGAAGGCGCGGTAGGCCGGGCTGATCACGAGCGGGTAGAGGCCCGGCACGCCGAACGGCTGCCCGCGGACGAGGAAGTGCCCGGTCGCGGCGAAGCTCTTCGCCATCTCCGAGTAGATCAGCTCGTCGACCATGATCCACGGCGCGACCATCCGCCGCGCGAGCAGGTAGCGGAAGCCGGCCGAGCAGACGACGAGCGCCGCGACCCAGGCCCAGGCGGGCACCGCGCGCACGAGCCGGCGCGCGTCGGCGCCGGGGACGGCCTGGACGCGCTCAGCCACGGAGCCGCCTTCCGAGCCACTCCCGATCGGGCGCCGGCGCGCCGTCCTCGAGCCGCAGCCACGGCTGCAGGTCGCGCGGCAGCTCCGGCTTCAGCACCGCGAACGCGAACAGGTTCGCCTGGCTGGGGACGACGCGCGCCACCGCCGCCGCCGCCGGCTCGGCCGCGCGCATCGCGAGCCGCCAGAGCGGGTTGCGCCGCATCGCGAAGAGCGAGTGCGGCAGCTCGAGCTCGCGGAAGTAGCGGAAGCGATGGCGCGCGTGCGGCGCGTAGGCGGCGATCGTCTTCTCCAGCTCCCGTTCCGTCCAGCGGTAGACGTAGTTCGGGACGGCCGTGTTGCGGACGCCGCCGGAAGCGAAGCCGGCGGCGACGACGGCGGTCAGCTCGTAGTCGTCGACGATCCCGAGCCGCGAGCCGAGCCGCAGGAGCAGCGAGTCGCGGCTCTCGATCGCGAGCACGGCGCGGCGGGCGACGCGGTAGAGCTCGAGCAGCGCGGCGTGCGGCGAGGCGCAGTGGTGCAGGCCGGCGCTGACGGCGGCGAGGTCGAAGGAGCCGTCCTCGAGGTCGAGCCGCTCGGCGTCCTGGTAGCGCCAGCGGTAGGGCGCGAACGCGTCGGGGCCGGCGGTCTCGTCGATGTTGGAGATCGTCACGTCCTCGAAGCCGGCGGCGCGGAACGCCTCCGCGTCGGCGGCGCCGCCGGCGACGACGAGGACGCTCATGCCGCGGTCGAGCGCGCCCTCGGCGAGCAGCGCCTCGAGCGTCCGCCGGTAGAAGCCCTCACGTTCGTTCACAGCCCGCTCTCGCGAATCCGCCCCGCGACGAGCGTCAGCTCCGCGTCCGGGAGCCCGACGTCCGCCGCCGCCCGCGCGACCTCGCCGAGCACCGCGTCGGCGACCGCCTCGCCGCCGGCCGCCTGCTCGAGCGCGGCCGCGTAGCGGTCGGCGCAGCGGTCGAGGTCGTGCTCGCGGCGGACGTACGCGAGCGCGGCACGACTCATCGCCTCCCGCGCCGCCGGCAGCGAGAGCAGGTCGAGCGCGGCGGCGAGCGTGCGCGCCTCGAACTCGTCGACGGGCACCTTCAGCGCCACCTCGTCCGGCAGCTCCGAGAACCAGCCGACGTCGCTGACGACGGCCGGCCTGCCGAGCGAGAGCACGCGCAGCACCGAGCCGGAGGTCTCGCCCATCGTCGGGAACCGGAGGTTGACGCAGACGTCGCAGGCCGCGATCAGCGACCAGAGCCGTTCCTCGGGCACGTACTCCTCGCGCACGATCGCGGGGTCGCCCGCCAGCCCGAGCCGCTCGAGCCGCCGGTCGAGGTCGAACCGCTCCGCGGAGGCGCCGACGAGCAGCAGCCGCGCGCCCGGCCGCG
Organism: Gaiellaceae bacterium; assembly: GCA_035708405.1. Taxonomy (GTDB): domain Bacteria; phylum Actinomycetota; class Thermoleophilia; order Gaiellales; family Gaiellaceae; genus DASSSQ01. Next base: position 14,958 of record DASSSQ010000013.1, read on the forward strand.
CGGCGCGAAGTCGCGCGAACGCCTCCAGCAGCTCCGGGATCCGCTTGTTCATGTTCAGGTTGCCGAAGCAGCCGACGAGCGGCTCGCCGTGCACGTCGGCCGGCTCGACCGCCGGGTGCGGCCAGGCCGGATGCGGGATCCGCCAGATCGGGCCGCCGTAGCCGTGCCGGCGCGCGGCCTCCTCGACCGTCCGCGAGTGGACGACGAGCCCGGTCGCGAGATCGAGGATCGTGCCGACGAGGGGGTAGTCCTGCGGGCGCGTCTCCCAGAGCAGCGGTAGCAGGTTGTCGAGCACCCCGAGCCCGAGCAGCCGGCCGACGACGCCGAGCTCGCGCTCCATCGCCGCGAGGTAGGCCTTGCCGCGGCCGCGGCCGATCGTGATTCCGGCGATCAGGTGGTGGAGGACGTGCTCGTGCAGGACGACGACGCCCGGCCGCTCGGCGAGCGCGTCGACGATCCAGCCGTGCGCGTCCGGGTCGTTGCCGACGTGGTAGAGGCGGACGTCCGCGCGCGGGTGGCGGCCGGGCCGCGCGACCTCGACCTCGACCCGCCGCCGGAGCGCCGGCAGCAGGTGCGCCGAGTAGTCGGCGATCCCCGACCGGTTCGGGGGCATCGGTGAGTAGTAGGCGACCTTCATGCGAACGCGAGCAGCCGCTCGATGCACGCGTCCCAGGTCACGCGCTCGGCGCGGCTGCGGCCGGCGTCGCCGTAGGCGCGCGCGGTCGGCTCGTCGAGCGAGGCGGCGGCGCGCGCGATCGCCGCCGGCTCCGGTGCGGTGACGAGCCCGGTCTCGCGGTCGGCGACGATCTCGAGCGGCCCGCCGGCGTCGGTCGTCGTCAGCACCGGCTTCCCGGCCAGGAACGCCTCGTAGGGCACCATCCCGAAGTCCTCGTCGATCGGCGCGTAGAAGACGGCGCGGCAGCGAGCGTAGAGATCGACGAGCTCGTCGTCTCCGACGCGGCCGCGGAACTCGACGCGCCCGTTCAGGCCGCGGTCGCGCGCGAGCTGCTCGAGCCGCGCCCGGTCCGGCCCGTCGCCGGCGACGACGACGCGCAGCGCGGGCTCGGCGGCGGCGGCCTCGACCAGCAGGTCGATCCGCTTCGCCCGGTCGATCCGGTTGACGGAGAGGACGAAGTCGTCGTAGGAGTCGGTGCGGTAGGCGAGCCGCTGCGGCGGGTGCGGCAGCACCTCCGCCTCGACGTCGACCGAGCGGCGCAGGCGGTCGGCGACGTTGTGCGAGGTCGCGAAGACGCGCCGGCACTCGCCGAGGGCAACCCGGTCGAGCCGCTCGACGGCGCGCCGCGTGGCGCGATCCTCGGCGGACTCGGAGAACTGGCCGAGCTCGGTGCGGTCGTACTCGTAGGCCTGCCGGAACTGGTGCAGCACCCACGCGACCTTGCGCGGGTGGCGGATCGCGTAGGACGGGAACTTGGTCGCGATCACGAGGTCGATCCGCCGGCCGTCCGCCTCGTCGAGATCGACGAGGCGCCAGAGGAGGGCCTGCGAGAGGACGCGCGTGCCGGGATACCACTTGAACGGCAGCGTGACGAGGTCGGCCTCGTGGCCGCGCGCGCGCAGCTCGTCGACGAGCGTCTCCGCCATGATCTCGGCCCCGCCGCGCGCGAACGGGACCTGCGGCGCCGCGACGACGACGTTCATCCCCGTCGCTCGAGCTCGCGGACGGCCTCGGTCAGGCGGTCGACGCGTTCCGAGAGGTCGTCGATCAGCTTCAGCGCGGCGTCGTTGAAGGCGCGCTGGTCGGCCGCCATCGGCTCGACGTACCAGCGCATCAGCCGGCGGAGCACGAGCTTCAGCGGGCCGCCCTTGCCGACGAGCGGCCGCTCGGCCGAGATCGGCCAGAGCCGCTCGGCCTGGTCGCGCACCGAGAGCCGCACCTGCGTGCGGGCGGGATCCTCGCCGAGCCGCGGGCCCGTACCGCGCACCTCCTGCTTCAGGCGCTCGAAGACGGCGGCGACGTCGAGCTCCTGCTCGTCTGAAATCCCTGCTTTCGCGGCGGTTTCGGGGGCGGGCTCGGCCACCGGCGCATTGTAACGAGGGGGCATGAGGGCTCTGTAAGCTCGCCGCGTGCGCACGGTTCTCGTCACGGGCACGTCGACCGGGATCGGGCGCGCGTGCGCGGAGCACCTGGGCGCGCGCGGGTGGCGCGTGCTCGCGGGCGTGCGTCGGGCGGAGGACGCGCCGGCCGGGTGCGAGCCGGTCGTGCTCGAGCTCGCGGACGTGCGCTGGCAGGAGCGGCCGCTCGACGCGGCGGTGCTGAACGCGGGCGTCGCGCTCTCGGGGCCGCTCGAGTTCGTGCCGGTCGACGAGCTCCGGCAGCAATTCGAGGTCAACGTCGTCGGCCAGGTCGCGCTGCTGCAGCGCGTCCTCCCCGCGCTGCGCGCCTCGCGCGGGCGGATCGTGCTGATCGGCTCGGTCTCGGGCCGGCTCGCGCTGCCGTTCCTGGGGCCGTACGCGGCGTCGAAGTTCGCGCTGGAGGCGGTCACGGACGCGCTGCGCGGCGAGGTGGCGCCGTTCGGGATCCCGGTCTCGCTCGTCCAGCCGGGGTCGATCGCGACGCCGATGTGGCGGAAGGGCGCCGAGCGCGCGGCGCGGCTGCCGCCGCCGGCGGTCGAGCTCTACGGGACGCGGATCGCGGCGCTACGCGCCTGGGCCGAGCGCCGCGGCGCCGTCACACCGCCGGAGGAGGTCGCGCGCGTCGTCGAGCACGCGCTGACCGCCCGCGTGCCGAGGACGCGCTACGTCGTCGGCCGCGGCGCACGGACCCGGACGCTGATCGGCCGCGCGCCCGACCCGCTGCGCGACCGCCTGATCCGCCGGCTGCTCCGGAGCAAGTGACAACTTGTCACGAGCGTCGTGATCGGGATCGGCCTGCTGACGCTCGTTCCGGGCGCGCTCGGCGGCAGCGAGACATACGTCCGCGGCCTGCTCGGCGCGCTCGAGATCGAGCGGCGCGTCGTCGTCCCGCCGGTCGCCGCCGGGCTCGGCGACGTCGTCGCGCGCGAGTACGGCGAGGCGTGGACGATCCCGGAGCGGCTGCGGGCGATGACGCTCGCGGCGGCGCGGCCGGGGCCCCTGCGCCGCTACTTCGACGGCTGCGA
>DASSSQ010000014.1:0-3357 GCA_035708405.1 Gaiellaceae bacterium
CGATCTCGATCCGCGACGCGCAAGGCGCCCTCCTCGGCACCCGCGATCTCGATCGCCCCGACGCCTCGTGCGAGGCGATGACCGAGCCCCTCGCGTTCGTCATCGCGGTGATGATCGATCCGGAGGCCGCGATGGCGCGCGGCGCGGCCACGAGCGACGCAGGCGCGGACTCCGGCCCGGGCTCGGGCTCGGCCTCGGGCTCCGGCTCCGGCTCCGGCTCCGGCTCCGGCTCGGGCTCCGGTTCCGGTTCCGGCTCCGGCTCCGGTTCGGGCTCCGGCTCGGGCTCAGGTTCCGGCTCCTGGTGGAGGACGCGGACGTGCTCGATCTCGGGCGCTGCCTGCGCGGGCGCCGGCGGCGGCGGCGGGGCGGCTGCGCTCCGCGGCCGTACGGGGCGGCGCGAGATGAGCAGCTCGACGAAGGCGACGAGGAGCCACGCCGCGGCCATCACGGCGAGGATCGCCCACGCGCCGAGGTGCGCGACCCCGACCGCGACCGCGACGAGCACGAGGAACACCGCCCAGCCGACGTTGCGGACGAGCGTGTGGCGGAAGAGCCCGGTCACCGCTCCTGCCTCGCGGTCTCGTGCGGCTCGAGCCGCACGTGGCGCGGTAGCGCGGGCAGATCGACGACCCCGTGCTCCGGCTCCTCGCCGCGGCGGCGGCGCCAGCCGCGCGCGGGCGGCTCGGCGAACGGATCGAGCCGGTGGCGGGCCGCGCGCGGCGCCGCATCCGCTGCCGCCGGCGCGGCCGGCAACGGGCTCACGGCAGGCTCGGGCTCCGGCACGACGACCGCCTCCGGCGTCGGCTCCTCGGCGACCGGCTCGACCGGCACCTCCGCGGCGGCCCAGGGATCCTCGAGCGGCTCGGCGGCGACCGGCCAGCCGGCATCCTCGTCGTCGGCGAAGCCGCTGCTCGCCGCCTCCGCGAGCAGCTCGTCGGAGAGCTCCTCGAGCTGCGCGCCGTCCGGCTCGGTGTCCTCGAGGCCGGGCGCGGGCCAGCCGAGCACCTGCTCGCGCATCTGCGGCGTCGCGATCCAGGTCGCCGCCTCGGTCTCGCGCGGCGCGGGCCGCGGATAGGTGGAGAACGCCGGCAGCTCGACGCTCGGCGGCCGCGGCGGCAGCCGCTGCTCGGGCACGTAGTAGCGCGGCGGCTGGCCGCTCGCCCAGTGCGGCTCCTCGCGCCAGGCGACCCACTCGATCAGCGCGACGATCACCCAGGCGATCAGCATCACGACCACGATCCAGCCGGGCCGCAGGTCGGCCGCGACGAGCACCGCCGCGGCGGCGACGAGGAATCCCGCCTCGAGCGCTAGTCTGGCCCCGCGACCGTCAGGCACGGCGCGCCGCCTGGGCTAGTGCTCGTCCTCGTCCCGGGGCTGCTCCCCGGACGAGGGCTGCTGTGGCTCGGCGGCCGGCGGCGGACCCGTCACGGGCGGCGGCGCGACCGGCGGCGGCGCCGGCTCGTCCTGCTCCGGCTCCTGCTGCTGTTCCTGCTCGGGCTCGGCCTCGGCCTCGGCGGGCTGCGCCTCGGCAGGCTCCGTCTCGGCAGCTCGCGGCTCGTCCGGGACGGCAACCGGCTCGGCGGGCGCCCCGACCGACGGCCCGGCGATCGCCTCGGCCGGCCGGCGGGTGCCGCCGCCGCGGCTCGCCTCGGTGGAGGCATCGGCGGCGCGGACGATCGAGTCGACGACGTCGGCCATCGCGTCCGGCCCGAGACCGGCGGCGGAGAGCAGCTGCTCGGCGCCCTGCTGGGCGCGGTTCATGATCGCGCCGGCCTGCTGGCGCGCCCACTCGAGCGTCTGCTCGACCTCGGCGCGCGCCGCGTTCGTCAGCTCGGTGGCCTGGTGGCGGGACTGCTCGAGCAGCCGGCTCGCGCGCGCCTCGGCCTCGCGCACCTCGGCGGTCGCGTCGCGATTCGCGTTCGCGAGCAGGTCGCGCGACTCGGCCTTCGCGGCGTTCAGGATCTCGGCCCGCTGCCGCTCGGACTCGTCGCGGTAGCGCTCGATCTCGGCTTCCCGCTCCTGCAGCTCGCGCTGCCCGCGGCGGATCTCCTCCTCCGCGCGCCCCATCTGCGTCGAGGAGGCCGTCTGCGCGTCGCGCTCGAGCGCGTCGGCGAACTCGGCGGCCGCGCGGATCAGGTGCAGCGCGTCCATCCGGACGGCGTGCCCGGTCGGCTCGACGTTCGCGGCCTTGCCCGCCGCCTGCAGGACGCGCAGCTGCGCCTGCAGCTGCAGCGCGTGGCGACGGAAGCCGTCGAAGGCCTCGCGGACGCGCTCGCGGTCGAGGCCGCCGCCCTGGACGACGGGGATCTCCTCGAGCCGCGGCAGCGACGTCAGCGCAGGCGCCTGCGGCGAGGATCCGGGTTCGTTGCTCGACATCGTCTGTGTGCGGGTGGCGGGTTCGTCCGGGTGGACGAGAGGAAGTATGCCCGTGTCATCGGCTGCAGGCCAGACCGGGATTAGTCCGAGCTCTCGACCACTCTGATTCCGAGCTCGCGCAGCTGTTCCTGCGTCACGTCCGTCGGCGCGCCGCTCATCACGTCGACGCCGGCCTGATTCTTCGGGAACGCGAGCGTGTCGCGGATCACCGGCTCGTCGAGCAGCGCCATCGCCAGCCGGTCGATCCCGGACGCGATCCCGCCGTGCGGCGGCGCACCCATCGCGAGCGCGTCGAGCAGGAAGCCGAAGCGGAGCCGCTGCTCCTCCGGCGAGATCGCCAGCAGGTCGAACACCTTCGCCTGCAGGTCGGGCTCGTGGATCCGGAACGAGCCGCCGGCGAGCTCCATGCCGTTGCCGACGAGGTCGTAGGCGAGCGCGGTCGCGGCGCCCGGGTCGGACTCGAGCAGCGCGAGGCCCTCCGCGGTCGGCCGCGTGAACGGATGGTGCACCGCCGTCCAGCGCTCCTCGTCGTCGTCCCACTCGAACATCGGGAAGTCGGTGATCCAGAGAAAGCGCCAGGCGTCCTCGTCGATCAGCGCCAGCTCGCGGCCGAGGTGCAGCCGCAGCGCGCCGAGCACGCGCGCGACCATCGCGGGCTCGTCGGCGCCGAAGAGGATCGTCTCCCCCGGCTCCGGCTCGAAGCGCGCGAGCTCGGCCTCGGAGAGGAACTTCGCGATCGGCGAGCGCACCTCGCCGTCCTCCGCGCCGACGAGGTAGGCGAGCCCCTTCGCGCCCCACTGCTTCGCGACCTCCTCGAGCGCGGCGAGCTCCGAGCGCGAGAAGGCCCGCGGCACGCGCAGGAAGCGGACGGCCGCCGCCTGCGCGAAGACGGAGAACTCCGAGCCGCGCGTCGCCTCCGTCGCGTCCTCGATCTCGAGCCCGAAGCGGAGGTCCGGCTTGTCGGAGCCGAAGCGACGGTCG
>DASSSQ010000015.1:0-22401 GCA_035708405.1 Gaiellaceae bacterium
CGGCTGGCGGCGAGGCGTCGCGGCCGGACGCTCGTGCGGCCTGACGGTAGGCCGGCGAGCGTGGCGCGCGGGTGGCGTCGGCACGTAGCGGGACGGTGCAGTCCGGCCAGCGGCGGGCGGATGAGCTCCTAGTGCGGGGGCAACCGCCACCGCAGCGGCGGTCGCCCCCACGCGGTGACGCTCCGAGGGAGCGGGTGCGGTCGCGGGTCGCGGCGCGGTCGCATGCGCCTTCGCCGGAGCGGGGACCGGACCGGCGTCCGGCGCGGGACCGTGCGCGATCGCCGGCTCCTCGACCGGAGCGGGCGGCGGCGGAGCGGCAGCAGGCGCGGGCGCCGGGAGGACGGGAGCCGCGGCCGTCGTCGGCGCGGGTGCGGCGATCGGCTGCGCTGCGGCGGTCGTGACCGGCGCCGTCGACGCGGTTGTCGTGACGGGCGACGGCGCGGGCGACTCGGTCGTCGTCGAGAGCGGAGGTTGCTCGGTCGTCGTCGCCGCCGCGGTCGTGGTCGGCGGAGGAGGGATCGAGGCGTCGGTCGTCGTCGTCTCGGCCGGTGGCGGCGGCGTCGTCTCGGTCGTGGTCGTCGTGGGGTCGGGCGGCGTGGTCGTGGTCGGCGGCGGGACGAGGTCCGGCGGCGCCTCGACGCGCGCCGGCAGGAAGCCGAGCGGGTCGAGATAGCCGTCGCTGTCGGCCGCGGTGCGCACGCCGAGGTGGACGTACGGCTGATCGACCTCGGGGTCGCCGCTCGGGCCGATCGTCCCGACGGTGTCGCCCTCGGCGACCGTGTCGCCCTTCGCGACCGCGGTCGAGCCGAGATGGGTCAGGGTCACCGCGTAGCCGTCGGCGGTCTGGATCGTCACCGTCTTGCCGTTTCCGGGCAGCGTGCCCACGAACGAGACCGTCCCGGCGGCGGCCGCGTCCACGGGCGCGCCGGCCGCGCCGGCGATGTCGACGCCGCGGTGCTGGCCGCCGCTGTAGGGGTCGGAGCCGAGCGTGAAGCCGCGGAGGACGACGCCGTCCGTCGGCCAGGACCAGGCGTCCGCAGCGGGCGCGATCGAGAGCGCGGCGAGCATCGTCGCCGCGAGGAGTAGGCGTCGCATCCGTCACCTCGTGATCGTCTGTTGTCAGATTTGGAAACGAAATCGACGGTACGCGACGATTCGGGCGGCGTCAACGGCTGTTACACAAACGTCACAAAGATGTTCGATAGACGTCACGTTTCGGGACGCCGGTCAGCCGCGCGACGAGCCGGGCGGCCTGGTTGCGACCGACGCCGGCGGCGACGAGCTCGGCGACCGCAGCAGCGGCTTCCTCCATTCCTTGTGACACTGTGTCACAAGGGATCGCGGCGCCCAGGACGAGCGCGATCTCGCCCTTCGGCGGGGCGGCGAAGCGCGCCGCGAGCTCCGGCGGCGTGCCGCGCGCGACCTCCTCGAAGCGCTTCGTCAGCTCGCGGCAGACGGCGCACGGCCGCTCCGGGAGCGCATCCGCGAGCGAGCGCAACGTCGCCGGCAACCGCTGCGGCGACTCGAAGGCGACGACCGCCCACGGCCACGCCGCGAGCTCCTCCCAGAGCGCCGCGAGCGCGCCGGCGCCGCGCGGCAGGTAGCCGACGAACTGGTAGCGCTCCGCCGCGAGGCCGCTCGCGACGAGCGCCGTCTCGACCGCGGAGGGCCCCGGCAACACCGTCACGGGCACGCTCGCCGCGAGCGCCGCCGCGACCAGGCGCGCGCCGGGATCCGACACCGCCGGCATCCCCGCGTCGGTCACGAGCGCGACCCGCTCCCCCGCCTCGAGCCGCGGCAGCAGCTCCGCCGTCCGCTTCGCCTCGTTGTGCTCGCGGTAGGAGAGGAGCCGCGTCTCGATCCCGTGGCGGCGCAGGAGCGTCCGCGTCACGCGCGTGTCCTCGGCCAGGACGACGTCCGCCTCGGCGAGCTCGCGGAGCACGCGCAGCGTCACGTCCTCCAGGTTGCCGATCGGCGTCGCGCAGACGGCGAGCGGCATCAGGAGATCGAGTCGAAGGCGAGCAGACCGGCGCCGACGAGGCCCGCGTCCTCACCGAGCGTCGCCGGCACGATCCGCACGTCCGCGCCCGCCGGCGCGAGCGCCTCGCGCCGCACGACCTCGCGCGCCGGCGGCACGACGAGATCGAACGCGCCGACGCCGAAGCCGCCGCCGATCACGACCACGTCCGGGTCGAAGAGATTGACGAGCGAGCCGATGCCGGCGCCGAGCCGCCGCCCGAGCAGGTCGAGCGCGTCGGCGGCGGCGCGGTCGCCCTCGCGCGCGGCGGCGCAGAGCTCGACCGCGGTCGCGGGCGGCCCGTAGAGGCGGCGTGCGAGCTCGCCGGCGGCGTGGCCGGAGCAGAAGGACTCGAGGTGCCCGCGGCCGGTGCACGACCCCTGGCAGGGCGGCCCGTCGTACTCGACGACGAGGTGCCCGACCTCCGCCCAGCCGCGGTAGAGCCTGCCGTCGAGGACGATGCCGCCGCCGACGCCGGTGCCGAGCGTCAGCATCGCCATCGTCTCCGAGCCGCGGCCGGCGCCCGCCGCGAACTCGGCGTAGGCCGCCGCGTTGGCGTCGTTCTCGAGCGCGACGGGCCGGCCGAAGCGCTGCGCGTACAGGTCGCGGAATGGCAGGTTGCCGAGCGGGATGTTGACGGCGAGTCCCGTGCGCCCCGCGCGCTGATCGATCTGGGACGGGACGCCGAAGCCGACGGCGGCGACCGAGTCGTCGAGCAGCGTCTCGACGATCGCGCCGAGCGCCTCGAGCAGCGCCTCCTGCGAGCGCACCGGCGTCTCGACCTCGCGCCTCGCCTCGATCGCGCCGTCGCGGTCGACGAGGCCGGCGAGGATCTTCGTCCCGCCGAGGTCGACACCGATGACGCGGTCTTGCACGGAGCCGAGCTTAAAGCGTGCTTCTCGACGACCGCGGGTACCATCGCTGCCGCATGGCCGGGGACGAGAAGCCCTATCGCGTCTACCGAGGCGGGCGCGTCCGGGGCAAGGTGCCGGCGCCCGCGAAGGAGCGCCGGCCGCCGCGCGGCGGCGACGGACGCGGCCGGCGCGATTACAAGGGCCCGGGCGGCGGGCGCGGGCGGCGGCGCCGCTGGAGCCGGCGGCGGACGATCCTCGTCGCGCTGCTCGTGCTCGTCGTCGTGGTCGCGATCTGGGCGGTCGCGAGCTACCTCTCGTTCAGCGGCGGCGTCTCCGACGCGAACAAGCGGCTCGACGCGGGCGCGCGCGCCGCGCTGACGACGCAGTCGGGCCTCATGCTCTCGCACCCCTCGACGATCCTGCTGCTCGGCACCGACCACTCGAACGTCGTCGGCCGCACCACCGACCAGCACTCGGACTCGATCCTGGTCGTGCACACGAACCCGAGCCGTCACAGCGTCGTCTTCCTCTCGATCCCGCGCGACCTCTACGTGCCGATCCCCGGCGCCGGCTCGAACCGGATCAACGCCGCCTTCCAGCAGGGCGGGATCCCGCTCGCGGTGCGGACGGTCGCGCAGTTCACCGGCCTGGCGATCGACCACGTCGCCGTCGTCGACTTCGGCTCCTTCGAGGACCTGATCGACGCGATCGGCGGCGTCACCGTCGACAACCCGAAGCCGATCCTCTCCAACCGCTTCGACTGCCCCTACCCGACGCAGGCGCGTTGCGAGCAGTGGCAGGGCTGGCGCTTCGCGAAGGGGACGCTGCACCTGAACGGCCACGAGGCGCTGATCTACTCGCGCGTCCGCGAGAACCGGCTCGACCCGTCCGAGACGGACATCACCCGCGGCGAGCGGCAGCAGCGCGTGCTGCAGGCGATCGCGTCGAAGCTGACCTCGCCGGGGACGCTCGTCAAGCTGCCGTGGATCGGCGGGCGCCTCCTGAAGCCGCTCTCGACCGACCTCTCGACGGGCCAGTTCCTGCAGCTCGGCTGGCTGAAGCTGCGCGGCCACACGCTCCACTGCCGGCTCGGCGGCACCCCCGAGGACATCGGCGGCGCGCTCGTCCTGCAGCCGGACGAGCGCAACCGCGAGGTGATGGCGATGGTGACCGGACAGTCCGCTCCGCAGCCGCCGCCGCCCCATCAGCCCTACGAGGCGGGTTGCACCGGCTCGTAGAGCGTGGTTGACTCGAGTCGCTGGCTCGCCAAAGGGGGAGAGCGCGATGGCGGAAGTCACCTTCGACGAGGTAAGCAAGATCTACGCCGACGGCACGCGCGCCGTCAACGGCGTCGACCTCGGCATCGAAGACGGCGAGTTCATGGTGCTCGTCGGCCCGTCCGGGTGCGGCAAGACGACGGCGCTGCGGATGGTCGCCGGGCTCGAGGAGATCTCCGAGGGGACGCTGCGGATCGGCGAGCGCGTCGTCAACCACGTGCCCTCGCGGGACCGCGACATCGCGATGGTCTTCCAGAGCTACGCCCTCTACCCGCACCTGTCCGTCTACGAGAACATCGCGTTCGGCCTCAAGCTGAAGAAGCTGCCGAAGGCGGAGATCGAGCGGCGCGTGCAGGAGGCGGCCCGGGTGCTCGGGCTCGGCGACCTGCTCAAGCGCAAGCCGCGCGCGCTCTCGGGCGGCCAGCGGCAGCGCGTGGCGATGGGACGCGCGATCGTGCGCGAGCCGTCCGCGTTCCTGATGGACGAGCCGCTCTCGAACCTGGACGCGAAGCTGCGCGTGCAGATGCGCGCCGAGATCTCCCGGCTGCAGCACGACCTCGGCACGACGACGATCTACGTCACCCACGACCAGGTCGAGGCGATGACGATGGGCGACCGGGTGGCGGTGATGCGCAAGGGCGAGATCCAGCAGGTCGCCGACCCGCAGACGCTCTACGACCGGCCGGTCAACCTGTTCGTCGGCGGCTTCATCGGCAGCCCGTCGATGAACATGCTCGAGGGGAACGTCGTCGGCGCGAACGGCAGCCTCGCGGTCGACGTCGGCGGCCAGCAGATCGCGCTGGGCGCGGACGTGCTCGCCGCGCGCCCCGCCCTGCGCGGCTACGCCGGCCGGCCGGTAATCGTCGGCATCCGGCCGGAGCACCTCGAGGAGGCGTCGCTTGCCGCCGACACGCCCGCCGGCCGGCGGCTGCGAGGCAAGGTCGAGCTCCGCGAGGCGCTCGGCTCCGAGCTGATGGTCCACTTCACCGTCGAGGGGGCGCGGCCGGCGCTGACCGAGGACGTGAAGGAGCTCGCCCGCGACGTCGGCGACGAGGCCGGCGGCGGCCTGCAGAGCCCGCACGCGCTGCTCGTCGGCCGCTTCGGCGCCCGGGCGCGCGTGCGCGAGGGCGAGCCGGTCGAGGTCGCCGTCGACACGAGCGCGCTGCACTTCTTCGATCCCGACACCAGTCTCGGCATCTACGACACGACACAGACGAAGGGAGATACCACGTGAAAGGTCGAAAGAGCCTCGTGGCCGCGCTCGCCGCGGTCGCAACGCTGACCGCGGTCGCGGCCGCCTACGCGAGCACCGCTGCGAGCAGCAAGCCGGCGAGCGCCCGGGCCGTCGCCGGCAACATCAACTTCGACGGGGTCTGGAGCGGCGCGGAAGCGAAGGCGTTCGGCGCCGTGATCAAGGCGTTCAACAAGAAGTACCCGCAGGTCCACGTCAAGTACAAGTCGCTCGGCGACAACCTGCCGACGGTGCTCGCGACCGCCGTCACCGGCGGCCATCCGCCGGACATGGCCGACATCGCCCAGCCCGGCCTGATCCAGCAGTTCGTCGACAAGGGCGCGCTGAAGCCGATCACCTACGCACGCAAGAGCTTCGCGGCCAACTTCGCGCCGTCGTGGCTGAAGCTCGGCACGTTCAACGGCAAGCTGTACGGGATCACCTTCAAGGCCAGCAACAAGTCGACGGTCTGGTACAACGCCCACGCCTTCAAGAACGCGGGCGTCAAGCCGCCGAAGACGTGGCCGCAGCTGCTGGCCGCGGCGAAGACGCTGAAGGCGTCGGGCACGCCGGCGTACTCGATCGGCGGCGCCGACGGCTGGACGCTCACCGACCTGTTCGAGAATATCTATCTCCGCCAGGCCGGCGTCGGCAAGTACAACCTGCTGTCCGCGCACAAGATCAAGTGGACGGACAAGACGGTGACGACGGCGCTGAAGACGATGGCCCAGGTGATCGGGGACTCGTCGAACCTCGCCGGCGGCACCTCGGGCGCCATCCAGACCGACTTCCCGACCTCGGTCAACAACGTGTTCCAGAACCCGCCGAAGGCGGCGATCGTGATCGAGGGCGACTTCGTCCCGGGCGTCGCGACCGTCAAGGCGAAGCCGAACATCGACTACGGCGAGTTCGCGTTCCCGTCGATCGGCGGCTCCGCGCCGGCGGTCGAGATCGGCGGCGACACGCTCGTGGCGTTCCGCGACACGCCGGCGATCCGCGCGTTCGTCACCTTCCTGACGACCGAGCCGGCGGCGGCGGCGTGGGCGAAGCGCGGCGGCTTCGCGACCGGCAACAAGAAGATGAGCCCGGCCGTCTATCCGGACGCGATCACCCGCGCGACCGCCTCGGCGATCGCGAAGGCGAAGAACGTCGTCTTCGACATGTCCGACCAGCAGCCCGGCTCGTTCGGCGCCACGGTCGGTCAGGGCGAGTGGGGCCTCTTCCAGGACTTCCTGCGCAAGCCGAGCAACGTGACGGGAGTCCAGAAGAAGCTCGAGGCGGCCGCAAAGGCGGCGTACAAGAAGGGCAAGTAGGGGCCCGAGCGCTTGAGCAGGGGCAGCATCACGGCGGAGCCGCCGATCCGGGCGGCTCCGCCGCCCACGCAGGAGCCGGGGGCGCTCGGGCGCTACGCCACGGGCGCTCTCTTCCTCGCGCCGGCGATCATCCTGCTCGGCGTCTGGATCGTCTACCCGACGGTCTACACGATCGTCCGCAGCCTCTTCGGCCAGTCCGGCTTCGACGACTTCGTCGGGCTCGGCAACTACAGGACGCTGTTCACGACCTCGCGGCTCCTGACCGCGATCGAGAACAACGCGATCTGGGTCGGGATCGTGCCGGCCTTCGTCACCGTGCTCGGGGTCATCTTCGCCGTCCTGACCGAGCGCGTCCGCTGGTCGGTCGCGTTCAAGACGGTCGTCTTCCTGCCGATGGCGGTCTCCGCGTTCGCCACCGGCGTCACCTGGCGGATCATGTACCAGCAGGATCCGAGCCTCGGCGCCGTCAACGCGCTCGGCCGCACCTTCGCCGACGCGATCCACGCGCCCGGCGTGCTCGCGAGCGCGTCGCCGTCGACGCCGTCGCTCGTGCCGCAGGGCGGCGGGCTGGTGCTGAAGACGCCGCTCCATCCGGGCGGCGTCGCGCTGCTCGGACTGACCGCGATCCCGCCGCAGCAGGTTCCCTCGGGCGCGAAGCAGGCGGTGGCGCCGACGCCGAAGCCGGGCGCGATCGAGGGCGTCGTCTGGCGCGACTTCAAGCCCGGCGGCGGCGTCCAGGGGAAGGTCGAGACGCAGGAGCTCGGGCTGCCCGGCGTCAGCGTCGAGCTGCGCCGGGGATCGAAGGTGGTGCAGTCGACGAAGTCGAAGGCGGACGGCAGCTTCGCGTTCGCGGACGTGCAGCCCGGCAGCTATCGCGCCGGGATCGGCGCCTCCACCTTCGCCAAGCCGTGGGGCGGCATCTCCTGGCTCGGCGCGAAGCTGATCACCTACTCGCTGATCCTCGCCTACATCTGGATCTGGGCCGGCTTCGCGATGGTCGTGATCGCGGCCGGGCTCTCGTCGATGCCCCGAGACGTGCTCGAGGCCGCGCGCACCGACGGCGCCAGCGAGTGGCAGGTGTTCAGACGCGTGACGATCCCGCTGCTCTGGCCGGTGATCTCGGTCGTGCTCGTGACGATGTTCATCAACGTGCTGAAGGTCTTCGACCTCGTGATCACGCTCGCGCCGGGCTCGTCGCAGAACGCGGCGAACGTGATCGCGCTCGCGATGTGGCGCGAGTCGTTCGGCGGCGTCAACGACTTCGGCGTCGGCTCGGCGATCGCCGTCTTCCTGTTCCTGCTCGTGATCCCGGTGCTCGCCCTGAACATCCGCAACTTCCGGCGGGAGGCCTAGTGGCCGCGACCGCGACCGCGCGCGCCGGGCGGATCCCGCTCTCCGAGCGCGACTCCGTCGCGGCGAAGATCGCGCGCGCGACGCTGAAGGCGCCGGTGCACCTCGTGCTCGTCGTGATCGGCCTGCTCTGGCTCGTGCCGACGCTCGGCCTCTTCCTGACCTCGATCCTGCCGGCGCAGGCGTTCACGCTCAAGGGCTGGTGGCAGATCTTCGCGAAGCCGTCGCTCGCCACCTGGCAGAACTACAGCGACGTCTTCCACAACTCGTCGATCATCGGCTCGCTGGGGACGACGGCGGAGATCGCCGTCGGCAACACGGCGCTCGTGATCGTGATCGGCGCACTCGCCGGCTACGCGTTCGCCTGGCTCGACTTCCCCGGCCGCGACTGGCTGTTCGTCGGCGTGATCGGCCTGCTCGTCGTGCCGCTGCAGATGGCGCTGATCCCGATGTTCACGCTCTACGACAAGCTCGGGATCTTCGACACGGTGCTCTCGATCGTGCTCTTCCACGCCGCGTTCGGGCTGCCGTTCGCGATCTTCCTGCTGCGGAACTTCTTCGTCGGGATCCCGAAGGACATCCTCGAGTCGGCGCGGATCGACGGCGCCTCCGAGGCGCGGATCTTCCTGAAGCTGATCCTGCCGCTCGGGCTGCCCGCGATCGCCTCGCTCGGGATCTTCCAGTTCCTGTGGACGTGGAACGACCTGATCGTCGCGCTGACGTTCGGCCAGAACGTGCAGCCGATCACGGTCGCGATCTTCTCGAACCTGCGCCAGTTCGGCGCGAACATCGACCTGATCGCGCCCGCGTCGTTCATCTCGCTGATCGTGCCGCTCGCCGTCTTCTTCGCCTTCCAGCGCTACTTCGTCCAGGGGCTGCTGGCCGGCTCGGTCAAGTAGGTGCCGGCGCGCGTCGCGATCGTCGGCGGCGGCCTGGCGGGCTTCGTCGCGTATGCGACGCTGACGCGAGCGACTCCGGGATCGGTCTCGGTGACGGTGTTCGGCGCCGCCGGCGCCGACCCGGCCGCGACCTGGCGGCGGCGGGCGGCGGCGATCCGGCAGCGGCGGATGCGCTCGGAGAGCGACGGCCACTGCCTGCCGGCATCGTTCCCCGGGCTCGCGGTGCGCGCGGCGGCCCGGCGGCGGTCGCCCTGGCCGCTCGTGCGGACGGCCTGCGGCGGCTACCGGCCGACGGTCGCCGAGTTCCTCGAGCACGTCGACGAGCTGCGGCGCCGGATCGGCTGGGACGACGCGCACGTGACGGCCCGGGTCGAGCGGATCCGCGCCGTCGACGGCGGCTTCGAGCTCGACGGGCACGGCGTCTTCCGGCACGTGCTCGTCGCGACCGGGCATCCCGGGCTGAACCTGCCGGAGGAGCTCGCCGGCGACCCGCGCGCCGTCCACGCCTACGAGCCGCACGACTACGCGGGCGAGGTCTGCGTCGTCGGCGCCGGCATGGCGGCGGCGACCGAATGGCTGAACGCGCTCGCGGCCGGCGCGCGCGTCGTCTCGGTGCGGCGGCGCGAGCCGGTGCGCAGGCCGCTGAACGTGCCGCGACGGCTCTTCTCCCGCCGCGGCCTCGCCGGCTACCAGGCGCTGCCGCCGGCCGAGCGCGCGGCGTACCTCGGCGAGCTGCTCTCGCCCTCGTTCCCGCCCGGCCGCGCCTGGGACGCGGCGCTCTCGAGCCCGCGCTTCTCCGTCGCCGCCGAGGTGAACGGCGCCGAGCAGATCGTCTGCGCGACCGGCTTCAAGCGCGGCTTCCACCACGATCCGCTGCTCGCCCGGCTCGTCTCCGAGCACGGCCTCGCCACGCACGAGCGCTGGATCCGGCTCGACCCGGACTGCACCGTGCCGGCGCTGACCGACGAGACGCGGACGCTCGCGCTCGCCGGCACGCCCGCGCAGTGGGCCTATCCCGCCGCCGACACGCTCGTCGGCGCCAAGTACGCGGCGCGCGGCTTCCTGCGGAGGATCCAGGCGTGTCCTACACGCTGAGAGGCCGGATCGACTCGCGGCTCGCGGCCGCGCTCGGGCCGGCGCTCGCCGCCGCCGCGCTCGCGCTCGTCCTCCACCGCTGGTGGCCGGTCGAGGTGGCGGCGCTGATGGTCGGGGTCGGCGTCGCGCTCGACCTGCTCCTCTACGACCGCGCGCTCGACTACCAGCCGGCCTGGACGGCGCTGCCGCTCGGCGCGCTCGAGCTCGGCGCGGTGACGGCGCTCGCGATCGCGCTCGACGTGCGCGCGCCGCTGCCGGAGGCGATCGGCTTCTTCTGCGGCGCGTGGCTGCTCGCGCAGGTGCTCGGCCACGCGGTCTACCCCCTGCTCCGGCTCTCCTACGGCGACGACGGCGGCGAGCTCGGCCGCCCGGGCGCGACCTCGGCGGCGGCCGTCGCGGCGCTCTTCCTCGCCGCCGGCGGCGTCGCCTTCGCCACGCGGCCGCCCGTCGTCACGCTCTCAGCCGGCGTCCACCGGGGCCCGATCGTGATCGATCGCCAGGAGATCCTGCAGGGCAAGCCGGGCGCCGTCGTCCGCGGCGGCATCGTCGTCCACGCCGACGGGGTCGTCGTCCGCGACCTGACCGTCGTCGGCGGCGAGAACGGGATCGCGGTCTTCGGGGCCGACCGCGTCCGGCTCGAGCACGTCCGCGTGCTCGGCGCGCGGCTCGACGGCATCCACGCGCGCCTCTCCGGCGTCGTCGTGCGCGACTGCACGGTCTCGACGACCAGCCGCTGGGGCCAGGGCATCGACCTCTCCTACACCGCCGGCCGCGGCATGAGCGCGGTCGAGGGCTGCGACGTCTCCGGCGGCCGGGAGGGCATCGTCACCCACGGCATCGACATGGCGGAGATCAGCGGCAACCACGTCCACGGCACGAGCCTGCGCGGGATCGCGATCACGGAGATGACGATGGGCGAGGTCAGCGACAACGACGTCTCCGGCGCGCACGGCGTCGGCATCTACTGCGGCGACCATTCGCTGTGCACGATCCGGCGCAACGTCGTCGCCGGAACGCGCGGCGTCGGCATCCAGTCGTTCTTCTACGCCGAGGCGACGCTCGAGGACAACACGCTCGTCGGCAACAGCGTGCCGACCTCCGCGTTCGCGAACGCCCTGCTCGAGAGGTCCCGCTAGTCGGCGGCCTTCGAGGGCTCGGACTTCTTCTCCGGGCCGCCGCCGTCGGAAGCGCTCTTCGAGCCCGAGTCGGACGACGCGGTCGCCGCGGCGCCGTCCCTCTTCTTGCCGCCGCGGCCGTAGTCGGTCGCGTAGAAGCCGGAGCCCTTGAAATGCACCGCGACCGCGTGCAGGACGCGCTCGACCGGGCTCGCGCCGCAGACCTCGCAGACGGTCGGCGACGGCTCCGTCATGCCGTGGAAGACCTCGAACAGATGGCCGTTCGGGCACTTGTACTCGTAGATCGGCATGGCCGGCGAAGGCTAGCATCCGAGAGCCGTT
This sequence comes from Gaiellaceae bacterium, assembly GCA_035708405.1. Taxonomy (GTDB): domain Bacteria; phylum Actinomycetota; class Thermoleophilia; order Gaiellales; family Gaiellaceae; genus DASSSQ01. The sequence continues at coordinate 11,494 of DASSSQ010000015.1, forward strand.
GACCCAGACGCGACCCCAGCCCGCGGCGGCGCCACCCGTCCGGCGCCTCGCACCGCCGCGGGCCGTCCGGCCGCGCGAGGTGCCGGCGCGGGTCTACGCCGGCGTCGTCTCGCTCTGCACGGTCGCGGTCGCCGCGTTCCTCTCGTTCGCCGTCACCGCCTGGCCGCCGCACGAGGACGAGACGCTCGCGCTCTTCTCCGGCCGCGGCTCGCTCACGGAGCTGTACGAGACCGTCTTCCGGCGCGGCGGCGCGCCGCTCCACTTCACGATCTCGTGGATCGTCGCGCACACGGGCGGCGGCCTGCTCGGGCTGAGGATCGTCTCCGCGATCTTCGCCGTCGCCTCGGTGCCGGTCGTCGCCGTCCTCTGCCGGCGGCTCGCGGGACGGCTGCCGGCGATGCTCGTCTCGGTGCTGCTCGCCGGCAGCTGGACGCTGCTCTTCCACGGCGTCTACGCGCGGATGTACTCGCTGTTCCTGTTCACGAGCGCGCTCTCGTACCTGGCGCTCCTGCGCGCGCTCGAGCGCGGCGGCCGGCGCGCGTGGACGTTCTGGGCGCTCGCGATCCTGGCGACGACCGCGACGCACACCTACGGCGCGATCGTGATCGCGTCGCAGGGGATCTACGCGCTCGCCGTGCGAACGCCGCTGCGGCGGCTCGTCGTCCCGTTCGGCGCCGTGCTCGTGCTCGGGATCCCGCTCTGGTACTCGGATCTCGTGCTCGCCGGCCGCTACGGCGTCGGCGTCGGCACCGGCGGCGCGAAGCTGCGCGGGCCGATCGACGTCCTCCGCTACTTCCTGCACGTCGCCGGCGACTTCACAGCCGGGTGGACGTGGGCGGTGTGGCCGATCGTCGCCTGCGCCGCGGTCGGCCTCGCGCTGCTCGCGCGCGCGCGCGCCCGCCCGGCGCTGCTCGCCGGCTGCGTCTTCGCGACGCCGTTCCTCGTCTTCGTCGGCGCGCGCGTCGGCGGCTCCGCCTCGCCCGAGACGCGGCACATGATCTTCGCGCTGCCGTTCTTCCTGCTCCTCGTCGCGGTCGGGATGCTGCGGATCCTGCGCTACCCGGCGCTGGCCGCGGTCGCCGCGCTCGCGCTCTGCTACGGGGAGGTCGAGTGGGGCATCCACAAGAACCCGGAGCTCTACCGCGGCGAGCCGGCGATCCGGGTCGACGCGCGCGAGTCGGCGTCGCGCTGGCTGGCCGGGCTGATGCACCGAAACGACGTCCTGCTCGGGTACAACCCGCTCTTCCTCGGCGCCTGGGAGGACGGAGGCGCGGTCTCGCGGACGGTCGTCCCGCGCGCCGACCCGAAGCTCGCGCTCGAGGTGCTGCGGGCGGCGCCGAAGCCGCTCGGCCACGCGATCTTCGTCTTCGACGCGAGCGACACGAACAACTGGCGGCGGCGGCTCTCGATCCCGGCGGAGCTGCCGTTCCCGCGCGAGGCGTTCACCGCGCATGCCTGGGGGCCGTTCCTCGTCCTGCGTACGCGGCGGCCGGTGCGGACGCCGGCGGAGTTCCTCGAGCGCGCCGAGGCCGTGCAGATCCTCGGCAAGGGGCTCTACCTGGGCGACGCGGACGTGAACCTCGTGACGGCGAGGCGCGCGCTCCGGCTGCTGGACGGGAGCTAGCGGCCTTCCTGCTGCTCGCGCTCGAGCGTCTCCTCGAAGCACGGCGCGCCCTCGAAGGCGGCGAGGCCGGCGGGCGTGGTGCGCCGTCGCGGGTGCGGGCCGAGGCGGCGCGCGGCGGCGATCGCGGCGGATGCGCCGACGACGCCGCCGAGCACGAACGACCGCAGCCTGCCGCGGCGCGCCTCTTCGTTCATGCGAGGATCGTAGCCCGATGCCGACGATCTGCACGCTCGGCGATGCGGCGCTCGACGTCGTCGTGCGGCCGGCGGCGCCGCTCGCCGGCGACGACGACGTCGCCGCGACGACGCGCGCCGGCGCAGGCGGCCAGGCGGCGAACGTGGCGGCATGGGCGGCGGCGCTCGGGGCGCGGGCGCGGTGCATCGCCAAGCGCGGCGACGACGCCGCGGGCGCCGTGATCGCCGCCGAGCTGGCGCGGCGCGGCGTCGAGCTGGTGGGCCCGGTCGCGCCGGGGCGCACGGGCATCGTCGTCTCGTTCGTCGACGCGAGCGGCGCGCGCTCGATGGCCTCCGACCGCGGCGTCGCGCGCGACCTGCGGCCGGAGGAGATCGACGCTTCGTGGCTGGAGGGCGCCGAGTGGCTGCACGTCTCCGGCTACGCGCTCGCGGCCGAGCCGGCGGGCCGCGCGGCCGAGCACGCGGCCGGGCTCGCCCGCGCCGGCGGCGCCCGCGTCTCGATCGACCTCTCCTCGGCGGCGCTGATCCGCGAGCACGGCCCCGCTCGCTTCCGCGCGCGACTCGAGCGGCTCGCGCCGGACGTCCTCTTCGCGACCGCGACCGAGCTCGCCGCGCTCGGCCCTTGTGACACTCTGTCACTTGTCGAGAAGCGGGGCCGCGACGGGATCGTCGTCGACGGCGTCGCGCATCCGGCTCGTCCGGTCGAGGCCGCCGACACGACCGGCGCGGGGGACGCGCTCGCCGCCGGCTTCCTGCTCGGCGGGCCGGAGCTCGGGCTGGAGGCGGCGGCCCGCTGCGTCGCGCGGCTAGGCTCGATGCCGTGATCCGGGTCGCCGACGAGGTACGCGAGGCGGTCGAGCGCGGCGGCGCCGTCGTCGCGCTCGAGACGACGCTCGTCGCCCACGGCTTTCCGCCGGGCGAAGGAGTCGAGGTCGGGCTCGCCGCCGAGGCGGCCGTGCGCGAGTCGGGCGCGGTGCCCGCGACCGTCGGCGTCCTCGACGGCGAGGTGCGCGTCGGGCTGACGGCGGACGAGCTCGCGCGCTTCGACGCCGACGCGCGGAAGCTCGGCCCGCGCGACCTCGGCCCCGCGGTCGCCCAGCGGGCGGTCGGCGCCACGACCGTCGGCGGCACGCTCGCCGTCGCGCGCGCGGCCGGGATCCGCTTCATGGGCACCGGCGGCCTCGGCGGCGTCCATCGCGGCTTCCCCGACCCGCCGGACGTCTCCGCCGACCCCGGCATGCTGGCGCGGACGCAGGCGCTCGTCGTCTGCTCCGGCGTCAAGTCGCTGCTCGACGTGCCGGCGACCGCGGAGCTGCTGGAGACGCTCGGCGTGCCGGTGCTCGGCTTCGGCGTCGACACGCTGCCGCTCTTTTACGCGGCGGCGGGCGGACCGCCGGTCTCGGCCCGCGTCGAGAGCGCCGGGGAGGCGGCAGCGGTGACGCGCGCACACTGGGAGCTCGGCGGCGGCGGCCTCCTCGTCGGCCGGCCGCCGGACGAGAGCCTCGACGTCGAGGAGCTGATCCAGGCCGCGCTCCTGCGCGCCGAGGAGCGGAACGTCCGCGGCGGCGCCGTCACGCCCTTCGTCCTCTCGTTCCTGCACGAGGCGAGCGGCGGCGAGACCCAGCGGGTCAACCGCGACCTGATCGTCGCGAACGCCGGCCTCGCCGGCGCGATCGCGGCAGCCGCGAGCGCAGGCTAGTCCGCGCGCGCGGCTGCGACCGGCTTGCGGAGCCCGATCCGGGCCGCCTGGTCGTAGTAGAGCTGCACCGCGCCGACGAAGAGCAGCGGGCTGAGCACGAGGTCGGCGAGGAAGCTCGCGATCCGCTCGGCGGCGTCGCCCTGCGTCTTCAGCAGCACGACCAGCGCCTGACGGACGATGAAGTAGACGATCGCGAGCGCGGCGAGCGAGCCGAGCGCGTGCACGTAGTCCGCGGTCGCGAGCCGGCGGGCGCGCACGAGCGAGTCGCGGAAGCCCGTCTGCTCGACGAGGGCGACCGGGACGACGAGGCCGAGGAACGCGAGCCAGGCGACGGCGAGCAGGTCGAACCAGCCGCTGAGCGCCGCCGCCGGCAGGAAGACGACCGTCCCGGCGGCGAGCGCGGTCAGGCCCGAGCGGCGCGTCGGCCGGACCCCGGAGACGAGCGCGGTCGCCGCGATGAACGCGGCCGTGAGGACGGGGGCGCCGACGCAGAGGACGGCCGCGTGGACGCCGTAGCCGTGCGCCGGGATCAGGTCGAGCAGTGCGATCGCGAGCCCGAGCGCGAGCACGGCCCAGAAGCGCGACTGGTAGAAGCGGATCGACTCGGCGACGAGCTGCCCGACGGTGCGGGTCGCGGGCGGCAGCGGCGGCGGCAGCTCGGAGACGTTCACGCAGACACGGTAGCGATCAGCCGCGGCAGCGCCTCGGCGAGCGCGGCGAGCGCGCCGTCGACCCACCAGCGACCGCGGTCCGCCTCCTCGGGCACGTTCGAGACGACCCGCAGCTCGACCGCCGGGACGCCGGCGAGCTCGGCCGCGCGCAGCACGCCGAAGCCCTCCATCGCCTCGACGGCGCAGGCGGTGCCGGCGCCGACCCTGCCGCACGTCGCGATCGGGAGCACGTGCGCCTCCGGAAGCGCCGCCCGTGCGGCCGCGAGCAACCCTGCGTCGGGCCGGACGCGCGTGACGCGCGGCAGCGTGCTCGCGTCGTCGATCGCGTCGCAGTAGACGGCCTCCTCGCCGAGCACGAGCGCGTTCGGCGCCAGGTCGCGCCCGCCGGCGATGCCGACGTGGAGGACGGCGTCCGGCCGGCCCGCCGCGAGCGCCCCCGCCGTCTGCAGCGCCGCCTCGACCGGGCCGATCCCGCAGACGAGCGTGCGCGCGCCCTCGACGCCCGCGAGCTCCCGCTCCGTCGCCGCGACGACCAGGATCACGGGCGCGGAGTCTAGACCGGCGGGCAGGAGCCCGGCCGCGGGATGCCCCCGGGGCCGACCTCGAACATCGCCCCCGCGCCGCTGCCGCCCTGCAGGCAGTAGGACTCGTCGCCCGTCCAGACGAGGCGGACGAGCGAGGTCGGCGAGAGCTGCGCGCCGCTGTACGAGCCTGCCGCCGCCTCGTAGGCGTTCAGCGCGCCGGCGGCCTGCGCGAACGCCGGCACGAGCTGCAGCTCGGAGGCGACGCCGCCGCCGGAGGCGCCGGCGCCCGACGCGAGGTCGAGGCCGGGGATCAGCTGCTTCCAGCCGCCGACCGCGACGGCCGCGATCGTCATCCCGATCCCGAACCAGCGGCGAGAGGTCATGCCCGGGATATCGACCGCCGCGCGCCTCGACTCAAGCCCTCGCACGTGTGAGAGGATCGCGCCATGGGCTACCACGCGATCAGGGCACACGAGCACCAGTGGGACGAGCGGCCGCCCGCGCACGAGGGCGAGCCGCCCCGCTACCAGTCGGACGTGACGACGAACGCGTCGCTGCAGAGCTCGCGGGCGCGCCTCTGGCGCTACCCGCCGGGCAGCCGCGGCCGCCGGCACAAGAACTTCGAGCAGGAGGAGGTCTTCGTCGTCTGCTCCGGGACGCTGACGATGCTCGTCGGCGAGCCGGCGGAGCGGGTCGAGCTGCCGCCGCAGAGCGTGCTCGCGGTCGAGACCGACACGCCGCTGCAGATGTTCAACGCGGGCGACGAGGACGTCGTCGTCTTCATCTACGGCGCGCCGCCGGCGACCGACCAGAGCGAGATGCTGGAGGACCTCGGCCTCTGAGCAGCGGGCTCGAGCTCGTCCGCGAGCTCTGCCTCGCCCTGCCCGAGGTGAGCGAGCGCGCAAGCCACGGCGAGCCGACCTTCTTCGTGCGCGGCAAGCGGTCGTTCGCGACGGTCTGGACGAACCACCATCGCGACGGCCGCGTCGCGCTGATCTGCGCGGCGCCGGCCGGCATGCAGGCGATGCTCGTCGAGGCCGATCCGGAGCGCTTCTTCGTCCCGCCCTACGTCGGCCATCGCGGCTGGCTCGGCTTCCGGCTCGACCGGGAGCTCGACCCGGACGAGCTCGCCGGCATCGTCGAGGACGCCTACGCGGAGGTGGCGCCGCCGAAGCTCGTCGAGTCGCTACGTGTCGCGGCGGACGAGTAGCACGGCCGCGACCGCGAGCGAGGCGACCGCGTAGAGCGCGAGCACGCCGAGCCCGGCCCACGGCGCCAGGTGGTTCCCCGGCGTGATCGACATGATCGACTCGCCCGCCTGCAACGGCAGGTACGGCGAGGCGGCGCTGTTCCAGCTCGACGGCAGCACGTTCATCAGCGGCGGCAGCACGAACATGATCCCGGCGAAGGTGGCGATGCCGCCGGCGGTGTTGCGGACGATCGAGCCGAGGCCGAGCCCGAACAGGCCGACGAGCGTCAGGTAGAGGCCGGCGCCGACGACCGCGCGCGCGACGCCGGGGTCGCCGAGGGAGAGGTGCGGGATGCCGTTGCCGCCCGCGAGGATCGCCTGGCCGACGAGGAACGCGACGATCGCGGCCGGGATCATCAGCACGAGGGTCGTCAGGCCGTAGACGGCGGCCTTGCCCCAGAGCACCGGCAGGCGCTTCGGGACGGCGGTCAGCGAGGCGCGGATCATCCCGGTCGAGTACTCGGCGGTGATCACGAGCACGCCGAGGACGCCGATCGCGAGCTGCGCGAGCTGGATGCCGGCCATGTTCAGCTCGAGCGGATGGAAGTCGGAGCGGTCGTGCAGCGAGGCCGTCGCCCAGTGGTGGCGGAGAATCGCGGTCGCGAGCGCGGCGATCCCGATCGTGAAGACGACGGCGACCGCGAGCGACCAGCGCGTCGAGCGCACCGAGCGCAGCTTCGTCCACTCCGAGCGGGCGACGCGCGCCTGCGTGACGCGGCCGGTGCGTGCGAGGGCGAGCGTCGTCACGCGACCACCGCCTTGAACTCGACGTCCTCGCGCGTCAGGTCCATGAACGCCTCCTCGAGCGAGGCCTGCTGCGGCGTCAGCTCGTGGAGCACGATCCGGTGCTCGAGCGCGAAGTCGCCGATCTGCTCGGCCGAGAGGCCGTGGATCTCGAGCAGGCCGTTCTCGACCGGCGAGACGGTCACGTCGGGCCCGGCGACGAGCTCGGCGAGCCGGACGGCCTGCGGCGAGCGGACGCGGACGACGTTCTTCGAGGCGCCGCGGACGAACTCGTCGACGCTCGTGTCGGCGATCAGGCGGCCGCGGCCGACCACGATCAGGTGCTCGGCGGTCAGCGCCATCTCGCTCATCAGGTGCGAGGAGACGAAGACGGTGCGCCCCTCGGCGGCGAGCCCGCGCAGCAGGTTGCGGATCCACTGGATCCCCTCCGGGTCGAGGCCGTTCACCGGCTCGTCCAGCATCACGGTCTGCGGGTCGCCGAGCAGCGCCGTCGCGATCCCGAGCCGCTGGCCCATGCCGAGCGAGAACTTGCCGGCGCGCTTCTTCGCGACGTCCTGGAGCCCGACGAGCTCGATCAGCTCATCGACGCGGCGGCGCGGGATGCCGTGCGTCTGCGCGAGCGAGAGCAGGTGGTTGTAGGCGGAGCGGCCGGTGTGGACGGAGCGCGCCTCGAGCAGCGCGCCGACCTCGTGCAGCGGCGCGAGGTGGTCGCGGTAGTGCTTGCCGTTGACGGTGACGTCGCCGGCGGTCGGCCGGTCGAGCCCGAGGATCAGCCGCATCGTCGTCGACTTGCCGGCCCCGTTCGGGCCGAGGAAGCCGGTGACGATCCCCGGCTTGACCGTGAAGTCGAGCCCGTCGACGGCGCGCTTGTCGCCGTAGTCCTTCGTCAGCCCGCGCGCCTCGATCACTCGTCGCAGGGTAGCCGCGCTTCATGAAGATCGCGTGAAGCCGCTTCGTCAGCGAATCCGAACAAAGGGCGCCGGGCGAGGGCGGCGAAGCGGAGGGCAGTGGCGACGACGGTCGATCGGGAGGTCGATCTCTACGGGATCGGCGCGGGGCTGCGCGAGGCGCGCCTCCGGCGTGGGCTCGAGCTCGCAGACGTCGAGCGCGAGACCTGCATCCGCACGGCGAACCTGGAGGCGATCGAGGACGAGCGCTTCGACCTGCTCCCCGGCGACGTCTACGCGGCCGGCTTCGTCCGCACGTACGCCGAGCACCTCGGCCTCGACGCCGCGCGCTACGTCGAGCGCTTCCGCGACCTGCGGGCGCCCGAGCCGGAGCCGTTCGTCCACGAGGCGATCCGGGCCGTCGAGCCGTACGGCAGGCGGCGGATCGCGGCGCTCGCCGCGGGCGCGCTCGCGTGCGTCGCGGCGGGGATCGGCCTCTACCTCGGCCTCCGCCCGGCGCACCGGACGGCGCCGCCCGCGGCGGCGAAGGCCGTGCGCCCGCCACACGCGGCGAGGCCGAGGCCGGCCGCGCCCGCCTATCCCGGCCCGCTGACGATCCGCGCGACCGGCGGCGACACCTGGGTCTCCGTCCGCTTCGGCGACGCGCACGGCCGGGTCGTCTGGCAGGGCACGCTCGCGCAGGGATCGATGGGGCGGTTCGGCCTCGACCGGCCGCTCTGGGTCGGCCTCGGCCGGCCGGAGGACGTGACGGCGCGGATCGGGGCGAAGCGGATCCGCCTCGCCCCCACCCGCAGCCGCTTCGTCTTCAGCTCACGCGGCGTGCGCCGCGGCTAGCACCGTCTTCTCGAACACCAGCTCGCCGCCCGAGGCGTCGACCCGCACGGTGTCGCCGTCGGCGAAGTCGCCCTCGAGCAGCCGCAGCGCGAGCGGGTTCTCGACCAGGCGCTGGATCGACCGCTTCAGCGGCCGCGCGCCGTAGGCCGGGTCCCAGCCCGCCTCCGCGAGCGCCTCCTTCGCCGCGTCCGTCAGCTCGAGCCCGAGCCCGCGGTCGGCCAGCCGGCCGCGCAGCCGCGCGAGCTGCAGCTCGACGATCTCCGCCAGCTGCTCGCGCGAGAGCGGCGCGAACTGGACGATCTCGTCGATCCGGTTCAGGAACTCCGGCCGGAAGAGCTCGCGCATCGCGTCGACCGAGCGCAGGTTCGAGGTCATGATGATCACGGTGTTGCGGAAGTCGACGGTGCGGCCCTGGCCGTCGGTCAGCCGGCCGTCGTCGAGGATCTGCAGCAGCACGTCGAAGACCTCCGCGTGCGCCTTCTCGATCTCGTCGAGCAGGACGACCGAGTACGGGCGCCGCCGCACCGCCTCGGTGAGCTGGCCGCCCTCCTCGTAGCCGACGTAGCCGGGCGGCGCGCCGACGAGCCGCGCGACCGTGTGCCGCTCCTGGTACTCGCTCATGTCGAGCCGGACGAGCGCCCGCTCGTCGTCGAACATGAACTCCGCGAGCGCGCGCGCGAGCTCGGTCTTGCCGACGCCGGTCGGGCCGAGGAAGACGAAGGAGCCGATCGGCCGGTTCGGATCCTGCAGGCCGGTGCGCGCGCGCCGCAGCGCGTTCGCGACCGCCTCGACCGCCTCGGCCTGGCCGACGACGCGCCGGTGCAGCCGCTCCTCCATGTGGATCAGCTTCTCGGTCTCGCCCTCGAGCAGCCGCGAGACGGGGATCCCGGTCCAGCGGCCGACGACCTCGGCGACGTCGTCCTCGTCGACCTCTTCCTTCACCATCCGCTCGGTCTCGGAGGCCTCACGCTCGGCCAGCTCGGCCTCGAGCGACGGCAGCTCGCCGTAGCGGATCTCCGCGACCCGCTGCAGCTCGCCCTGCCGCTCGGCGCGCTCCGCCTCCATCCGCAGCTCGTCGATCTTCTGCGTGATCTGCTTGACGCGGTCGAGCGCCTCCTTCTCCTTCGCCCAGCGCGCCGCGAGCGCGTTCCGTGCCTCCTCGGCGTCGGCGAGCTCGCGCTCGACCGGCGCGCGCACCTCGTCGGACTCGCCGGCCATCGCCGCCAGCTCGATCTGCAGCTGCGTGACGCGCCGGTTCGCCTCGTCGAGCTCGAGCGGCGAGGAGTCGATCTCCATCCGCAGGCGCGACGCCGCCTCGTCGACGAGGTCGATCGCCTTGTCCGGGAGCTGGCGGTCGGCGATGTAGCGATCGGAGAGGACGGCGGCCGAGACGAGCGCCGCGTCGCGGATGCGGACGCCGTGGTGGGCCTCGTAGCGCTCCTTGAGCCCGCGCAGGATCGCGATCGTGTCCGGGACGGACGGCTCGCCGACGAAGACCGGCTGGAAGCGCCGCTCGAGCGCCGCGTCGGCCTCGACGTGCTTGCGGTACTCGTCGAGCGTCGTCGCGCCGACGCAGCGGAGCTCGCCGCGCGCCAGCATCGGCTTCAGCAGGTTGCCCGCGTCGACCGCGCCCTCGGCGGCGCCGGCGCCGACGATCGTGTGCAGCTCGTCGATGAAGAGGACGATCTGGCCCTCGCTCGTGGAGATCTCCTTGAGCACGGCCTTCAGCCGCTCCTCGAACTCGCCGCGGTACTTGGAGCCGGCGAGCAGCGCGCCGATGTCGAGCGCCCAGACGCGCTTGCCCTTCAGCCCCTCGGGGACGTCGCCGGCGACGATCCGCTGCGCGAGCCCCTCGACGATCGCGGTCTTGCCGACGCCGGGCTCGCCGATCAGCACGGGGTTGTTCTTCGTGCGCCGCGAGAGCACCTGGATCACGCGCCGGATCTCCTCGTCCCGGCCGATCACCGGGTCGAGCTTGCCGCTCTCGGCGGCCTCGGTCAGGTCGCGGCCGAACTTCGCGAGCGCCTGGAAGGTGCCCTCGGGATCCTGGCTCGTGACGCGCTGGCCGCCGCGGGTGCGCTCGATCCAGGCGAGGATCTCGTCGCGCGGCGCCGGCTCGAGCGCGAGGAAGAGGTGGTCCATCGAGACGAACTCGTCCTCGAGCTTCCGCATCTCGTCCTCGGCCCGGTCGAGCACGCGCGAGAACGCGGCGGACGCGGTCGGCTGGCCCTGCGCGCCCTGCACGGACGGCCGCTCGGCGAGCTTCCGCTCCGCCTCGGCGCGCAGGCCCTGCCAGTCGGCAAAGAGCTCGTCGTCGAGCAGGGCGAGCAGCTGGTGCTCGGGGTAGATCTCGGGGTTGCCGCGGCGCCGCGCCGCCTCCTGGGCGGCGGCGATCGCCTGCTGGCTTCTGACTGTCAGCTTGGTGAAGTCCATCAGCGGGTCTGGCTCCTTCTCGGGACGG
>DASSSQ010000016.1:0-20728 GCA_035708405.1 Gaiellaceae bacterium
CGACGCGGTCAAGGTCACCCTTGGCCCGAAGGGTCGGTACGTCGTGCTCGACAAGAAGTTCGGCGCGCCGACGATCACCAACGACGGCGTCACGATCGCGCGCGAGATCGAGGTCGAGGACGTCTTCGAGAACCAGGGCGCCCAACTCGTGCGCGAGGTCGCGACGGCGACGAACGACGTCGCCGGCGACGGCACGACGACCGCGACCGTGCTCGCCCAGGCGATCGTCCGCGAGGGCCTGAAGAACGTCTCGGCCGGCGCGAACCCGATGGGGCTCAAGCGCGGCATCGAGACCGCGGTCGAGTCGGTCGTCGAGGACCTGAAGTCGCAGGCGAAGGAGATCTCCGGCAAGGAGGACATCGCCCGCGTCGCCACGATCTCCTCGCGCGAGCGCGAGATCGGCGACGTGATCGCCGACGCGATCGAGAAGGTCGGCAAGGACGGCGTCGTCAACGTCGAGGAGGGCCAGACCTTCGGCCTCGAGCTCGAGTTCACCGAGGGCATGCAGTTCGACAAGGGCTACCTCTCGCCGTACATGATCACGGACGCCGAGCGGATGGAGGCCGTGCTCGAGGATCCGTACATCCTCGTCGCGAACCAGAAGATCGGCGCGGTCAAGGACGTGCTGCCGGTGCTCGAGCAGGTGATCCAGGCGGGCAAGCCGCTGGTGATCGTGGCCGAGGACGTCGAGGGCGAGTCGCTCGCGACGATCGTGGTCAACAAGCTGCGCGGCACCTTCACCGCCGTCGCCGTCAAGGCGCCGGGCTTCGGCGACCGCCGCAAGCGGATGCTCGAGGACATCGCGATCCTGACCGGCGGCGAGGTGATCACCGAGGAGATGGGCCTCAAGCTCGAGAACACGAAGCTCTCGCAGCTCGGCCGCGCCCGCCGCGTCGTCGTCGACAAGGACTCGACGACGATCGTCGACGGCGCCGGCGACTCGGACGCGATCAAGGGCCGGATCAAGCAGCTGAAGGCCGAGGTCGAGAACACCGATTCCGACTTCGATCGCGAGAAGCTGCAGGAGCGGCTGGCGAAGCTGGCCGGCGGCGTCGCCGTCGTCAAGGTCGGCGCTGCCACCGAGACCGAGATGAAGGAGAAGAAGCACCGCGTCGAGGACGCGCTGCAGGCCACCCGCGCCGCCCTCGAGGAGGGCATCGTGCCGGGCGGCGGCGTCGCGCTCCTGAACGCCGCGGACTCGATCAAGTCCGACCTCGACAAGCTCGAGGGCGACGAGAAGACGGGCTCGCAGATCATCCTGCGCGCGCTCGAGGAGCCGCTCCGCCAGCTCGCGTTCAACGCGGGCCTCGAGGGCTCGGTCGTCGTCCAGCAGGTGCGCTCGTCGGCGAAGGGCAACGGCCTCAACGTCGACACCGGCGAGGTCGTCGACCTGGTCAAGGCCGGCGTGATCGACCCGACGATGGTGACGCGCTCGGCGCTGCAGAACGCCGCGTCGATCGCGAAGAACATCCTCACCACCGAGGCGGTCGTCGCCGAGGCGCCCGAGAAGGCCGGCGCCGGCGTCGGCGGCGGTGGCATGCCCGACATGGGCGGGATGATGTAACGAGCCTCCGGGCTCCTGCTTCACCGCGAAGGGCGGCTCTCGGGCCGCCCTTCGTCTTGCCTGGAAAGGGAGAGGGCCCGACGCAGCGGGCCCTCTGGGGATTTGGGGGAGGTGGTACGCCTACTCGATCGGAGTTCGTCGCGTCCCACACGATCCCTCGTTCGAGGTACCGGCGCCGTCCGGCGCTAGAAGCCGTAGCGCTGTTCCTGCCAGGGGTCGGCGTCGTTGTGGTAGCCGTAGCGTTCCCAGAAGCCGGGCTCGTCGTCGACGCGGAGCTCGATCCCGCGCAGCCATTTGGCGCTCTTCCAGAAGTACTTGCCAGGGACGACGAGGCGCAGCGGCCAGCCGTGCTCGGGCGCGAGCGGCGCGCCGTCGGCCTCGAGCGCCAGCACCGCGTCGTCGCTCTCGAGGTGGGCGAGCGGCACGTTCGAGGTGAAGCCCTGCTCGCAGTGGGCGATCGCGAAGCGCGCCGCCGGCTTCGGGCGCACGAGCTCGGCGAGCGTGCGCCAGTGGACGCCGGCGAAGCTCGCGTCGAACCGCGACCAGCGGGTGACGCAGTGGATGTCCTGCGTCGTCTCGTGGCGTGGGAGCTCGGCGAACTGCTCCCAGGAGAGCTCGATCGGACTTTCGACCTCGCCGAAGACCCGGAACGTCCACGTGGCGAGATCGGTCTCTGGCACCGATCCCGCGTGGAGCACGGGCCACTTCTCGGTCAGGTACTGGCCGGGCGGCAGGCGCGCCGGGTCGTAGCCGAGCTCGACGAGCTTTCGCTCCTCCTTCGACCTGAACATCAACCCCGCGCTCCGTCGGGCCCGCGCACGTGCCTAGACTAGTCGGCGTGCAGTTCGTAACGCCGGCGATCGCGACGCGCCCGCGCGCGTTCGTGCGGGTGGCGGGACCGGACGCGGCCGACCTGCTGCAGCGAATGGTGTCGAACGACGTCGAGGCGCTTCCGGTCGGCGGCAGCTGTGAGGCATTGCTGCTGACGGCGAAGGCGCGCGTGATCGCGCCGATGCGCGTGTGGCGGCGCGGCGAGGACGACTTCCTGCTCCTGACGGAGCCTGAGCTCGGCGAGACGCTGCGCACCGCGCTGCTCCGCGTCCGCTTCGCCTCCAAGTGCGAGATCGAGCCGGAGGAGCACCGCTCGACGCTCGTGCTCGGCGGCGGCGAAGGAATCCGCAACGACGAGTACGGCGTGCCCGCGGCCGAGGTGCTCGACGCGGAGGTCGCGGGCGAGCCGATCGACGCGGAGGAGCTCGAGCGGCTGCGGATCCTCGCCCGGACGCCGCGCTTCGGCCGCGAGCTCGACGACCGCGTGCTGCCGGCGGAGGCCGGGCTCGACGAGCGGGCGATCTCGTTCTCGAAGGGCTGCTATCCGGGGCAGGAGCCTGTCGCGCGGCTGCACTTCCGCGGCAAGGCGAACCGGACGCTGCGCGTGCTCGAGCTCGAGGGCGAGCGGCCGGCCTACGACGCGGCTGTGATGCTCGGCGGCAAGGCTGTCGGGCGCGTCACGAGCGCCGTGCCGGGGCTCGTGCTGGCCTTCGTCCGCGTCGAGGTTCCGGACGACGCGGAGCTCGAGATCGAGGGCCGCCGGGCGCGGCTGCTCGCCAGTCCGACTTCGTGACGATTTGTCACGAGTGACGCGCCGGAGCGCGTAGGCAAAGGGTTTCAGAGCCGCAAGAGCTTGTGACGATTTGTCACGAGCTCAGGAGCTCGACGAAGCGCTGGACGCCGACGTTGCCGCCGGAGAGGATCGCGCCCACCCGGCCCGAGGCCTCGACCTTGCCGGAGAGGAGCGCGGCGAGCGAGGCGGCGCCGCTCGGCTCGAGCACGAGCTTCAGCCGGTCGAACGCGAAGCGCATCGCATCGAGCAGCTCCTCGTCCGAGACCGTCACGACCTCGTCGACGCGCCGGCTCACGACCTCGAACGTCAGCTCGCCCGGGATCGTCGCCTGCAGGCCATCCGCGATCGTCCTCGGCACCTCGATCGCGGTCCGCTCGCCGGCGCCGAGCGAGCGCTGCGTGTCGTTGCCTGCCTCGGGCTCGACGCCGATCACGCGCGTCCGCTCGCGGCGGTGGCCCTTCGCCGCGGTTGCGCAGCCGGCGACGAGCCCGCCGCCGCCGACGGGGACGACGAGCGCGTCGAGCGGCCCCGCGTCCTCGAGCAGCTCGAGTGCGGCCGTGCCCTGCCCCGCCATCACGAGCGGGTCGTCGTAGGGCCGGACGAGCGTCAAGCAGCGCTCGTCCGCGAGCGCGGCGCCGAGCGCCTCGCGATCCTCGCTCCAGCGATCGTAGGTGACGACCTCGGCGCCGTAGCCGCGCGTCGCCTCGAGCTTGGCGGGCGGTGTGTCCTCCGGCATCAGGATCACCGCCGTCGTCCCGACGAGCCCCGCCGAGATCGCGACCGCCTGCGCGTGGTTGCCCGACGAGAACGCCGCGACGCCGCGCCGCCGCTCCTCGGGCGAGAGCGACGAGATCTTGTTGAAGGCGCCGCGGAACTTGAACGCGCCGCCGCGCTGCAGGTTCTCCGGCTTGAGGACGACCTCGAATCCGGCCAACCGGTCGAGCGTCCGCGAGCGAACCGGATGCGTCCGGTGCGCGACGCCCTCGAGCCGCCGCGCCGCCGCCTGGACGTCCTCGAGCTCGATCACGTCCCGAGGATACGCGTCCGCGGCACCCGGCCCGCGAGGTTCGCGCGGGCACGTCACGATGCGCCCGGCACGATTCGAACGTGCGACCTCTGCCTCCGCAGGGCAGCGCTCTATCCCCTGAGCTACGGGCGCGTAGCCGGGCCAGTGTAGCGGCTACGGTCTGAGGATCACCTTGCCGAAGGTCTCCCGCGCCTCGATCGCGCGATGCGCCTCGGCGGCCTGTGCGAGCGGCAGCTCGCGGTCGATCACGGGCCTCAGCTCGGCATGCGCGGCCAGCTGGATCAGGTGCTCCATCGTCTCGCGGACGACCGGCGCCGAGCCCGTGCCGATCACGCGTCCGCGCTTCGACATCAGCGTCCAGACGTCGAAGGCGACCTGCGGGTCGCCGACCGCGCCGGGCGTGACGACGCGGCCGTCCGTCCCGAGCGCGGCGATGCTGCGGTCGAAGGTCTCGCGGCCGATCGGGTCGAAGACGACGTCGGCGGCCAGGGTCTCGAGCCGCGGGTCGTCGTAGGCGAGCGGCTCGGCGCCGATGCCGCGAAGACGCTCGAGCTTGCCGCTGCTCGCGGTCGCGAAGACCTCGGCGCCGAGCGCACGGCCGATGTCGACGCAGGCCTGTCCGGTCGCGCTCGAGCCGGCCTGGACGAGCAGCCGGCTGCCTTTCTCCAGCCCGCCGAGGTCGACGATCGACCACCACGCGGTGCGATAGGGGACGCCGATCGCGGCCGCGACCGGCGCCGAGACCGCATCGGGGATCTCGAAGACCTTCTCCGCCGGCGCGATCGTCAGCTCCGCGTAGGCGCCGCGGGCGCCGGTGACGAGGACGCGCCGCCTGCTCTCGTCCTCCTCGATCCAGCCCGCCGCATCGACGCCGAGGATCGCCGGCGGGATCGCGCGGCGGGCGCGCTGGTTGAGGTCGAAGTGGTTGACCCCGGCCGCCTCGACGTGGACGAGCCGCTCCCCCTCGCCGGCCTCCGGATCCCGCACCTCCTCGAGGCGCAGCACCTCGGGCCCTCCGTGCTCGTGCAAGACGATCGCGCGCATACGTCCTCCTAGACTTGCGCCGGTGGCGCTCTACCTGAACGAGGCCGACGTCGGGGAGCTTCTCACCCCGGCGGACGCCTATGCGGCGGTCGAGGCCTGCTGCGAGCGGCTGGCGCGCGGCGCCGTCGTCAACCGTCCGCGCCAGCGGGTCGAGCTGGACGGCGGCGTCTTCGCGGTCATGCACGCGGTCGACCGGGAGCTCGGGCTCGCCGGGCTGAAGGGCTACGCCTGGCTGCCGGGCGGGACGCCGTTCGTCGTCTGCCTCTTCTCGCTCGAGCAGGCGCGGCTGGAGGCGGTGCTCGAGGCCGGACGGCTCGGCGAGCTGCGGACGGCGGCGGCGAGCGCGGTCGCGGCGCGGCTGCTCGCGCGGCCCGGCGCGAGGTCGCTCGGCGTGATCGGCTGCGGGCGGCAGGCCGAGGCGCACGTCGCCGCGCTGCGCGAGGCGCTGCCCGGGCTCGAGGACGTCGTCGCCTACTGTCGCGACGAGCGGCGGCTCGCGGCCTTCTGCGGGCGGGTCGGCGCGGTCGCGGCCGAGTCTCACCGCGAGGCCGGCGAGCAGGACCTGGTCGTCACGGCGACGACCTCGCGCGATCCGGTGCTGCGCGGCGAGTGGCTGCAACCGGGCGCGCTCGTGCTCGCGATCGGCGCCAACGACCCGCGGGCGCGCGAGCTGGACAACGTCGTCCTCGAGCGCGCGAGCTTCGTCTGCGTCGACTCGCTCGAGGAGGCGCAGCTCGAGGCGGGCGACCTGATCGAACCCGTCGGGCAGGGGCTGCTCGACTGGCTGGAGGTGCACGAGCTCGCCCGCGCCGTCGCCGGCGAGGAGCCGGGCCGGCAGGCCGACGACGACGTCGTTCTCTTCAAGTCGAACGGGCTCGCCGCGTGGGACGTCGCCGCCGCCGCTGTCGCCGTCTCTCGCGCGCGCGAGCGCGGCGCCGGGCGCGAGCTCTAGTCGCCGTTCCGGCGGTCGGCCGCGGTCACGTCGGCGCCGACGGCGCGGAGCACGTCGGCGCGCTCGAGCAGTCGGGAGGCCTGCTGATCCGAGATCCGGTTGCGGACGAACGGGTCGGCGAGGATCTCGTCGATCGCGCGCCCGCGCCGATGCTCGCGGATCAGGTAGGCGGCAACGCGATCCTCGGCCCCCGGGCGCGTGAACAGGAACGAGAACGGATTCCGCATGAACGCGCGATTCCTCTGCACTCCATCGATTGTATCCTCCGACCGGATGAAGCAATCCGGGGGCTCCGGCAGGTTCGCGGAGCGCGAGCTGCGCGGCGTCGACGACCTCGGCGGCGAGGAGCGGATCGTCGTCTGGATCGAGCGGCGGCAGGGCGCGCTCTGGGCGGTCGGGCGCGCGGTCAACCCGCAGCTGCGGTCGGGAGCCGCGATGCGCGCCGACGACTACCTCTTCGAAGGCTACGAGCTGACGGACGCGCTCGAGGCGGCGAACGACGTGCTGGAGGACGACCTGCGCGTGCTCGAGGAGGACGGCCGCGCCGTCGACGTCAAGCCGTTCACGCGCGGCGAGCTGCTGAAGCCGCTCGAGAAGTGGTTCTTCGGCCGCGCGTGACGGGCGCCTGCGCGGGGCTCGCTGGCCGCGCGTCCCGCTCTTCCTGCACCTACGCGCGATCCGCGGCTAGCGCGGCCGCGAGCTCGGCAACCGACTTGCCGGATGCTGCCGCCGCTCGGCCGACGAGGTGCGTCAGCAGCGGCGCGTTCGTGCGCGCGCCGCTCTCGTGCGCGGCGAGGCCGGCGAGGTCGAGCAGCTGCTGGACCTCGTCCGGCGCGAGCTCGAGCTGCGCGCGCGGGACGCCGGCGGCCGCCGCGAGCGCGTCCGCCGCCGCGGCGAGCCACGCGTTCACTTCGGCCACTCCAGCGACGCGTTCGGGATCGGATCGCCGTGCGGGTCGTGCGTCGGGAAGCCGAGCGCCCGGTCGATCCGCTCCTCCAGCTCCTCGGAGATCACGTGCTCGAGCCGGTCGGCCTCGTCGTGGACGTCGTCGACGTGCAGCCCGAGCGTCTCCGCGAGGTAGAGCTCGAGCAGGCGATGGTGGCGGATCACCTCGAGCGCGACCTGCTCGCCGGCCTCGGTCAGCCGGAAGCCGCGGTACGGCTCGTGCTCGAGCAGGTCGAGCGCGGCGAGCTTCTTGACCATCGCGCTCGCGGAGGCTGCCGAGACGCCCTGGTCGCGCGCGAGCGCCGAGATCGACAGCCGGGAGCCGCCCGTCTGCAGCTTGTAGATGCCCTTCAGATAGTCCTGGATCGAGACGCTCAGCGGCTGCTTGCTCACGGCCGTCCAGCGTACCGCTGGTAGCCTCGCGCCGTGCTGATCCGGGTAGGCCACAGCCCCGATCCCGACGACGCGTTCATGGTCTGGGCGCTGGCCGAGGGAGCCGTCGACACGCGCGGCCTGGAGTTCGAGCTGGTGCCGGCGGACATCCAGACGCTGAACGAGTGGGCGCCGACCGGGCGGCTCGAGGTGACCGCGCTGTCGGCGGCGGCGTATCCGGCGGTGCAGGACACCTATGCGCTCCTGCCGCACGGCGGCTCGTTCGGCTCCGGCTACGGGCCGATCGTCGTCGCGCGGGAGCCGCTCTCGCGCGGACGGCTGCAGCGGACGCGGATCGCGATCCCCGGCGAGCAGACGACCGCGTATCTCGTGCTGCGCCTCTACCTCGGCGGCGAGTTCGTCCACGACGTGCTCCCCTTCGACGAGATCCTGGACGCGGTCGCCGAGGGGCGATCCGCCGCCGGGCTGCTGATCCACGAGGGGCAGCTGACCTTCGCCGCCGCCGGTGTCGAGAAGTGCGTCGACCTCGGCGAGTGGTGGCTGCTCGAGACGGGACTGCCGCTGCCGCTCGGCGTCAACACGGTGCGGCGCGACCTCGGCGAGGAGACGATGCGGACCGTGTCGGCGGTGCTGCAGGACGCGATCCGGCTTGGGCTCGAGCGGCGCGAAGAGGCGCTCGCGTACGCGCTCCGTTTCGGGCGCGAGCTCGACGACGAGACGGTCGACCGCTTCGTCGGGATGTACGTGAACGAGCTGACGAGCGACCCCGGCGAGGAGGGCCGGCAGGCGGTCGTCGAGCTCTACCGCCGGGCCGAGGAGTTCGGCCTCGCGCCCGGCGGCGTCCGGGTCGAGTTCGTCGGATAGCCTGCGCGCGTGGGCCGCGCCGTCGTCATCTCCGCCGTGCGGACGCCGGTCGGTCGCTACGGCGGCGCGCTCTCGGGGGTGCGGCCGGACGATCTGGCGGCGCTCGCGGTGGCGGCGGCGGTCGAGCGAGCCGGGGTCGATCCGGCGGAGGTCGAGGACGTCTACCTCGGCTGCGCGAACCAGGCCGGCGAGGACAACCGCAACGTCGCCCGGATGGCGCTGCTGCTGGCCGGGCTGCCGGAATCGGTGCCGGGAGTCACGGTCAACCGCCTCTGCGCCTCGGGCCTGACGGCGGTCGTCGAGGCCGCGCGCGCGATCGCGGCCGGTGAGGGCGACCTCTACGTCGCCGGCGGCGTCGAGTCGATGTCGCGTGCGCCGCTCGTGCTGGCGAAGGGAGCGAAGCCGTTCGCGCGCGGCAACGTCGTCGCCTGGGACACCCACCTGGGCTGGCGTTTCCCCAACCCGCGGCTCGAGGCGATGTTCCCGCTCGAGGCGATGGGCGAGACGGGCGAGAACGTCGCCGAGCGGTGGGGCGTCTCGCGCGAGGACCAGGACGCGTTCGCGTACCGCTCGCAGCAGCGGTGGAAGGCCGCGCAGGATGCGGGGCGGTTCGCGGACGAGCTCGTTCCGGTGGGAGACGTCTCGGTCGACGAGCATCCGCGGCCGGAGTCGACGCCGGAGAAGCTCGCGTCGCTGAAGCCGGCCTTCCGCGCGGGCGGCACCGTCACCGCCGGCAACGCGAGCGGCGTCAACGACGGTGCGGCCGCGCTCGTCGTCGCCTCCGAGGAGAAGGCGCGCGCGCTCGGGGTCGAGCCGCTCGGTGCCTACGTCGCGAGCGCCGCCGTCGGCGTCGACCCGCGCGTGATGGGTGTCGGCCCGATCGGCGCGGTACGGAAGGCGCTCGACCGCGCAGGGATCGGCGTCGACGAGCTCGATCTCGTCGAGCTGAACGAGGCGTTCGCGTCGCAGAGCCTCGCCGTCCTCCGAGAGCTCGGGCTCGACGAGGAGAAGGTGAACGTGAACGGCGGCGCGATCGCGATCGGCCACCCGCTCGGGATGAGCGGTGCGCGGCTCGTCGTCACGCTGCTGCACGAGCTGCGGCGCCGTGGCGGGCGCTACGGGCTGGCGACACTCTGCGTCGGCGTCGGGCAGGGCCAGGCCGCGCTGTTCGAGCGCCCGACTTCGTGACGACTTGTCACAAGGTCTAGCCGACCGGCGGTCGGATGTAGATGACGCCCTCGTGCTTGGTCGGAACGAAGGGCGCGCCGATCGACAGGATCAGCCGCTCGACCTGCTCGTAGACGCTGTCGCTGACGTCGGCCTCCTGCTTCGCGGCGCAGGGCACCTCGATCTCGACCTCGCCGATCGGCTCGGCGTCGAGGCCCGCCCCGCGTAGCTCGCCGAGCAAGCGGTCGCGGTCGGGAATCCGGGCGGCCTCGACGTGGACGTTCGTCATGCGGCGGCTCGTATCCGGGGGGCCGAATGCCAAACGTGTCCGCCCGGTGGGGTCGCCCGCAGTATCCTCCGCGCTGTGTCGGTGGCGACGCGCGACTACGGGCTCTTCGTCGACGGCGGCTTCGTCGAGCCGGTGGGCGGCGAGGTCCGCGAGTTGTCGGAGCCGGCCTCCGGCGAGCCGCTCGCTCGCGCGGCGCTGGCCGCCGAGGCGGACGTCGACCGCGCGGTCGCGGCGGCTCGCTCCGCGCTCGACGGCGACTGGGGCAGGACGCCTCCGAGCGAGCGTTCGCGCCTCCTGCACGCGCTCGCGGACGCGATCGCGGCGAATCGCAAGGAGCTCGCGGAGCTCGAGGCGCGCAACGTCGGCAAGGCGATCTCCTCGGTGAAGGCCGAGCTTGCCGGCGCGATCGAGAACTTCCGCTTCTACGCATCCGGGATCGCGTCGATCGCCGGTCGCTCGAACCCGATCGGCGGCTCGCTCCTCTTCTACTCGCTGAAGGAGCCCGTCGGCGTCGCCGCCCAGATCGTGCCGTGGAACTACCCGCTGCTGATGACGACGTGGAAGCTCGCGCCGGCGCTCGCCGCCGGCTGCTCCGTCGTCCTCAAGCCGGATCCGCAGACGCCGCTGACCGCGCTCCGCCTCGCGGAGCTGGCCTCCGAGATCGGGTTCCCGGCGGGGGCGATCAACGTCGTGCCGGGGGACGGTCCGACGACCGGCGCCTATCTCGTCCGGCACCCGGGAGTCGACAAGGTCGCGTTCACAGGCTCGACGAAGACCGGCGGCGAGATCATGCGGCTCTGCTCCGATCCGATCAAGCGGCTGACGCTCGAGCTCGGCGGCAAGAGCCCCAACCTGATCTTCGCCGATGCGGATCTCGGCTCGGCCGTCCCGAGCTCGGCCTGGGCGATCTACTACTCCGCCGGTCAGAGCTGCGAGGCGCGCTCCCGCGTCCTCGTCGAGCGCTCGATCTACGACGACGTCGTCGGAGCGCTGGCGGAGAAGGCGAAGGCCGTACGCGTGGGCGATCCGCTCGATCCCGAGACGCAGATGGGGTCGCTGATCTCGACGGCGCACCGCGACAAGGTGCACGGATTCGTCGAGGCGGGACGCGCCGACGGCGGCGAGGTCGTCGTCGGCGGCGAGTCGCCCGACGGGAAGGGCGCGTTCTATCCGCCGACGGTGATCGCAGGCCTCGGTAACGACTCGGTCGTCGCTCAGGAGGAGATCTTCGGTCCGGTCGTGACCGTGATCCCGTTCGAGGACGAGAAGGGCGCGATCCGGATCGCCAACGAGGTCAAGTACGGCTTGATGGCGACCGTGTGGACCGGGGATCCCGCCCGCGGCCACCGGATCGCTGCACGGATCAAGTCCGGGACGGTGGGCGTCAACATGCCGTACACCGCGTTTCCGGGGATCCCGTTCGGCGGCTACAAGCAGTCGGGATTCGGGCGAGAGCTCGCGCTCGAGACACTCGAGCTGTATCTCGAGACGAAGTCGGTGGTGGTCAACACCGGGGCGCGCCCGATCAATCCCTTCGGGCTCTAGCTCGTGACGATTTGTCACAAGCCCTGAAGATGTTGCAGTTCCGACACAAAGGCGCGGCCGCGCGGCAGGCACGATGGCTCGGTGATCGCAACGCCGTTCTCGCCGCGGATTCCCGGGTCGCTCGTCCGGACGATGGCCGAGCTTGCGCGGCGCGGGCTGACTCCCGCCGAGATCCGGCGCGAAGCGGGTAGCCATGCGGCGCGCATCGGTTGCGCGCGTCCAAGCTACGAGTCGGTCCGGCTGCTCGTCATCGAGGTCCGGGGCGGCCGCCGGCCGCTCGACCTGCTCGTGTACGCGGGACTTCGTGTCCGGCCGCCCGGTGCGGGTATCGGCGTTTTGAGTTCTCGCCGGGTGTCGCGCCGAGTTCGTGACGAATTGTCACGAGCCCGCGTTATGCGAGCTGCGCCGCGATTCGGCGTCCGATCGCGAGCGACGCGGTTGCGGCGGGGGACGGGGCGTTCAGCACGTGCAGGACCGACCCCTCCTGCTCGAGCAGGAAGTCGTCGACGAGGCTTCCATCCGCGGCGAGCAGCTGGGCGCGGATGCCGCTCGGGCCGAGCCGAACGTCGCGACTCCGTAACGCAGGCAGATAGCGTCGCATCTCGCGCAGGGCCGCGGGCTTGACGAGATCCGCCCAGAGCTCGCGCGCGCCGGTCCGCCAGTAGCGGCGCGCCAATCGCCACGCTGCGGGTCGACGCAGCACGTCGGTCGCGTCGCGGACGTCGATCCGCATCCGGCCATAGCCTTCGCGCGCAAGCGACAGCACGGCATTCGGGCCGGCCCAGACCGCACCGTCGATCCGCCGGCTGAAGTGGACGCCGAGGAAGGGGAAGGTCGGATCGGGCACCGGATACACGTGCCCGCGAACGAGCTGCGCGGCGCGCGACGAGAGGACGTAGTAGTCGCCGCGGAAGGGGACGATCCGCGGCTCCGTCCGGCCCGCGAGCCGGTCCGCCTGCAGGCCTCCGCAGACGACGACGCGCTCCGCCGGCAGCTCCTGCGGGGACCGCACCTCGTGGCCGAGGACGAGCTCGCCGCCTCGCTCGCGCACGTCCTCGGCATACGCGCGAGCGACCACCCGGTAGTCGATCGACCCGGTCTCCGGCACGTGCAGCGCGCGGACTCCGCGAACGTGCGGCTCGATCTCGCTCCAGTCCTCGAGTTCGCGCATGCCGACGAGCCCATTCGCCTCGCCGCGACGGCGCAGCTCCTCGAGCCGCGGCAGCTCCGAGTCGTCGACCGCGACGACGAGCTTGCCCAGGATCAGGTGCGGGATGCCTTTCTCGGCGGCGAAACGCAGGAGCTCCTCGCGCCCTTCCCGGCAGAGCTGCGCCTTCAGCGAGCCGGCCGGATAGTAGAGCCCGGAATGGATCACGCCGGAGTTGTGGCCGCTCTGGTGCCGCGCGACCTCGGCTTCCTTCTCGAACACGACGAGCTGCAGGTGCGGGTGAGCGACCAGGAGCGCCCGGGCGGTCGCGAGACCGATGAGACCCGCCCCCACGACCGCGATGTCGTACTTCCCGGACATGGCCGCGACGATAGCGTTGCCGGCGGTGGTGACCGGCGACGGCTATCGCTGGGTGGTGCTCGCCGCGGGCACGCTCGCCCAGGCGAGCTACTCGGCGATCGCGCTCGGTCTGTCGGTGATGCTGCCCGAGCTGAGAAGGCGCTACGGGCTGACGCTCGGGGAGGCGGGCATCGTCCTGGCCGCGCCGAACATGGGCTCGATGCTCTCGCTGCTGCCCTGGGGACTGGCGGCAGACCGGATCGGCGAGCGCGCCGTCGTCGCGACGGGGCTCGCCGCAGCGGCGGCCTCCCTCTATGCCGCCGGGCGCACGGCGAGCTTCGTGCCGCTCGCGGCGTTGCTCGCGGCAGCCGGCCTCGTCGGGGCGAGCGTCAACGCGGCGAGCGGTCGCGCCGTCATGCACTGGTTCGGCGCGCGCCAGCGCGGGCTCGCGCTGGGGATCCGTCAGACGGCGATCCCGATCGGCGGCGCTACCGTCGCGCTCGGCCTTCCGCACGTGCTGGACGCCGGTGGCACCAGGCTGGGGCTGACCGTGGTCGCGATCGGCTGTCTCGGCGGCGCGGTGCTCGCTGCTGCGCTGCTGCGGGAGCGGCCGGCCGTGGCTCGCGACGAGCCCACCGTCGACGCGCGGCCGCTCCGCGATCGGCGGATCTGGAAGCTCCTCGGCGGCTCGGCGCTACTGCTCTTCCCCCAGACCGCCGTCTTCGGCTACACCGTGCTGTTCCTGCACGAGCGCCGCGGTCTCTCGCCCGCCGCCGCGGCGGGCGTTCTCGCCGCGATCCAGGTGCTCGGCATCGGCGCGCGGATCGGCGGCGGCCGCTGGTCCGACGTCGTCGAGTCGCGGATCGCGCCGCTGCGCTGGATCGCCGCGGCCTCGGCGACGCTCGCCGCGGCCACCGGCGCCTGCGTCGGGGCTCCGCTCGTCCTGCTCGTCCCGGTGCTGATCGCCGGCGGGGTGCTGGCGATGAGCTGGAACGGGCTGTCGTTCGCCGCGGCGGCCGAGCTTGCCGGCCGTGCGCGCGCCGGTGCCTCGCTCGGGCTGCAGCAGACGGTGCTCGCGATCGGCGGCGCGGGGCTGCCGCCGGCGTTCGCGGCGCTCGTCGGCGCGCTCGGCTGGGGCTGGGCGTGGGGCCTTGCCGCGGTCGGCCCGGCTGCCGGCCTGGTCGTCCTGCGAGGATTGCGCGCATGAGCGTCCTCGAGCGGCTCGAGCAGCTGTATGCGATCGGCGGCGGCCCCGGCGCGAACCGCGTCGGCTACACCGCGGACGAGGACGAGGCGCACCGCCTCGTGGCCGGCTGGATGGCCGACGCGGGGCTCGAGGTCGAGGTCGACGAGCATGGAAACCTGATCGGCCGCGTACGCGGCGAGGATCCATTGCTGCCGGAGGTGTGGACGGGCTCGCACCTCGACTCGGTGCCGCAGGGCGGGAAGTACGACGGCGCGCTCGGCGTCGTCGCCGGGCTCGAAGCGGTCGGGCGACT
The DNA here is from genome assembly GCA_035708405.1 of Gaiellaceae bacterium. Lineage (GTDB taxonomy): Bacteria > Actinomycetota > Thermoleophilia > Gaiellales > Gaiellaceae > DASSSQ01. The sequence goes on from DASSSQ010000016.1 coordinate 14,421, forward strand.
GGGACGTCGCGTTGCGACGCTCGGCGTGGTCGCGTTTCGGGACGAGGAGCGCGGCTGCAAGGGGAGTCGGGCCCGCGCCGCGACAGGCGGGCTGCCGGGCGTCTTCCTCGAGGTTCATCACGAGCAGGGCCCACGGCTCGCTCTGGCCGGCGCGCCGCTCGGTGTCGTCAGCGGGATCGTCGGCTACGTGCGCGGCCGCAAGACGGTGACCGGTCGCGCCGGTCACGCCGGCACGACGCCGATGGATGCCCGCGACGACGCGCTCGTGACGGCGGCTCAGGAGTTCCTCCGCATCCGCGATGTGGCCCGTGGGATCGACGGCTGCGTCGCCACGGTCGGCCAGGTCGATGTCGTTCCCGGCGGCATCAACGTCATCCCGGGAGCGGTCAGCTTCTCGATCGACGCGCGCGCTCCCGACGCGGAGCGGCTCGACCGGCTGCAGGCGGCGATCGGGGTCGACGAGCCGCAGCGGGTCGAGCCGTCCGCGATGGACGAGTCCGTGCGGGCCGCGCTACGCGACGTCGTCGCGGCGCACGGGCTCAGCGTGCTCGAGCTCTCCTCCGGCGCAGGGCACGACGCCGGCGTGATGGCGACGGCGGGCGTAGCGGCCGGAATGCTCTTCGTCCGCGCGCAGAACGGGGGCGTCAGCCATTCCCCTGACGAGCTGTCGGCGGACGAAGACGTCGTGCTCGCCGTCGACGTCCTCGCGGACTCGCTCGGCCGGCTCGCATCCTGACGCCCGGTTCGTGACGATTCGTCACAAGCACTCCGGAAACCGGCTCGGTGTCCGTGTTTCCTGTGCTGGCGAGTTAGTGACGATTTGTCACGAGTGTTCGGTGAAGCGGATTTCCTGGGCGCCTTCCCAGAGCATCCGCCGCCCGAGCTCGCGGAGGTGCTCCGCGCCGGAGACGATCGTGGCGAAGTGGTTGCCGGCGAGCTGGCCGGCCTTCGACGCGAAGTTGACGTAGCCGTAGGCGAGCAGGATCTCCGTCTCGCTGACGCCGCCCGGGTAGATCACGAGCTCGCCCGGGTTCGGGTAGCACGTGGCGTTCTCCGGGCCGATGCCGAGGTCGAGGTCGCCGAACGGGATCCAGCCGCCCTCGCCCGACCAGCGCACGTGGATGATCCGGCTCTCGAGCGGCAGCAGCCGCCGGAAGGCGGCAACGGTCGCCGGCGCCGTCTCCTCGTGGAGCTCGGCCCGGAACTCGAACGGTCCCGCGTTGATCTCGAGCACGAGCCGGAGCCTACCGATGCGCGCCCTGGGCGACCCAGGCGCCCACCTCGTCGCGCTCGGCCTGCGTCATTCCGGTCAGGTTCCCGAGTGGCATCGCGTGCGACTGCACCGCCCACTGGTCGATCAGCTGCGCGCGCGCGACGATCTCCTGCGCCGTGTCGAACGCGATCCCCTTCGGCGGAGCGTCGAAGCCGGGCTGCGTCGGCTGCATCGAGTGACACGGCGCGCAGCGGTTGGCGACGATCGCCTGCACGCGCGCGAACGAGACCGGTACGGCCGAGGCGGCAACCGGCGTGCTCTGCGGCCGGATCAGCCAGCCGAGCAGCGCCAGGACGCCGGCGCCGGCAACGAGGATCGGCCACGCGTTCCAGCCGCGGTGGCGGAGGTTGAAGTAGTGCCGGACGATCGCGAGCGTCGTCATCAGCGAGACGAGGATCGCCCAGGACCAGGTGTGGCCGTAGAGGAACCCCCAGTGGTTCGAGAGCATCGCCACGAGCACCGGCAGCGTCAGGTAGTTGTTGTGCACCGATCGTTGCTTGCCGCGCACGGCCCAGCGCGCGTCGGGCTCGCGGCCGGCCTCCTTCGCGCGCACGAGCTCCCAGTGCGCCGGGATGATCACGAAGAAGACGTTCGCGGCCATGATCGTCCCGAGCATCGCGCCGATCTGCAACCAGGCGGCCCGCGCCGCGAAGAGCTCGGTCGAGCCCCAGGCGGCGAGCACCGTCAGCCCGAGGACGACGACGCCGACCACCGCGTCGCTCGCGACCGCGCGGCAGAGCAGGTCGTAGACGACCCACGCGGCGACGAGCAGCCCGATCGAGATCCCCACCGCCGCCCCCGGCGAGAGCGCGCGCACCGAGCGGTCGACGAGATACGTGTTCGCGTTCAGGTAGTAGAGGACGACGAAGAGCCCGAAGCCGGAGAGCCACGTCGTGTACGCCTCCCACTTGAACCAGTACAGCGGCTCGGGCAGCCGCTTCGGCGTCAGCTTGAACTTCTCGATCCGGTAGAAGCCGCCGCCGTGGATCTCCCAGACCTCCCCGCCGACGCCGCGCTCCGCGTCCTCGCGGCGCTCGGGCGGCCGCAGGTGCAGGTCGAGCGCGATGAAGTAGAAGGAGGCGCCGATCCAGGCGATCGCCGCGACGACGTGCAGGTAGCGCAGCGCCGCGTCGAGCCACTCGTTCGCGTACGGCGCGAGCAGGGTCGCCGTCATCCGCGCACCCAGCGGTCGCGCGCGATCGCGACCAGCTCGCGTGCCGCGCGCCGGAGCTCCTCCTCGCGCGGCCGCTCGATCCGCTCGCGCAGCTCCTCGAGCACCTGCGCCTTCGGCCGCCGGTTGACGAAGGTGACGAAGCGAAAGCCGAAGCGGTGCTCGTACTCGCGGTTCAGCCGCCCGAGCTCGGCGAGCGTCTCGGGGTCGGCGTCGTCGCCCTGCTCGGCGGCCGAGCGGACGGAGAGCGAGTCGCGCCGCGCGCCGATCGCCGGGTGGGCGTCGAGCGCCTCGCGCAGCTCCTCGTCGGAGAGCTCGCCGACGATCGAGTCCGCCGCTTGTAACGGACCGTCACAAGCCGCGAGCCGTTCGACCAGGCGCGTCCGCCCCTCGAACAGCCCGGCGAGCTCGTCGACGCTCAGCTGCCGCGGTAGGTCGCGCATCCGTAGGGGGAGACGAGCAGTGGCAGGTGGTAGTGGCCCTCGCCGAGCTCGACCTCGAGCTCGACCCGCCGGAAGAACGGCGAGGGCGGGAAGAAGACGAGCCGGTAGGCGCCGGCCGGCGTGTCGGCGAGGTCGGCGATGCGCCCGCCGGCGTCGGTCTCGCCCGAGGCGACGAGCTGTTCGCCGGCCCAGAGCTCGACGCGGACACCTTGCGCGGGGCGGCCGGCGGCGGTGTCGAGAACGTGGGTCGAGACGGTGCTCACAGGAACCTGGCCGCCTGTTTCCGGTGCTCGCGCGCGATCTCCTGCTCGTCGGCGGCGACGAGCCGGCCCTCGCGCACGACTTCGCGTCCGGCGACGTAGAGCCGCTCGACACGGTGCGGGCCCGAGAGGACGAGGTTCGCGACGCGGTCGGCCGCGCCGCCGGCCTCGAGCCCGTCCGTCGACCAGACGGCGAGGTCGGCGCGCTTCCCCGGCTCCAGCGAGCCGACGTCGTCGCGGCCGAGCACCGCCGCGCCGCCGCGCGTGCCGAGCCGGATCGCCTCGCGCGTCCCGAGCGCCCGCGGCCCGCCGCGCCCGCGCGCGCAGAGGAGCGCCTGCTTCACCTCGCCGAAGAGGTCGCCGCGCTCGTTCGACGCCGAGCCGTCCACGCCGAGCCCGACGCCGACACCGGCGTCGAGCAGCTCGCGCAACCGGGCGACGCCGGCGCCGAGCCGCATGTTCGACGAGGGGCAGTGCGCGACGCCGACGCCGCGCCCGGCGAAGGTGGCGATGTCGTCGTCGGAGAGGTGGACGCAATGCGCGCACCAGACGTCGCCGTCGAGCCAGCCCACCTGCTCGAGGTACTCGACGGGCCGGCAGCCGTAGAGCTCGGCGCAGTAGGCGTCCTCCTCGAGCGTCTCGGCGAGGTGCGTATGCAGCCGGATCCCGAGCCTGCGGGCCAGCTCGGCCGACTCGGTCATCAGCCGCTTCGTAACCGAGAAGGGGGAGCACGGCGCCGCGACGATCTGCACCATCCCGTCCGCGTCCTGCCGCCGGGCCGCTCGCTCGGTCTCGGCGAGGATGTCGTCCAGCTCCTCGACGACGGAGTCGGGCGGCAGCCCGCCCTGCGACTCGCCGAGATCCATCGAGCCGCGCGAGGCGACGATGCGGAGGCCGAGCTCTCGCGCCGCCCGCAGCTCCGCGTCGAGGACGCCGACGACGCCCGGCGGGAAGAGGTAGTGGTGGTCGAAGACGGTCGTGCAGCCGGAGAGCGCGAGCTCGGCGAGACCGGCGCGCGCAGCCGCGTACTCGGCCTCTGCGTCGAGCCGCGCCCAGAGCGGATAGCACTCGACGAGCCATTCGAAGAGCGTCCCGTCCGGCGCACGGGCACGGGTCAGGTTCTGCCAGAGGTGGTGGTGCGTGTTGACGAGCCCGGGCGTGACGACTGCGCCGGCGAGGTCGACGCGCTCGTCCGCCTCGGGGGGCGCGCCGCCGCCGGACGACGCGACGAGGCCGTCTTCGAGCAGCACCCAGCCGTCCTCGTGCTCGGTGCCCGCATCGTCCATCGTCACGATCCAGCCCCCGTGCAGCAACGTGCGGCTCACGCGACCTCCAGCGGCACGAGCTCGAAGCGGTCGACGTCGACGAGGCCGCGGTCGGTGATCTTCAGAGCCGGGATCACCGAGAGTGCGAGGAAGGAAAGCGACTGGAACGGCGAGTTGAGCGTGCAGCCGAGCTCGCGGGCCGCCTCGAGGCAGCGGCGGGTCAGCTCGACCGCCTCCGCCGCGCCGCACTCGGCGAGCAGGCCCGCGATCGGTAGTGGCAACTCGGCACGAACTCCCATCGACTCGACGACGACGACCCCGCCGCCGATCTCCGACAGGCGGCGGACCGCCCGGCCCATGTCGTCGTCGTCGACCCCGACGACGACGACGTTGTGCGCGTCGTGGGCGACGGTCGTCGCGATCGCGCCGCGCCGCAGGCCGAAGCCGCGGACGAGCCCGAGCCCGACGCGACCGGTGCCGAGGTGCCGTTCGACGACTGCGATCTTTCCCAGGTCGCGCTCCGGGTCGGCGACGACGAAACCGTCGCGGACGGTCGGCTCCTCGACCAGCGACTCGGTGACGATCTGGTCGGGGACGATCCCGATCACCCGAACCTTGTGACGATTTGTCACTTGCAGCGCCAGCTCCGTCCGCCCGACCGGCTGGATCCGCACCGTGTGCTTGACCCACTCCGGCACCTCGGGCCGCGGGATCTCGCCGACCGGCCGACCGGATTTGAGGACGAGCTCCGGCTCGAAGCGCTCGAGGTCAGGGAGGACGAGCAGGTCGGCCTTGTACCCGGGCGCGATGGCGCCGTGCGCGGCGAGGCCATGCCACTCCGCGGCGTTCAGCGAGGCGAGCACGATCGCGTCCTCGGGCCGGATCCCGGCCGCGACGGCGCGACGCACCATCGAGTTGACGTGGCCCTCGTCGGCGACGTGCTCCGGCTCGCGGTCGTCGGTGCAGAACGCCATCCGCGCCGGCCCGAACTCCTGCACGAGCGGCAGCAACGCGTCGAGGTTCCGCGCGCCGGAGGCCTCGCGGATCAGCAGCCACATGCCGGCGCGCAGCCGCTCGCGTCCCTCCTCCGGCGTCACCGCCTCGTGGTCGGAGCGGATGCCCGCGGCGGCGTAGGCCTGCAGTGCGGCGCCCGTGACACCCGCGGCGTGGCCGTCCACGTGGCCGGCGCCGCGGAGCCGGAGCTTCGCGAGCTCGCGTTCGTCGCCGGCGATCACGCCGGGGAAGTTCATCATCTCGGCGAGGCCGATCACGCGGTTGCGGCGCAGCAGCCCCTCGAGGTCGCCCTCGAGCAGCGGCCGCCGCGGCGATTCGAACGCGGACGCCGGCACGCAGGACGACGCCATGAAGTAGACGTCGAGCGGCAGGTCCTTGCAGACGTCGGCGAGCCAGTGGACGCCGTCGGTGCCGAGCACGTTCGCGATCTCGTGCGGGTCGGCGACGACCGCCGTCGTCCCGAGCGGCAGCACGAGTCGCGCGAACTCGTCCGGCAGCAGCTTCGTCGACTCGAGGTGCATGTGCGCGTCGACGAAGCCGGGCACGACGAAGCGATCCGACACGTCGAGCGTCTCGCGTCCCTCGTACGACCCGAGCCCGGCGACGTAGCCGTCCGCGACGGCGACGTCGACCTCGAGCCACTCGCTCGTGAAGACCGAGAAGACGCGTCCACCCCGGACGACGAGGTCGGCCGGCTCGTCGCCGCGGGCCACGGCGATCCGTCTCCCGAGCAGGGAATCCACGCTCGCGGAGCGTACTAGTCTTGTCGGGAGTGGAGGTTCTGACCCCTCGCACCCTGGACGAGGCGCTGCGCCTGCGCGCGGAGACGGGCGCGCGCCCGATCCAGGGCGGCACCGACGTGATGGTCGAGCTCAACTTCGA
>DASSSQ010000017.1:0-18988 GCA_035708405.1 Gaiellaceae bacterium
GCGAGAACAGCGGCGTGGCGGCGCGGATCCTGCGCGAGCTTGGCCCCGACGCCGAGACGATTCGCGAGGAGCTCTTCCGACTGCTGGGCGGCAAGGATGTCGCGCCGTTGCGCCCGCCGGACTGGCGCGGCTTCCGGCGCCGCCGGCGGCAGCGGCCCGCGCGGATCGAGCCGATGACCGACGAGGTGCGCGAGCTCTTCGGCGGCGGCCACTTCGTCCACCTGGCGACGCTGCTGCCCGACGGCTCGCCGCACTCGGTGCCGCTCTGGACGATCGTCCGCGAGGGCCGGATCGCCTTCTTCACGCAGCCCGGCTCGCGCACGGCGCAGAACCTCCGCCACGACCAGCGCGTCGCGCTCTCGGTCGTCGACCGCGCGAACCGTACCGCTCGGCCTGGGCGCGCGGCCGCGTGACCGCGATCCTCGACGGCGAGCCGGCGCTCGAGCTCGTCGACCGGATCTCCGACGCCTACATCGGCGAGCCGTTCCCCGAGCGGAGCGGCAGCGTCTACCTCGTCGACGTCGAGCGCTCCGCCGCCGTCACGCTGCCGTTCCAACAGCCCGGCTAACCTGCCCGCATGGAACGGCAGCACTGCGTCCTCGTCAAGCTCGGCGAGATCGTCCTGCGCGGACGGAACCGCTGGCGTTTCTACCAGCAGATGAACGAGAACCTGCGCCGCGCGACGCGCGACCTGCCGCACGTGCGGCTGCAGCAGCGGGGCGGCGTGCTCGCGCTCCGCTCGACGGCGCCGCTCGACGAGCTCTACCTGCGCGTCCGCGACGTGATCGGCGCCGCCGTCGTCCACCCGGCGACGATCGTCGAGAAGACGCCGGCGGCCGCCGTCGAGATCGCAGTGGAGCTGCTGCGCGGCCGCGAGGGCCGCAGCTTCGCCGTCCGGCCGCGCCGCCGCGACAAGGACTTCCCGCTCGACTCGCAGGAGCTGGCGATCCTCGTCGGCCGCGGCGTCCAGGACGCGCTCGGCCTCGCCGTCGACCTCTCGCACCCCGACCTCGAGATCCACCTCGAGGTCGACAAGGACGAGATCTTCGCCTACACCGAGAAGCTGCCCGGCCGCGGCGGCCTGCCGGTCGGGACGAGCGGCCGCGCGCTCGTGCTCCTCTCCGGCGGCATCGACTCGCCCGTCGCCGCCTACCGGATGCTGAAGCGCGGCCTGCGCTGCGACTACGTCCACTTCAGCGGCCGGCCGTTCACCGGGCCCGAGTCGATCTACAAGGCGTACGCCCAGGTGGCGCGGCTCGACCGCTTCCAGTACGACTCGCGCCTCTTCGTCGTCCAGATCGGGAAGGCGCAGCGCGAGCTCGCCGCCGCCGGCGCCGGCCGTCTGCAGGTGCTGGCGCAGCGGCGGCTGATGGTGCGCGTCGCCTCGGCGCTCGCCCGCCGCGAGCGCTGCCAGGCGCTCGTCACCGGCGACGCGCTCGGCCAGGTCGCGAGCCAGACGCTGCACAACCTGCAGGTCGTCGAGGCCGCCGCCGACCTGCCGATCCTGCGCCCGCTGATCGGCTGGGACAAGTCGGAGATCGTGCGCGAGGCGGAGGAGATCGGCACCTTCGAGGTCTCGGCGCTGCCCGCCGAGGACTGCTGCACGCTCTTCGCGAGCCCGCTCGCCGAGACGCGCGCGAACCCGGGCAAGGTCGCGCAGCTCGAGGCACGGCTCGAGCTCGACGAGCTGACCGAGAAGCTGCTCGGCGCCGCGGAGCTCGTCCGGCCGCAGGTCGAGCAGCCGGTCGCGGTCTAACGCGCCGCGAGTCGGGCGAAGACGGTCGCGAGCAGCAGCACGCGGCGCCGATCGGCGCGGTGCGCGCGGCGGCGGCGGCGCAGCTCGGCCGGCGTGGGGCGAGGACTCGTCATGCCCCGATCATCGGCACGCGCCACCCCGGCGCGACCCCTTTCAGAGTGAATAGCGGAACGTCTCGCCGGCGCCGGCGTCGTAGATCTCGACGCGTCGCGCCTCGACCGTCCCGCTGAACTCGTCGCCCGAGGCGTGGTCGACGCCGCGGAAGCGGTGGCCGTGCACCTCGAGCCGCAGGTAGGCGCCGGTGCCCGAGTGGTAGAAGGAGTGCCGCTTGCCGACGATCGTCGCCTCGGTGTCGAGGTCGACGAGCGCCGCGCGCCCGCGCTCGACGGTGCCGTTGAACGGCGCGAAGTAGAGCTCTTCGTGGTCGTAGATCGTGCGCGGGCGGCGTCCCGTGATCAGTGACCCGGCGAGCACCGCGACCGCCCTGCGGGTGCTGGTCTCCATCTCGGCGCGAGCCGCAGCATCTCACGCCGGGCGGCGGTCGCGTCAGGAGAACCGCCAGGGCTCGCCGGCGGCGAAGCTCTTCAGGATCCGGCGGGCGACGACCATCCGGTGCACCTCGTCCGGGCCGTCGTAGATCCGCGCGCCGCGGGCCAGCGCGTACATCTGCCCGAGCGGCGTCTCGTCGGTCAGGCCGCGCGCGCCGTGCACCTGGACCGCGCGATCGATCACGTCGTGCAGGACGCGCGCCGCGTGGAACTTGATCAGCGAGACCTCGACGCGCGCCTCGTCGCCCTGGTCGATCTTGTGCGCCGCGTCGAGGGTCAGCAGCCGGCAGGCCTGGATCTCGGCGGCGGAGTCGGCGATCCAGCTCTGCACCGTCTGCTTGTCGGCGAGGCGGGAGCCGAACGACTCGCGCTCGAGCGCGTACGCGCACATCAGCTCGAACGCGCGCTGCATCTGGCCGAGCCAGCGCATCACGTGGTGGATCCGGCCCGGCCCGAGCCGCTTCTGCGCGATCCGGAAGCCGTCGCCGGGCTCGCCGAGCGTGTTCGCGACCGGGACGCGGACGGCCGTGTAGGTCACCTCGCAGTGCGTCGACCAGCCGCTGCCGCGGTGGCCGAGCGTCGGGATCGCGCGCACCACCTCGACGCCGGGCGTGTCCGCGGGGACGAGGATCTGCGACGCGCGCCGGTGCGGCTCGGCGTCGGGGTCGGTGACCGCCATCACGATCGCGAAGGCCGCGCCCTCGGCGCCGGAGGAGAACCACTTGTGCCCGTCGATCACCCAGTCGTCGCCGTCGCGCAGCGCGCGCGCCCGCAGCGTCGTCGGGTCGGAGCCCGGCACCTCCGGCTCGGTCATCGAGAAGAACGACCGCGCCTCGCCCTCGACGAGCGGCCGCAGGAAGCGCTCCTTCTGCTCGTCGGTGCCGAAATGGAAGAGGATCTCGCCGTTCCCCGCGTCCGGCGCCTGGCAGTTGAAGACGAGCTGCGCGTGCGAGGAGCGGCCGATCTCCTCGTTCAGGTGCGCGTAGTGGAGGAAGCCGCGGCCCGTGCCGCCCGCCTCCGGCGGCAGGTGCGGCGCCCAAAGCCCGTCTGCCTTCGCGCGCGCCCGCAGCTCGCGGATCGTCGCCTCGTCGTCGGCCGCGAGCGCCTGCTCGTTCGGGTAGACGTGCGCCTCCATGAACGCGCGGTAGCGGGCCCGGTCCTCCGCGAACTCCACGCGGTTAGCATCGCAGGTCGTGAAGCTCGGCTTCTACATGGGCTACGCGCAGCCGGGGACGAGCCCGCTCGAGCTGGTCGCGCTCGCCCGGGAGGCGGAGCGGCTCGGCTACGACTCCGCCTGGGCGGCCGAGGCGTGGGGGACGGACGCGGTCACCGTGCTCGCCTGGCTCGCCGCGACGACGGAGCGGATAAAGGTCGGCTCCGCGATCATGCAGATCCCCGGCCGGACGCCCGCGAACGCGGCGATGACGGCGATGACGCTCGACCTGCTCTCCGGCGGCCGCTTCCTGCTCGGGCTCGGCACCTCGGGGCCGCAGGTCGTCGAGGGCTGGCACGGGCAGCCGTGGGGCAAGCCGCTCGGGAAGACGCGCGAGTACGTCGAGATCGTCCGCGCGGTCTGGCGGCGAGAGCTGCTCGCCCACCACGGCGAGCACTACGACATCCCGTACACGGGACCGGGCGCGACCGGGCTCGGCAAGCCGCTGAAGCTGATGGCGCGGCCGCTGCGCGCCGGGATCCCGATCTACCTCGCGTCGATCGCGCCGCGCTCGGTCGAGCTGGCGGCGGAGATCGCCGACGGCTGGATCCCGATCTTCTTCGACCCGGAGACCGCGCGCGAGGTCTTCGGCGCGGTCTTCGAGCGCGACGGCCTCGACGTGGCGCCGTCCGTCCCGGTCGTGCTGACCGACGACGTGCAGGCGGGCCGCGACGCGCTGAAGCCGTACTACGCGCTCTACGTCGGCGGCATGGGCGCGAAGGGCCGCAACTTCTACAACGACCTCTTCGTCCGCTACGGGTTCGAGCACGAGGCGGCGGAGATCCAGGAGCTCTACCTCGGCGGCCGGCAGCGGGAGGCGATCGCGGCGGTGCCGGACGCGTTCGTCGACCGCGTCTCGCTCGTCGGCCCGCGCGAGCGGATCGCCGAGCGCCTCGACGCCTTCCGCGCGGCCGGCGCGACGACGCTGCTCGTCTCCACCCGCGACCCGGCCGCCCTGCGAGCCGTGGCAGAGCTCGCCTTGTGACAGAGTGTCACGAGGAGCGACCGGTGTGGCTCGACGCGCTCGGGTCGGTGACGCGCGCGGTGCTGCTGCCCGGGGGCGCCTCGAAGGAGGCCTGGGCGGTCGACGTCGACGGCGAGCGGCTGCTCGTCCGCCGGGCCGGCGGCGGCGTCATCCACAGGCACACGCTGCCGCTCGCGCAGGAGTTCCGCGTGCTCCAGGTCGCGCACGAGGCCGGGGTCAGGGTGCCGCGGCCGCTCGCCTACTACTCCGACCTCGGCGGCCGCGAGGCGTTCGCGATGGAGCGGGTCGAGGGCGAGACGATCGGCCGCCGGATCGTGCGCGACCCGCCGCCGGGACTGGCCGCGCAGATGGCCGAGGAGCTCGCGAGGATCCACGCGCTCCCGGCCGGACGGCTCGACTTCCTGCGCGCGTTCGACCCGGTCGAGAACATGCGCGCCGAGCTCGACACCGTCGACGAGCCGCACCCCGCGATCGAGCTCGGGCTCGTCTGGGTCGACGAGCGGCTGCGCCGCGACCGCGAGCCCGTCGTCACCCACGGCGACTGGCGGATCGGCAACCTCGTCGTCTCCGGGCGCGGGCTCGAGTACGTCCTCGACTGGGAGTTCGCCCGCCTCTCGGACCCCGCCGACGACGTCTCCTGGCCGCTCGTCCGCGCCTGGCGCTTCGGCCGCGACGACCGGCGGCTCGGCGGCGTCGGCGACGTCGAGCCCTACCTCGCCCGCTACAACGAGCTGACCGGCCGCGACGTCTCGCCGGCCGAGCTCGACGTCTGGGAGGTCTTCGGCAACGTCAAGTGGGCGGTCGGCTGCCTGACCCAGTGCCGCCGCCACCTGCACGGCGAGGACCGCAGCGTCGAGTACGCCGTCCTCGGCAGGATGGCGGCCGAGATGGAGTACGAGCTCCTCGACCTGATCGAGTGCCGTGGATAGGCCGACCCCTGCCGAGCTGGCGCAGGCCGTCCGCGAGTTCCTCGAGACGGAGCTGCTGCCGGCGGTCGCCGACCCGCGCCTCCGCTTCCGCACGCTCGTCGCGATGAACGCGCTCAGGATCGTCGAGCGCGAGACGGCCGCGCCGCCCGAGGATCGTGCCGCCGACGCTGAGCTCGCCCGCCGGATCCGCGACGGCGAGGTCGGCGTCGAGGCGCTGCCCGAGCTGAAGGCGGCGGTCGCGGCGAAGCTGCGCGTCTCCAACCCCGGCTACCTCGAGCGCTATTGAACTGCCTGATCGTCGTCGACGACATGGGCTTCGTCCTGCTGCGGCCGGGCGAGGCGGGCTGGCGGCTGCCCGAGGAGGACGAGGTCGACGCGAGCCGCGAGCGCTACGTCGGCCGCTACGGCGAGGCGCGCGTCTGGGTCGCGCCCGTCGACGAGCTCGACGGCGACTTCTTCGACCCGGCCGACCTGCCGGCGGAGCTGACGCCGCTCGCGCGCGCCGCGGTCGGCGACATGATCCGCGGCCGCTACGACGTCGACCGCGAAGAGCCCTGAGCGAGAACCGGTGCCAGGCACGTGCCAGGCACGTGCCTGGCACCGGAGAGACGGAGCGCTACTTGCCGCGCCCGTTGACGAGGTTGCCGACCTCCTGCCAGAGGCCGTTGTCGTACTTGAGCAGCTTCATCTGCGAGACCGGATAGCGGCTCTTCGGGGTCGTGTGCACCTTGACGCCCGGCAGCAGGAACGGGTTGACCCAGTTCATGTGCTGCCAGGCCGCCTGCAGCTTCGCCCGCGTCGGGTTCGGCCCGACCTGGCGCAGCAGCTGCACGGTGTCGTACGCCTTCGCCATCCCGTAGATGTAGAGGCCGTTGCTTGCGTCCGCCTTCGGCGCGTACTTCTTCATCAGCGCGCGGTACTGGATGACCGCCGGGTCCTTCGCGTACTTCGGGTTCTTCGGGTCCTTGACGTAGCCGACGCTGATCGAGCCGTTGACCTCGTCCGCGCTCGAGTTGGCGACGGCGAGGCCCATGAAGGTGTCGGTCGCCGAGACCGAGTTGACGAAGATCGTGTCCGGCTTGAAGCCGACGGCCTTCATCGTCGCGTAGGTCTTGATCGTCGGCGTCGGCGTCCCGAAGATGCAGACGATGTCCGGCTTGGCCGCCTTCAGCGCGACCACCTGCTGCGCGACGCTCGGGGCCGTCACGTCGAAGCCCTGCTCCGAGACGATGTTCGACTTCTTCGCGCCCAGGCCGCCCTTCAGGCCGATGATGTAGTCCTGGCCGTAGCTGTCGTTCTGGTAGATGATCCCGATCTTCTTGTCCGGTAGGTTCTTCGCGATGTACTTGCCGTAGATCGCGCCCTCGGCCTGGTAGTCCGGCTGCCAGCCGATCGTCCACGGGTACTGCTCGTAGTCGGCGCCGAACTCGGTCGCGCCGGTCGAGACGAAGAGCTGCGGGACCTTGTTCTGGTTCAGGTACTGCTCGACCGCCTGCTGCGGCTCGGTGCCGAGGCCGCCGACGAGCGCGAACACGTGGTCCTGCTCGACGAGCGCGCGCGTCTGCTGCACCGTCTGCGCCGGGTTGTACCCGTCGTCCAGGTACTTCCAGACGATCTGGCGGCCGTCGACCCCGCGCTTCCCGTCCTTGCCGCGCGTCGCGTTGACGTAGCTGAAGTAGACCTTCATGCCGACCGGGATCGGCGCGTAGGACGACGCCGGCCCGCTGAGCGGGAAGGTGCCGCCGAGGGTGATCGTGCGGGCGGTGATGCCCGGGTCGGCGGTGCGCGCTGCACCCGCCGCGAGCGCTCCGGCCGCTACGACCGCCGAGACGAGCGCGGCGGCGACGACCAGGCTGAGCCTTCTGCGCATACCTGACTCTCCTTGGGAGAACTGCACTGACCGAGGACTGAGACGGGCCGTACCCGCCGTATGTTACCGGCGGTAACCCATGGGTGGAACGGGCTGTGAGTAAGATCGGAGGCCGCGTGACGGCCGTCGACGTGAAGAGCGCACCGGAGCGCGGCGAGGCGCGGCGCAGGCAGCTGCTCGCCGCCGCCGACCGCGTCGTCCGCCGGCGCGGGCCCGACGCGTCGATGGACGAGATCGCCGCCGAGGCCGGCGTCACCAAGCCGATCCTCTACCGGCACTTCGGCGACAAGGACGGCCTCTACGCCGCGCTGACCGAGCGCTACCTGCGGCTGCTGCACCGCGACTCGGAGGCGACGCTCGGCGAGCCGAACCCGCGCCGGCGGATCGCCGCGGCCGTCTCTGCGTTCCTCGCCGCGGTCGAGCGCGAGCCGGAGGTCTTCCGCTTCGTCCGCCGCGCGACGACCGAGCAGCGGCAGGCGGGCGAGGCGGCCCGCGCGTTCGTGCAGGGCCACGCGGCGCGGATCGCCGAGGCGACGCGCGCCGACCTCGAGCGGATCGGCGTCGATCCCGAGGCGGCGGAGCCGTGGGCGCACGGGATCGTCGGGATGATGCAGTTCGTCGCCGGTTGGTGGCTCGACGAGCGCTCGGTTCCGCGCGAGCGGCTCGCCGACCAGATGACGACGCTGCTCTGGGAGGGCTTCGGCCACCTGCACGAGCACTAGCCGTTCGCCTCCGTCGTCGGCGGAGCCGCGGCCGGCGCGCCCGCCGTCCGCCCGCCGCGCAGCCGCTCGAGCCGCGCCGAGGCCGCGCGCAGCAGGCCGGCGACGCCCGACGGGATCAGGAAGAGCACGAGCAGCAGGATGATCCCGTAGACGACCGCCGGCGCGCCCGCCGCCTTCGAGTCGAGGTGCAGCGGCACGATCTTCTCGAAGCCGTCGAGGATGTTCGGCGAGTAGAGCGGCACGTACTCGATGAAGAGCGCGCCGAAGACGACGCCGCCGAGCGAGCCGAGCCCGCCGACGACGGCGCCGGTCAGCAGCAGGATCGAGAGCGTGATCGGGAACGTGTCCGGGTTCACGTACGCGACGGCGAGCGCGTACAGCGAGCCGGCGACGCCCGCGTAGGCGGCCGAGATGCCGAAGGCGAGCGACTTGTAGAGCGCGAGGTTGACGCCGGACGAGACCGCCGCGACCTCGGACTCGCGGATCGCGCGCAGCGCGCGCCCGAAGCGGCCGTGCACGAGCAGCCACGCGAGCACGAGCAGGCCGCCCGCGATCGGCCACGTCAGCGTGTAGACGTAGTTCCCGCTGACGATCCGGGTCAGGTTCATGCCGCCGCCGCCGCCCGTGAAGGCGAACTTCTTCGCGATCTGGATCAGCGCGACCGGGATCGCGAAGGTGGCGAGCGCCAGGTAGACGCCGCGGAAGCGCAGCGCCGGGAAGCCGAAGGCGAAGCCGACGAGGCCGGCGACGATCGCCGCGAGCGGGATCGTCCAGACGTCGCGGATCCCGTGGTGCACGGAGAGGATCGCCGTCGTGTAGGCGCCGATCATCATGAAGCCGCCGTGGCCGAGCGAGATCTGGCCGCTGTAGCCGGTCAGCAGGTTGAGCCCGAGGACGGCGATGAAGTAGACGCCGACGTAGGCGAGCTGGAACTCGCGGAAGTCGCTGAGCACGTTCGGGAGCAGCACGATCGCGACCGCGCCGGCGGCGAGCCACGCGAGCGGGACGGCCCTCCGCATCAGACGCGCCTCACCGCCACGCGCCCGAAGAGGCCGCCCGGCCGGACGAGCAGCACCGCGAGCAGCGCGGCGAGCGCGACCGGCAGCTGCAGGTCGGAGCCGATCCAGCCGACGTAGTGGCCGAGCAGGTTGACGGTGACGCCGAGCGCGAGCCCGCCGACGACCGCGCCGAGCGGGCTCTCGAGGCCGCCGAGCACCGCCGCCGCGAACGCGTAGATCAGCACGCTCTGCATGTAGCTCGGCGTGAAGACGTAGAAGCTGGCGGCGGCCATCGTCCCCGAGATCGCCGACAGCACCGAGGCGAGCCCCCAGCCGAGCGCGAGCATCCACGGCACGCGCACGCCGAGCACGCGGCTCGCCTGCGGGTTGACCGCGGAGGCGCGCAGCGCGAGCCCGACCTTCGTGAATCGGAAGAACAGCCAGAGCACGAGCACGCAGCCGAGCGTGATCGCGATCACGCCGACCGACTGCTCGGAGACGAGGACGCCGCCGACGTTCCACGAGTTGTTCGGGAACGGGCTGCCGACGACCTTCTCGTCCGGGCCCCAGATCCAGCCGGCGAGCCCGTTCAGGACGACGAGCAGCGCGATCGTCGCCATCACGATCGTCAGCTCCGGCGCGCGCGCGAGCGGCCGGATCACGACCGTGTGGACGCCGACCCCGCCGACGAAGGCGAGCGCGAGCACGAGCACGAACGCGGGCCAGTACGACATCCCGTGGTGGGTGACGAGCGCCCAGAGGACGTAGGTCGCGAACATCCCCATCTCGCCCTGCGCGAAGTTGATGATGTGCGTCGCCCGGTAGATCAGGACGAGCGCGAGCGCGAGCGAGCCGTAGACCGACCCGTCCGCGAGCCCCGACACGACCTGTTGCAGGAGCTGCTGCACGTCAATAGCCGAGGTAGGAGGAGCGGACCGCCTCGTCCTTCGCCAGCTCCGCGCTCGGGCCGGCGAGCGCGACGCGTCCGACCTCGAGGACGTAGGCGCGGTGCGAGGCCTCGAGCGCGATCGCGGCGTTCTGCTCGACGACGAGCACCGTCACGCCCTGCTCGGCGTTCAGGCGGCGGACGACCTCGAAGAACCGCTGGACGACGAGCGGCGCGAGCCCGAGCGACGGCTCGTCGAGCAGGACGAGGCGCGGCTTCGTCAGCCGGGCGCGGCCGAGCGCGAGCAGCTGCTGCTCCCCGCCGGAGAGCGTCCCCGCCTGCTGGCCGCGCCGGTCCCGGAACCACGGCGTCTCGTCGCAGAGCTCGGCGAGCTCGCGCTGCGCGGCGCGCCGGTCGCGGCGCAGGTAGACGCCCATCTGCAGGTTCTCCCAGACGGTCAGCTCGCCGAAGATGCCGCGGCCCTCGGGCACGTGCGTGATCCCGCGGCGGGCGACCGACTCGGCGGTGCGGCCGAGCGGCCTGCCGTCGAAGCGGAGCGTCCCCTCGCGGGCGACCATCGCCGAGATCGCGCGCAGCGTCGTCGTCTTGCCGGCGCCGTTCGCGCCGAGCAGCGCCACGATCTCGCCCTCCTCGACGGTCAGCGTGACCCCGTGCAGCGCGCGCACCTGGCCGTAGTGGGCCCGGACGTCAGTCAGCTCGAGCAGCGCCATCGCTCTGGTCGCCGGCGCCGAGGTAGGCCTCGATCACGGCGGGGTCGGCCTGGATCTCCCTCGGCGTGCCGGCGGCGATCGTGCGGCCGAAGTTGAGGACGGTGACGCGGTCGGAGACGGACATGACGAGGTTCATGTGGTGCTCGACGAGGAGGACGGTCAGCGAGAAGTCGTGGCGGAGCGCGCGGATCAGCACGCCGAGCTCGGCCACCTCCTCGTGGTTGAGGCCGCCCGCCGGCTCGTCGAGCAGCAGCAGCTTCGGCTTCGCGGCGAGCGCGCGCGCGAGCTCGATCCGCTTCAGCGTCCCGAACGGCAGCCCCGCCGCGGGCCGCGCCGCGTGCTCGCCGAGGCGCAGGTAGCCGAGGATCTCCCTTGCCTCGGCCCGCAGGCCGCCGTCGCGCCCGATCCGTCCGCGCGCGTGCGCGCCGACGAGCACGTTGTCGAGCACGGTCATGTGCTTGCAGAGCTCGACGTTCTGGAAGGTGCGCGCGATCCCGCGCGAGACGACGCGGTGCGGCGCCACCTTCAGCAGGTCCTCGCCGGCGTACTGCACCGAGCCGCCGTTCGGCGTGTAGAGGCGCGTGATCACGTTGAACGCGGTCGTCTTGCCGGCGCCGTTCGGCCCGATCAGCCCCGCGATCTCGCCTTCGGCGACGTCGAGCGAGACCTCGTCCAGCGCCAGGATCCCGCCGAAGCGGCGGGTCACGTGCCTCAGCTCGAGGAGCCCCACGTCGACTAGCTTCTCAGGTTCCGTGGCGTTTTCAATGGACTCGCTGCACCACGTCGAGGACGGCATCCGCCGCGTCACCTTCGCGCTGCCGCTCGGGATCGACCATGTGCACTGCTACTTCCTTCGGACGACGGAAGGGGCGTGGATGTTGGTCGACACGGGCCTCGGCGCCGAGGACCCGGAGGCGCAGTGGGCGCCCGTCCTGTCCGCGCTCGACGCGCCGGTGGAGCGGATCCTCGTCACGCACATGCACCCGGACCACGTCGGCGGCGCGGCCGATCTCGCGGCGCTGACGGGCGCCGCCGTCCACCAGGGCCGCGTCGACTTCGACCAGTGCGTCCGCGTCTGGGGGCCGGAGCGCTCGCAGCGGCGGATCGACGACTGGATGCGCGACCACGGGATGCCGGACGAGCTGCTCGGCGGCTCCGACCGGCTCGCCGCGCGCGTCCGCTACGCGCCCGACCCGGTGCTGCTCGATCCCGGCGACGAGCTGGACGGCTGGCGGGTCGAGCTGCTGCCCGGCCACGCCGACGGCCATCTCGTCCTCCGCCGCGGCGACGTGCTCGTCGCCGGCGACACGATCCTCGGCGAGATCACGCCCGCGGTCGGGCTCTACCCCGAGTGCCGCCCCGACCCGCTCGCCGACTACCTGGACTCGCTCGCCCGGATCGCGGAGTGGCGGCCGCGGCTCGCGCTGCCCGGTCACGGCCCGCTGCTCGCAGACGCGGCCGCGCGCGCCCGCGAGATCGCCGCGCATCACGGCGAGCGGCTGGACGCGACCGCGGGCGCGCTCGGCGACGGGCCGCGCAGCGCGTTCGAGGTCTCGCTGCGCATCTTCGGCCGCGTCCCGCCGGCGCAGCGCCGCTTCGCGTTGACCGAGGCGCTGGCGCACCTGGAGCGGCTGGTGCGGCTCGGCAGAGCGGAGCGGCTGGACGGCCTCCCGGTACGATTTGCCGCATGAAGATCGGCGTCTTGGCGGTTCAGGGCGACTTCCGCGAGCACGCGGCGATGCTGCGGCGGCTCGGCGCGGAGGTCTGCGAGGTGCGCAAGCCGGAGCAGCTCGTCGGGCTCGACGGGCTCGTCGTCCCGGGCGGCGAGTCGACCGCATTCATGCGGCTGATGCGCCTGTACGGGCTGGACGAGGCGCTCCGCCGCTTCGCCGGCCCGGTCTTCGGCACCTGCGCGGGGATGATCGTGCTCTCGCGCTCGCATCTCGGCCTCGTCGACGTCGAGGTGCGCCGCAACGCGTTCGGCCGCCAGGTCGCGAGCTTCGAGGCCGACCTCGACGTGGCCGGGGAGGACGAGCCGGTGCGCGCCGTCTTCATCCGCGCACCCTGGATCGAGGACGTCGGCCCGGAGGTCGAGGTGCTGGCCGAGGTCGACGGGCATCCGGTGCTGGCGCGGCAGGGCCGCTTCCTCGTCGCGTCGTTCCACCCGGAGCTGACCGACGACACGCGCGTGCACGAGAAGTTCCTGGAACTTGTGCGGGAGGAGTCGCATGTCGGGGCATAGCAAGTGGTCGTCGATCAAGCACAAGAAGGGCGCCGCCGACGCGAAGCGCGGCAAGCTCTTCTCGAAGCTGTCGCGCGCGATCATCGTCGCGGCGAAGGAGGGCGGCGGCGACCCGGACAACAACCTCGCGCTCGCGAACGCGATCGAGAAGGCGCGCTCCTACTCGATGCCGAAGGACAACATCGACCGCGCGATCGCGAAGGGGACGGGCGAGGGCGCCGACGGCGCCGCGTTCGAGACCGTCGTCTACGAGGGCTACGCCGCCGACGGCGTCGCGGTGCTCGTCGAGGCGCTGACCGACAACCGCAACCGCACCGCCGCCGACGTGCGGCACGCGTTCGCGAAGAACGGCGGCTCGCTCGGCACGACGGGGGCGGTCGCGTGGCTGTTCGAGCGGCGCGGCATCGTGCTCGTCCCGGCCGACGGCGTCGACGAGGACGAGCTGACGCTGGCCGCCGCCGAGGGCGGCGCCGACGACGTCGCGCGCGACGGCTCGAGCTTCGAGGTCGTCGCCGACCCGGACGCGCTGAACGCCGTCCGCGAGGCCGTCGAGGCGGCCGGCTTCGAGGTCGAGTCGGCGGAGGCGACGATGGTGCCGAAGACGACGGTCGAGATCGCCGACGAGTCGACCGCGCGCAAGGTGATGCGCCTGATCGACGCGCTCGAGGACAACGACGACGTGCAAGAGGTGTACGCGAACTTCGACATCCCCGAGCAGGTGCTCGAGGCGGTCGCCGGCTGACACGAAGGCGCCTTGGGCCGGCGCCGCCGGCGGGAAATATCCCTGCTAATCCGCTCCAGGCCGTACCGCGAAGCCGCCCGGGCCCGTTGGGTCCATATACGACGTGAAAAGGGGGTTTCCCATGGAGTATGCAAGCACCGGCTGGACGTCGCTCCTCCGCTTCTGCGCGGTCGGCCTGTTCGTCGTCTCGGCCATCATCTACTGGGGCGCGTGGACGCCGACGACGGCGTCCGGCCTGCTCGCGGCGGGTCTCGCCTGCTTCGCGGCGTCGTCCCTGTTCGTCCCGGAGCGCACCGCGCAGCGGCGGCACCGGGATCGCCTCGTGGCCGACGAGCCGATGGCGCGCGAGCGCGTCGTCACCGACCCGCTCGAGCGCGAGCGCGTCGGCGGGCTCCGCGACCGCGACCGCATCTAGCGACGCGCCGGCGGGGGCGGGCAAACGGCCCGTCCCCGCCGGCCGGCGCCGGGGAGGAGTCGTCCGGGGCCGCGCCTAACGTCTCGGCGTGAAGGTTCTCGGCATCGACCCGGGCACGGCCGCCTGCGGCTACGGGATCGTGCACGAGCGCGACGGTCGGCTGCGCGCGGTCGTCCACGGCTGGTGGCGAACCTCGGCGCGCGCGCGGCCCGAGGCGCGGTTGAAGACGATCTACGACGGCGTCGCCGCGCTGATCGCGGAGCACGCGCCGGACGCGGTCGTCCTCGAGGAGTCGTTCGTCGGCGCCGACGCGCGGGTCGCGCTGTCGGTCGGGCAGGCGCGCGGCGCCGTGCTCGTCGCGGGCGCGAACGCCGGGATCGCGTGCGCCGAGTACCCGCCGGCGACGGTCAAGCAGTGCGTCTGCGGCTACGGCCGCGCCGACAAGCTGCAGGTGCAGAAGATGGTGAAGGCGATCCTCGCGCTGCCCGAGCTGCCGCAGCCGAGCCACGCCGCCGACGCGCTCGCGGTCGCGATCTGCCACGTCCTCTCGCCGCCGCTCCTGCGCCGCGCCGCCGGGTAGCGGGAACGTCCGCCGCCGCGCGTAACCTCGAACGCATGATCGCGCGACTGCGAGGGAGGCGCGTGGCCGCCGGGCCCGACGGGATCGTCGTCGAGGTCGGCGGCGTCGGCTATCTCGTCAACGCCACGCCGTCGGTGCTGCGGCTCGGCGAGGAGCTGACCGTCGAGACCTACCTGCACGTGCGCGAGGACGCGCTGCAGCTCTACGGCTTCGCGACCGCGGAGGAGCGCGAGCTCTTCGTCCAGCTGCTCTCGGTCAACGGCGTCGGGCCGAAGGTCGCGCTCGCGATCGTCTCCGGCTCCTCGCCGGCCGACCTGCGCCGCGCGATCGCGCTCGACGACACGAAGCGCTTCGAGGCGATCCCCGGCATCGGCAAGAAGACGGCGCAGCGCGTCGTGCTCGAGCTGAAGGAGAAGCTTGCGCCCGCCGCTGGCGCGCCGGGCGCTAGTGGCGGACTCACGGCACGCGATGCGCTGATGGAGCTCGGCTATTCGCTCGTGGACGCCGAGGAGGCGCTGCGCGGCGTCGATCCGTCGCTCCCCGTCGAGGAGCAGATCCGGAACGCGCTCAAGAGGGCGGCATGAGCGAGCGGTTCCTATCCCCCGTCGCAGACGGGGGACTCGACGACGACGAGCTCGAGCGCTCGCTGCGGCCGCGCCGGCTCGACGACTTCGTCGGCCAGGAGCGCGTCCGCGAGCAGCTCGCGATCGTGCTGCAGGCGGCGAAGGAGCGCGGCGAGGCGCTCGACCACGTCCTCTTCGCCGGCCCGCCCGGCCTCGGCAAGACGAGCCTCGCCTACGTGCTGCGCGAGGAGCTCGGCGTCGGCATCCGCACGGTCGCCGGGCCGGCGGTCGAGAAGAAGGACATCGCCGCGATCCTCACCTCGCTCGAGCCGCGCGACGTCCTCTTCGTCGACGAGATCCACCGGCTCTCGCGGACGGCGGAGGAGATCCTCTACCCGGCGCTCGAGGACTTCCGGATCGACATCGTCATGGGCCAGGGCCCGGCCGCGCGGACGCTGACGCTCGACCTGCCGCCGTTCACGCTCGTCGGCGCGACGACGCGCACCGGCCTGCTGACGACGCCGCTCCGCGACCGCTTCGGCATGACCTTCCGGCTCGCCTACTACCGGGAGGACGAGCTGGCGACGATCGTCCGCCGCTCGGCGCGGATCCTCGACGTCGAGATCGCCGCCGACGCCGCCGACGAGATCGCGCGCCGCTCGCGGGGGACGCCGCGGATCGCGAACCGGATCCTCCGCCGTGTCCGCGACGTTGCGCAGGTGCGGCACGAGGGCGCGATCACGACCGCGATCGCCGAGGAGGCGCTGGAGCTGCTCGAGGTCGACGACGTCGGGCTCGAGCGGATCGACCGCGAGCTGCTGCACGCGGTCGTCCACAAGTTCGGCGGCGGCCCGGTCGGGCTCTCGACGCTCGCGGTCGCGCTCGGCGAGGAGCCGGAGACGATCGAGGACGTCTACGAGCCGTACCTGCTGCAGCTCGGCTTCATCCAGCGGACGCCGCGCGGCCGGATCGTGACGGAGCTGGGGCGGGCGCACGTCGGCGCGGCCGCCGGAGAAGCGTCCCTGTTCTGAGCGGCGCCTACGCGGCGAACAGCTTCCAGTGCCCCTCGGAGACGACCTCGACGGTGCCGTCGACCACCTTGATCGCGGTCTGATCGTCGATCGCGTACGCCGGTCCGGACAGGCCGGCGGCCCACTGCTCTGCCGCGGCCATGGTGTTCTCCGGCAAGTCCGGGTGGTCGACGTGCGGGAAGATCGAGAAGCCGACGATCCCGAGCGCGCTGTCCCCGCCGCCGGGCGGATTCCAGACCTTGAAGTCCTCGCCGATCCGAGGGGTCATGACCATGCTCCCTGCGCTCAGCCCGACCCAGACCGCGCCGAGCGAGGGCAGGAGGCCGGCGAGTCCCGACTCCCGCATGTGATGGGCCAGGTACAGGGAGTCTCCGCCGTTTGCGAGCAAGACGTCGGTCTCCTCGACCAGCGGAACCCAGAGCTCCGCGTCGAGCGTGGGCAGTGCCGTGAGCTCGAGCACTCCCAGCGACTTCCATCCGAGCTCGGACATGGGCGTCGTCGCTCGGCCGGTGATGAACCGGTACGCCCCGCGAATGCCGCTCGGGGCGTGCCCGTACGAGGCGGTGGGGATGCAGAGGGCCTCGCACTCGGCGATCGGCTTGCCCAGCAGGTCGACCAGCGCGTCGTGGATGCTCGCGTTCTTGATGCCGGCGGAGGTGAGGAGGAGTTTCACGGGGCTCCTTCGGTCGCAGTGTCCGCGTGGTTTCTCCCGGAGAGACTTCGCTGGAGCGACAGGATCATCGGCGCGACGAGCAGCGCCATCACGTCGAACCAGACGTAGCCGGAGGCGACGCCGCTCGGCGGGTTGCCGTCCGGGATGCCGAGGCCCGGCAGCGTCGGCGCCCAGCGCCAGGTGCCGATCGCCGTCCCGTAGAGCTCGAGCGCGGCGACGACGAGGAAGACGGCGGCGTAGACCTCGCGGTTCCGCGAGCGCCAGAGGAAGGCAAGGAGCAGCGGCACGCCGATCGCGCCGGCGACGTCGCGCCGCGGCAGGACGGCGAGCCCGAGCACGCCCCAGGTCGCGGCGATCGTCGCCGCCGTCCAGACGAGCGCGCGCGCGTGCCGCCGCAGCGCGAGCGCGAGCGCGAATCCGGTCAGGTAGACGAGCCCGTGCGCCGGCGGGATGAAGAGCGGCAGGTTGTGCAGCCGGTAGCGGTAGACGCCCCAGAGCAGCGAGCCGGTCACCTCGCCGACGGTCGCGAAGGCGACGACGCCGAGCACCTGCGCGCGGCGGAGCGCCGGCACGCGCGTCAGCGCCGCGGCCAGCACGAGCCACGTGAGCGCGCCGAGCCCGAGCTGCTGCCGGTAGGTCGCCTGCGTGTCGAGGGCGAGCAGCGCGGTCAGGTACGCCGCGCCGCAGGCGACGCCTAGCGCCGGAACTGCAGGTCGTGCCACGACGGCGTCGGCGCGAGCTCGAGCAGGGCGCGGCCGCCGTTCGGGTCGCGGTAGGCGAACTCGGCCTCGTCGTCGTCCCAGGCGACCTCGAGCAGCCCCTCCTTGACGCGGTGGTCGAGCCAGGCGCCGCGGAAGATCAGCTTGCGCAGCCAGTAGACGAGCGACTCGCCGTCGACGAGCGAGATCCGCTCCCAGTGCCGGACGAGGTACTGCCCGAGCCCGCTGCGCGACGACTCGATCGCGCCGACCGCGGCCAGCTCGACGAGGTCGGCGGTCTCGTCCTCGTCCAGCTCGTTCGCCTCCAAGAGGCCGAGCTTGACCGCGGCGCCGACGACGCGCTGCTCGAAGTCGAAGGCGTTGAAGCTGAAGCGGTAGCCGAGGAACTCGACGAGGTAGTCGTCACCCGAGTTGTAATTCGGCTCCGGCATCTCGTCGCAGGATAGCTCCGTGTCTAGACTGGAGCCCGTGAATCCCCGGCTCGTCGTCGCCTCCGCGGCCGTCGTCGTCGGCGGCAGCTTCCTCGTCGCCTGGCTCTTCGAGATGCCGCTCGACCGCGCGATCGTGCTCAGTCCGGTGATCGTCGCAGGGCTCGGCATCATCGCGATGACGTGCGCGCTGCTGCTCCGCGCGGCGCTCGAGAGCGCGCGCGAGCTGCGCAACCCGCGCCGCTTCTGGACGTGGTTCGGCGTCGCCTGCGTCGTGATCGCCGTGCTCAGCCTGCTCGGCGTCGAGCTCCCGCGCGAGGGATAGCCGTGGCCGTCGTCGAGGTGGACGAGCTCCGGCGCACCTACCGGACGAGCACCGGGCTGCTTCGCCGCCGCTCGCTCAGCGTCGAGGCCGTGCGCGGCGTCTCGTTCGAGATCGGCGCCGGCGAGCTCTTCGGGCTGCTCGGGCCGAACGGCGCCGGCAAGACGACGACGATCAAGATGCTGATCACGCTGCTCCGGCCGACCGGTGGCAGCGCGCGCGTGCTCGGCTTCGACGTCGCGCGTCAGCCGCGCGAGGTGCGGCGGCGGATCGGCTACGTCTTCGGCGGCGACCGCGGCCTCTACGAGCGGCTCTCGGCGCTCGACAACCTGCGCTACTTCGCCGAGCTGTACGGCGTCGAGCCGCGCGCGCAGCGGGCGCGGATCGCGGAGCTGCTCGAGCTCGTCGGCCTGACCGGCCGCGAGCGCGAGCGCGTCGAAGGCTACTCGCGCGGCATGCGCCAGCGGCTGCACATCGCCCGCGGGCTGCTGCACGACCCCGAGGTGCTGTTCCTCGACGAGCCGACCATCGGCATCGACCCGGTCGGCGCCCGCGAGCTGCGCGCGACGATCGGCACGCTCAAGGAGCAGGGCAAGACGATCCTGCTGACCACCCACTACATGTTCGAGGCCGAC
>DASSSQ010000018.1:0-4281 GCA_035708405.1 Gaiellaceae bacterium
CGCCGCGACCGCCTACAGCGAGGGGATCGCGGCGATCGCCGAGCGCGGCTCCTTCCTCGGCGTCCAGTTCCATCCGGAGAAGAGCGGCGCCGCCGGCGCGCGCTTCCTCGAGCGATGCCTCTCGCACGCCTGATCCCGTGCCTCGACGTCGCCGGCGGGCGCGTCGTCAAGGGCGTCCGCTTTCGCGGCCTGCGCGACGTCGGCGATCCGGTCGAGCTGGCCGCCGCCTACTCGGACGCGGGCGCGGACGAGCTCGTCTTCCTCGACGTCGAGGCGACCGTCGAGGAGCGCGCGCTGCTGCTCGAGCTCGTCGAGCGCGTCGCCGACGCGGTCGCGATCCCGTTCACGGTCGGCGGCGGGGTGCGCGCGGTCGCCGACGCGGAGGCGCTGCTCGCGGCCGGCGCGGACAAGATCTCGGTCAACAGCGCCGCGCTCGCGCGGCCGGGGCTCGTGACGGAGCTCGCGGAGCTGCTCGGCTCGCAGGCGGTCGTCGTCGCGATCGACGCCGCAGGCGGAGAGGTCTACGCGCGCGCCGGCGGCGAGCCGACCGGTCGCAGCGCCGTGGACTGGGCGAGCGAGGCGGAGGCGCGCGGCGCGGGGGAGATCCTGCTGACCTCGATCGACGCCGACGGCACGCAGGCGGGCTACGACCTCGAGCTGACGGCCGCGGTCGCGGACGCGGTGGGGATTCCCGTGGTCGCCTCGGGCGGCGCCGGGTCGGCGGCGCATGTCGCCGCGGTGCTCGAGGTCGCGCAGGCGGCGCTGCTCGCGTCGATCCTGCACGAGTCGCCGCCGCGCCTCGCGGCGCTCCGCGACGAGCTGCGCGGACTGGGGGTGGAGCTCCGTGACGTGGCCTGAGGGCGAGCTGCGGGCCGCAATCGTCCAGGACGCGGAGTCGGATCGCGTGCTGATGCTCGCCTGGATGGACGACGAGGCGCTGCGCCGGACGCGCGAGTCGGGCGAGGCGTGGTTCTGGAGCCGGTCGCGGCGCGAGCTCTGGCACAAGGGCGATACGTCGGGGGCGACGCTCGCGGTCGAGGAGCTGCGCGAGGACTGCGACGGCGACGCGATCCTGCTGCGCGTGCGGCCGGCCGGCCCGGTCTGTCACACCGGCTCGATCTCGTGCTTCGCGCCGTGGCTCTGGCGGACGGTCGCGGAGCGCGCGCGCGAGCGGCCGGCGGGCTCGTACGTCGTGCGCCTGCTCGAGGACGGGCCGGCGGCGGCGGCGCAGAAGGTCGGCGAGGAGGGCGTCGAGGCCGCGCTGGCCGCCGTCTCGGAGTCGGACGAGCGGCTCGTCGAGGAGCTCGCCGACCTCTGGTTCCACAGCTACGTCCTGCTCGCCGCCCGCGGCCTCGACCCGAGCGCCGTCGAGGACGAGCTCCGCAGGCGCGCCCGCTAGGCCGGCGCCGGCCGATCCGGGCCGGTCTCGCCCCGGGTGGGAGAGGGGTTTGGGACGGGACCATTCTGCCGCGGAACCCGTGACGCGCGTGTGAAAAATGCGGAGAATCTTCGTGACGGCCGCGCCCGCCTCGCCGCCCGCGCGCACCGGCCGCCGACACCCGCGCCCCCTATGCTGGCGCCGTGGCGGCGGCCGACGAGACACCCACCGTGGACCGGGCCGAGCACCGCCGCCGGCTCGCGTGGTCGACCGCGATCTTCGCCCTCGCGACCGGGCTCTCGCGCGTCCTCGGCCTGCTCCGCGAGATCGTCGCCAAGAACTACTTCGGCGTCTCCGGCCCGATCAACGCGTTCACCGTCGCGTTCCAGGTGCCGAACCTCGTGCGCGCGCTCGTCGCCGACGCGGCGCTCTCGTCCGCGTTCGTCCCCGTCTTCACCGACCTGCTCGAACGCGGCGAGCGTCGCCGCGCCTGGCGCGTCGCGTCGAGCCTCTTCTGGCTGCTCCTGCTCGGGCTCGGCGGCCTGACCGCGCTCTTCATCCTGATCGCGCCCTGGATCATGCGCCCCTTCGGCCTGCCGGCCGGCTACGAGAGCCTGTCGGTGACGCTCGCCCGGATCCTCTTCCCGCTCGTCGCGCTGCTCGGCGTCTCCGGGATCGTCGTCGGCATCCTCAACAGCTACGAGCACTTCACCGTGCCGGCGCTGACGCCCGTCTTCTGGAACCTCGCGATCATCGCCGGCCTCGCGATCGGCGTCCCGCGCGCCCACGGCGTCAGCCACGCGCTCGAGATCTACGCCGCCTCGATCCTGGCCGGAACGGTGATCCAGGTGCTCCTGCCCTTCCCGTGGCTCGCCGGCCGCGACGGACGCCTGCAGCTCGTGATCGACTGGCGCGACCCGGCGGTGCGGCAGGTCTTCAAGCTGATGCTGCCGGTGACGCTCGGGCTCGGCCTGATCAACGTCAACCTCGTCGTCGACTCCTTCTTCGCCGCGCGCTTCATCGATCCGACGCTGGCGCCGTCGGCGATCGACGCCGCCTTCCGCATCTACATGCTGCCGCAGGGGATGTTCTCGGTGGCGATCGCGACCGTGCTCTTCCCGTCGCTCGCCCGCTTCGCCTCGCGCGCGGACATCGACGGCTTCCGCACGACCGTCTCGCGCGGGCTGCGCCAGATCGCGTTCCTGCTGATCCCGGCGAGCGCCGTCTCGGCCGTGCTCGCCGAGCCGATCGTGCGCCTGCTCTACCAGCGCGGCGACTTCCGGCCCGCGCAGACGCCGGTCGTCGCCGCCGCGCTCGCCGCCTTCTCGGCCGGGCTCACCTTCAACGGCGCGATGCTGATGCTGAACCGCGCCTTCTTCTCGCTGCAGTCGAACTGGGTGCCGACCTGGGTCGCGCTCGGCAACCTGTTCGTGAACGGCGTCCTCGACTGGGCGTTCTCGCGCCTCGGCGTCTGGGGGATTCCGCTCTCGACCTCGGTCGTGAACATCGCGGGGACGATCGCGCTGGTCGCGCTGCTGCGCGCGCGGATCGGGAGGGTCGACCTGACGGACACGCTCGCCGCCGTCGGCCAGATCCTGATCGCCTCCTCGCTCTGCGCCGCCGCCGCCTACTTCGTCTGGTGGCCGCTCGACCACGCGCTCGGTCGCTCGACCGGCGCCCAGGTCGCGTCGGTCGCGGCCGCGCTCGCCGCCTGCGTCGCCGTCTACCTCGTCGCGGCCCGGCTGCTGCGTCTGCGCGAGTTGCAGGCGCTACTCTCTCTGCGGGGCCGCCGCGCGCGGCCCTGAGCATCCCATGGGCCAGAGCACGATCCGCAACTTCTCGATCATCGCGCACATCGACCACGGCAAGTCGACGCTCGCCGACCGGATCCTGCAGCTGACCGAGACGGTCTCCGCGCGCGAGATGCGCGAGCAGGTGCTCGACACGATGGAGCTCGAGCGCGAGCGCGGGATCACGATCAAGGCGCAGGCCGTGCGCGTGCTCTGGAAGGGCCAGCAGCTGAACCTGATCGACACGCCCGGCCACGTCGACTTCACCTACGAGGTCTCGCGCAGCCTGCAGGCGTGCGAGGGTGCGCTTCTCGTCGTCGACGCCGCGCAGGGGATCGAGGCGCAGACGCTCGCGAACGCCTACCTCGCGATCGAGAACGACCTGGAGATCCTGCCGGTCGTCAACAAGATCGACCTGCCCGCGGCCGACCCGGACGGGGCCGCCGCCGAGGTCGCCGACCTGATCGGCGACGACCCGGAGCACGTGATCCGCATCTCGGCGAAGACCGGCGTCAACGTCGAGCAGGTACTGGACGCGATCGTCGAGCGCGTGCCGCCGCCGGCCGGCGATCCCGCCGCGCCGGCGCGCGTGCTCATCTTCGACTCGTCCTACGACCAGTACCGCGGCGTCGTCGCCTTCGTCCGCGTGGTCGACGGCTCGCTCTCGACGCGCGAGCCGCTGCGGGCGATGGGGGAGGGCACCGAGTTCGAGGCCGAGGAGCTCGGCTTCTTCTCGCCGACTCGCCGCCCGGTCGAGCGGCTCGAGGCGGGCGAGGTCGGCTACGTGATCACCGGTCTCAAGGACGTCTCGCGGGTGCGCGTCGGCGACACGATCACGACCCGCGCGCGCGGCGCGACCGAGCCGCTGCCCGGGTACAAGGACGTCAAGCCGATGGTGTTCGCCGGCCTCTTCCCGACGGACTCGGACGACTACCCGGAGCTGCGCGACGCGCTCGACAAGCTGAAGCTGAACGACGCCGCGCTCGTCTACGAGCCGGAGACCTCGCAGGCGCTCGGCTTCGGCTTCCGCTGCGGCTTCCTCGGCCTGCTGCACATGGAGATCGTCCGCGAGCGGCTCGAGCGCGAGTTCGACCTCGACCTGCTCGTGACCGC
>DASSSQ010000019.1:0-12649 GCA_035708405.1 Gaiellaceae bacterium
GAACTCCTTCAGCTCCTCCTCCCGCTCCTCGAAGAACGGCACCGTGAACGCCCACAACGTGACGTCGCGCATCACGAACGGGACGCCGAGCTGCGGCGCCAGGTCGGCCCACATCGCGAACATCCGCGAGCAGAACGGGCCCGGCTCCGCGTACGTGCACGCGAGCGTCAGCGAGCGCAGGTCGCCGCCGTTCGCGATCGCGTACTCCTGCGCGATCATCCCGCCCATCGAGACGCCGACGAGGTGGAAATCGCTCAGGTCGAGCTCGTCGACGAGCGCCTTCGCGTCCTCCGCAAAGAGGCTCGTCGTGTACGGCCCTGCCGGTGCGCTCGACCGGCCGACCCCCCGGTTGTCGAAGCGCAGCACCCGGTAGCCGGCGCCGAGCAGGTCGTCCATCTGGAACACCCACGTCTCGAGGTCGTCGGCGAGGCCGTTGACGAGCACGATCGTCTCCTCGCCGTCACCTTCGAGCTGGTAGTTGAGGTCGATTCCGTTCACGTGGGCGGTCGGCATGGGCTCTCCTTTAGGCGGCGTGTTGGTCGAGCTGGGCGAGGTGGCAGGCGACGACGCGTCCCGACGCGTCGGCGCGAAGCGGCGGGTCGACGGTCGTGCAGAGGTCGACGGCGATCGGGCAGCGCGTGTGGAAGCGGCAGCCGGCCGGCGGGTCGATCGGCGACGGGATCTCGCCACGGAGCGCCGAGAGATCCGGGCCTCGCGCCGGGTCCGGGTGCGGCACCGAGTCGATCAGCGCGCGCGTGTACGGATGCTGCGGGTCGCGCAGCACCTCGGCCGTCCGGCCGAGCTCGACGATCCGGCCGAGGTACATGACTGCGACGCGGTCCGCGAGGTGCTCGACCACCGACAGGTTGTGCGTGATGAAGACGATCGTCAGCCCGAACTCGCGCTGCAGCGACGCGATCAGGTTCAGGATCTGCGCCTGCACGAGCACGTCGAGCGCCGAGACGGGCTCGTCGGCGACGACGAGGTCGGGCCGCGGCGCGATCGCCGCCGCGATCGCCGCGCGCTGCCGCTGACCGCCGGAGAGCTGGTGCGGGCGTGCCGCGCCGTGCCGCTCCGACAGCCCGACCGCCTCGAGCAGCTCGGCGACGCGCGTCTCGCGCTCGGCGGCGGTGCCGAGGCCGAACGCGTCGAGCGGCTCGCGGATCGTGCGCGCGACCCGCCAGCGTGGGTCGAGCGAGCTGTACGGGTCCTGGTAGATCGGCTGGGCGCGGCGGCGGAACGCGTGCACGCCGCGACGGTCGAGGCGCGAGAGGTCGGCGCCGTCGAACAGGATGCGGCCGCTCGTCGGCTCGAGCAGGCGCAGGAGCAGCCGGCCGAGCGTGCTCTTCCCGGAACCGGACTCGCCTACGACGCCGAGGATCTCGCCCTTCCGCACCTCGAGGTCGACGCCGTCGACCGCGCGCAGCGTCCGGGTCGCGCCGAGGCCGCGGCCGACCGCGAAGTCGCGCGTCAGCCCCTCCGTCGAGACGAGCTCGCAGCTCACGCGCCGCCTCCGGCGATCGCGAGCTCCCGGCCGAGCGCCTGCGTCTCGGGCGTCGCCCAGCAGGCGGTGAGATGGTCGCCGACCGGCGCGAGCGGCGGCACGAGGTCGCACTCCGCGCGCCGCAGCGGGCAGCGCGGCTGGAAGCGGCAGCCCGGCGGCGGGGACACGAGGTCGGGCACCTGCCCGGGCGCGGCCGGCAGCGCGCCGCGCGCGTGCTCCGCGCTCGGGAGCGCGCCGAGCAGCGCGGCCGTGTACGGGTGGCGCGACTCGGCGAAGAGGGCGCCGACCGGCGCCACCTCGACGAGCTGGCCCGCGTAGAGGACGCCGGCGCGGTCGCACAGCTGCGCGACGACGCCGAAGTCGTGTGCGATCAGCAGGATCGTCGTGCGGTGGCGGCGTCGAAGCTCGCGCATCAGGTCGAGGATCTGCGCCTGGATCGTCACGTCGAGCGCCGCCGTCGGCTCGTCCGCGATCAGGAGCGCCGGCTCGTTCGCGAGCGCGGTCGCGATCACGACGCGCTGCTGCATGCCGCCGCTGAAGCGGTGCGGCGGGTCGCGGTAGCGCCGCGGCGCGTCGGGGATGCCGACCTCCTCGAGCAGGCGGAGCGCGCGCGCCTTCGCCTCGCGCAGGCCGACGCGCTTGTGCGCGCGGATCGTCTCGGCGATCTGCTCGCCGACCGAGAACGCGGGGTCGAGCGCGCTCGCCGGATCCTGGAAGACCATGCTGATCCGGTCGCCGCGCAACGCCGCGCGCTCCTCCTCGCCGAGCGCCGTCAGATCGCGCCCCAGGAACTCGATCGTCCCCGCGACCGCCGCCGCCCGTGGCAGCAGCCCCATGATCGACATCGCGAGCGTCGTCTTGCCGCAGCCCGACTCGCCGACGAGCGCGAAGATCTCGCCCTCGTCGACCGCGAGCGACACGTCGCTCACGGCCGACACGCGGCCGTAGAGGACGGAGACGTGGTCAAGGCGCAGGACGCTCACCCGCTGATCCCCCTCGGGTCGAGCTTCGAGCGCAGGCCGTCGCCGACGAGGTTGAAGGCGACGACGGTGATCGCGATCGCGAGGCCGGGGAAGATGTCGGCCCACGGCGCCTGCTGCAGCACCTGGTAGCCGTCGGCGAGCATCAGCCCGAGCGACGGCGTGGGCGGCTGTGCGCCGAGGCCGAGGAACGAGAGCGCCGCCTCGATCTGGAGCGCGAAGCCCGCGAGCACGCTCGCCTGCACGACGGCGGGGCCGAGCGCGTTCGGCACGACGTGGCTCCAGATCGTCCGCGCGTGCGAGACGCCGCGGGCGCGCGCGCCCTCGACGTACAGCTCCCGGCTGACGGCGAGCACGGAGCTGCGGACGACGCGCGCGAGGATCGGCAAGTAGATCGTCGCGATCGCGAACAGCGCCACGAGCTCGCCGGGCCCGGTGATCGAGATCAGCGAGATCGCGAGCAGCAGCGCCGGCAGCGCGAGCAGCAGGTCGATCGGCCGCATCAGGAGGTTGTCGACGACCCCGCCGAAGTAGCCGGCGACGATGCCGATCGGCAGGCCGAGCGCGAGCGCGAGCGCGACGGCGCCGATCGAGACGCCGAGCGACGCGCGGTAGGCGAAGAGGACGCGCGAGAGCACGTCGCGGCCGAGCGCGTCGAAGCCGAACGGGTGCGACCAGCTCGGCCCGGCGAGGATGTGGTCGGCGTCGATCGCGTCGGGCGAGTGCGGCGCGAGCACCGGCGCGAGCAGCGCGACCAGGATGAGCACGACGAGGATCCCGATCCCGGCCGCCGCCTGCCGGCCGCCGAGGCGCGCGGTCAGCTCCCGCGGGCGCACGTGCCGCAGCGCGACGGTCGCGGCAGTCATGTGCGCTCGCCTCCGAGGCGCGGGTTGAGCAGGCCGTAGAGGAGGTCGGTGACGAGGTTGACGACGATGAAGAGGGCCGCGATCACGAGCACGCTCCCCTGCACGACCGTGTAGTTGCGCTGGTTGATCGCGGTGACGACGAGCTTGCCCACGCCCGGCAGGCCGAAGAGCGTCTCGACGACGATCGCTCCGCCGAGCAGCACGCCGAACTGGATGCCCGCGACCGTCACGATCGGCAGCGACGCGGTGCGAAGCGCGTGCTTGTAGACGATCGCCTTGCGCCGCAGGCCCTTCGCGCGCAGGAACGTGACGAAGGGACGCTCGAGCGTCTCCTGCATCGAGGCGCGCGTCGTGCGGAGGATGTACGCGGCCTCGCCGGTCGCGAGCGTCAGCACCGGCAGCGTCATGTAGCGCAGGTTCTGGAGCGGGTCCTCCGACAACGGCACGTAGCCGGTCGGCGGCAGCCAGCCGAGCTTCGCGGCGAAGACGAGGATGAGGATCGTCCCGAGCCAGAAGTCGGGGATGCTGATCCCCGCGATCGTGAAGACGCTCGCGGTCGCCTTGCCGAGGCGCCGCCCCGACGCGGCGATCACGCCGAGCGGCACGCCGACGAGCAGCGCGAGCGCCATCGACGCGATCGTCAGCTCGAGCGTCACCGGGATCCGCTCGCGCAGGAGCTGCGTCAACGACTCGTGGCTGATGTAGTCCTGGCCGAGGTCGCCGTGGAAGATGCCGCCGAGCCAGCTGAAGTACTGCGAGAGGAGCGGCCGATCGAGCCCGAGCTCGTGCCGGATCGTGCGCACGTTCTCGGGCGTCGCGCGGAAGCCGAGCATCGTGCGCACCGGGTCGCCGGGCACGAGGCGGATGAGCAGGAAGACGAAGACGCTCATTGCGAGCAGCGTCGGGATCGTCAGGCCGACGCGTGTCACGACGTAGCGCGCGCGGACGCTCAACGGGTCACCTTCACCTTCCGCGCGAGGCGGCGTAGCGCGTCCTCGGTGAGCAGGAAGTGCTCGCGCGCGATCTCCTCCGCGGCCGGCGCGTCGCGGTCGGCGACCGCCTCGACGAGCCCCCGGTGGTCGGCGATCGCGCGCTCCCTGATCGCCGGCGTGTACGGCTCGGAGCTGAAGCCGAGGCTCACCTGGACGCGGATCTGCCGGCTCAGCGCCGCCAGGTGCACGTTCTTGGTCGCGTCGGCGATCGCGGCGTGGAGCGCGGCGTCGGCGGCGCGCGAGGCCTCGCGGTCAGGGGCCGCGTCGTAGGCATCGCACGCCGCGACGATGCGGACGACGTCATCGTCGTCGCGCCGGCCGGCCGCGGTGCGCGCGATCAGCGGCTCGACGAGGTGGCGCAGATCGAACAGCTGCTCGAACGCCTCCCAGCTCTCGCCGAGCGTGCGCCGCACGATCTCGCCCGAGGAGGGGAGCCAGTCCTCCTTGACGACGGCGCCGCCGTTCCGGCCGCGCGCGATCACGACGTAGCCGGCGTCGGCGAGCGAGTGGAGCGCGCCCCTGATCGTCTTGCGCGAGACGCCGAGCTGCGCCGAGAGCGCGCGCTCCGACGGCAGCCGCTGCCCCGGCACGAACTCGCCGAGCGCGATCGCCGTCACGAACCGCTCGGCGAGCTGCTCCTCGGCGCGGCGGAGCTCGAGCGGCTGCAGCACGCCGCCGGCGGGCGCGAGCTCGATCATGCCGCCGCTCCGTAGTAGCGGGCGATGAAGCGCGCGAGCACGCGGGCGCCGGTCGCGATGCTCTCGATCTCGACCGCCTCGTCGATCCCGTGGATGTTGCGGACGCGCGGGCCGTAGCAGATCGCCGGCACGCCGAACTGGTTCAGGTAGATGCGCGCGTCGGTGGTCGCCGTCCCGTCGGCGATTGCGGGCGGCGCGCCGGCCACCTCGGCGTGGGCGGCGGACAGCTCGCGCACCAGCTCGTGTCCCTCGTCGAGCTCGTAGCCCTGGGCGCGGAAGCCGTTGAAGCGGAGCGCGGGCGGATGGTCGGCGAGCCAGCCGTCTGCACGTGCGGCTCGCTCGACCGCCTCGGTCACGCGCGCCTGCGCGTCCGCCACGGGCCACGCGGCGGGGAAGCCGATCCGCAGGCCGATCCGCGCGACGCCGGGCACGCTCGACTGCCAGTCGCCGCCGTGGAACGTGCCGATGTTGAGCGCGTGGCGGCCGTCGCCGTCCGGGTTCATCTCGGCCTCGAGCGCGCGCAGCGACTCGAGCAGCGGGAGCGCGAGCGAGACGGCGTTCGAGCCGTCCTGCGGCAGGTGGGCGTGCGCCGAGCGGCCCTGCAGCGTCAGCTCGAGCCAGAGGATGCCGATGCCGCCGAGCATCAGCTCGAGGTTCGTCGGCTCGGGGAGCAGCACCGCGTCCGCGAGCACGCCGGCGTGGGCGGCGGCGAGGGTGCCGTTGCCCGTGCACTCCTCCTCGATGACGGAGACGAACGAGAGCGGCCCGGCGATGGAGTCGGGCGCCTCGGCGAGGAGCGCCTCGATCGCGAGCAGCGCGGTCGCGAAGCCCGCCTTCATGTCGCCGGCGCCGCGCCCGTGCAGCCAGCCGTCCGCGCGCCGCGGCGCGAACGGGTCGCCCGGCCACAGGTCGGCGGCGCCGGGCGGCACCACGTCCACGTGCCCGTTGACGAGCAGCGAGCGGCCGTGGCCGGCCCGTTCGCCGACCACGACCGGACGGCCGGCGTAGGGGAGCTGCGGCACGCCCGAGCCGGGACGCTCCTCGATCCCCGCCGGCACCTCGAGCTCGCGGACGGCGAAGCCGAGCCGCGCGAGCTCCGCCGAGACGACGCGCTGCGCGCCCGCCTCGTTCCCGACGACGCTCGGCTCGGCGACGAGCGCCTCGAGGAACGAGAGCGACCGCTCGAGGCCGCCCGCGATCGCCGCGTCGACCGCCTCCCAGTTATGGGGAACAATCTGCCCCATTAATCAGGCGACTATGCACCGCCGCGCGCCGCCGGTCAAGGTGCGTGACCTTTTCGGCCTCTCGGCCGTTAGAAGCGTTGCCCCTACGGACGAAGGAGGTGACGTATGTACATCGGCGGAGGCGTGCTCCTGCTCGTCATCATCATCCTCCTCCTGATCTGGCTGCTCTGACGGGAGACGAGATGAGTGAGTTCCGACGAGGCGGCTCGACACCGGGCCGCCTCGTTCACTACCGGGGCGGCCAGCCGACCCGGATCTCGTTCCCGTCCGGGTCGTACATCCAGAAGACGCGCATGCCGAAGTCGGTATGGCGGAGCGGGGTGAAGCGCGCCGCATCGCCCGCGCCCGAGCGCCACCGCTCGTAGATCGCGTCGACGTCGTCGGTGTAGACGAAGCAGGTGCCGGGCGGCCGCTCGCCGAGCAGCGTCCCGGTGAAGTGGAGCTCGCCGCCGTCGCACTCGAGGATCAGGTAGTCCCACTCCTCGGGCGGCGCGCCGATGTTCCGGAAGCCGAGCCGCTCGTAGAAGGCGAGCGTCGC
The DNA here is from genome assembly GCA_035708405.1 of Gaiellaceae bacterium. Taxonomy (GTDB): domain Bacteria; phylum Actinomycetota; class Thermoleophilia; order Gaiellales; family Gaiellaceae; genus DASSSQ01. Next base: position 6,823 of record DASSSQ010000019.1, read on the forward strand.
GCGCAGGTCGCGGCTCGTGAGGAGAGGCAGTGCCCGGTTCACCCCGCGACTCTACGCGCGCCGGCGCCGTCGCCCGCGGCCGCGTGCGTGCGCGACCGCCAGCGTCTCGGCGTTCTCGAGCGCGAGCCCGGCGCCCTGCGCGACCGTCGTCAGCGGGTCCTCGCTCTTCGTCACCGCGAGCCCCGTGCGCAGCCGGATCAACGCGTCGAACTCGCGCAGCAGCGCGCCGCCGCCCACGAGCATGAGGCCGCGGTCGGCGATGTCGGCGGCGAGCTCCGGCGGCGTCCGCTCGAGCACCAGCTCGAGCCCCTCGAGGATCTGGTCGAGCGGCCGCTGCAGCGCGGCGACGACCGCCTCCGCGTCGACCGTCGTCCGGCGCAGCAGCCCCGTGCCGAGGTCGCGGCCCGCCACCTGCGTGGTCGCGGTCCCGCCGCCGCGCGCCGCGCCGATCTCGAGCTTCACCGCCTCGGCCTGCTCCTGGCCGATCAGCAGTCGGCTCGTGTCCTGCAGCAGCTTCACGATCGCCTCGTCGAGGTCGTAGCCGCCGACGCGCACCGAGTGCGAGACGACCATGCCGCCGAGCGCCGTCACCGCCATCTCGGCGGTGCCGCCGCCGACGTCGAGGACGAGCGAGCCGACCGAGTCGGCGACGGGCAGGCCGGCGCCGATCGCCGCGGCGAGCGGCTCCTCGATCAGGTACGCCCGCGCTGCGCCGGCGGCGATCGTTGCCTCCTCGACCGCCGTCCGCTCGACCTGCGTCAGCCCACTCGGGACGCAGACCATCACCTCGGCGCCCGCGCCGATCCTCCGCGCCGCCGAGCGGATGAAGTAGCGGAGCATCTGCTCGGCCATCTCGAAGTCCCCGATCACGCCGTGCCGGAGCGGGCGCGTCGCCGTGATGTGCGCGGGCGTCCGGCCGATCATGCGGCGCGCCTCGGCGCCGACCGCGTACACCTCGCCCGAGCGCTCGTCGACTGCCACCACCGACGGCTCGAACGCGATCACGCCCTTGCCGGGCTGGTAGACGACGGTGTTCGCGGTGCCGAGGTCGACGGCGAGCTGCCGCTCCGCTCCGAAGCGCCTCAGCCGACCCCAGGACATGCCGCACCGTACCGCGCCCCGCGCGGGCGGCAGGGCGCCGCCCACGCGGGCGCGGCTCGCATCAGACGGCGGCGGCGGGGACGGCGCGAGCGCGCCGCCGCGGCGTCGAGCCGACGATCAGGCCGGTGCCGAGGAGCCAGACGGGCGTGCCGAAGGTGAGCGCCGCCCAGCCGATCGGCCCGATCACGAGCACGACCGCGATCAGGAGCGCGAAGAGCGCCCACCACTTCGGCAGGGCGCCCGTGCGGAGCGCGACGACGGCCGTGCCGACGAAGAAGAGGATCAGGGCCAGCTCGGCCGCGATGAAGAACATGTCGGTGCTGTTGTGCAGCATCCCGGCCGTGGCGGCGCTGATGCTGTCGTGGTCGATCGCGGCGCCCATGTCGCCGGCCGGGATCAGGAGCCCGAAGACGGCGGCGATCGAGACGCCGCCGAAGGCGAGCGTCGTGTACGTGTGCTGTCCGCCCTCCGCCTCCGCGAGCCGGGCACGGAGGACGGCCGCGAACCAGACGAGCGAGAGGCAGCCGAGCATCCACAGCCAGCCGCCCATCAGGATCGGGTTCTGGTTCCCTTGCACCCACGTATAGAGCTGCGCATCGGTCGGGTGATGGGGGATCCTGTCGCTGAGCGTGTTCGTGACGACGAGGCCGCCGATCCAGAGCGCGACGGCGATGACTGCCGGCAGGAGGAGCGGCCGGTGCTTGACGAGATTCATTGCGGTCTCCTTTCCGTTCAGTTGGTTGCGGGGCGCAGGCGCCGGCCGGTGCCGACGAGGGCGCCGGCACCGGCGAGCACGAGCAGGGCGAGCACGAGTGCGACGAGGAAGAGGCGCCGGCGGAGCGACCTCACGCCGGGACCGCCTCGCCGGCCACGTCGGCGGGCGTGTAGACGGCGCCGTAGCCGAGCACCCGCCCGAGCGGGGCGCCCAGGACGAGGCCGAGCTTCTGCAGCGCGGCGGGCGGGAAGGGCAGCCGCACCGTGTCGAAGTGCGCGTTCGCGATCACGGCGAGCCGTAGCGGGTTCGGCATGCCCTTGCGGTTCGTCTTGCCGTCGGCGGCGAGCGCGAACATCGTCTCGAGCAGCGACTCGAACTGCAGCGCGGGCCGGATCTCGCAGACGAACTGCGCGACGTCGTCGCCCGCGTTCCAGAAGCGGTGGGGCGTGCCGGCGGGCACCGTCACGTGCGTCCCCGGGCCCGCGATCTGCTCGGTGCGGCCGACCTTGAAGCCGACGGTGCCGCGGAGCACCTGGAAGCGCTCCTCCTGCGAGGGGTGCACGTGCGCCGCGGCGACGAAGCCGTCCGGTTCGACGAACGTCTCGATCACGACGGCCTCGCCGTTCGTGTCGGCGGCGGTCTGGCGGAAGACGATGCGCTCGCCGGTGACCGGGTTGTGGATGCTGTCTCCTGCACGGATCATCTGCTTGCTCCTTTTCTCGACGGGACGCTGGTGACGATCGGGGGAGCCGCTTAAGATCCGCTTGGGTCTTTCTTGGGAGGGGTCGGGACGGAGTTCCGCCTGCTGGGTCCGGTCGAGGTGATGGGCGACGGCGCCGCGCTTGCGCTCGGCGGCCCGAAGCAGCGCGCCCTGCTCGCGGAGCTGCTCCTGCGGCGGGGGGCCGCCGTCCCCCGCGAGCGGCTCGTCGACGTCCTCTGGGGCGAGCGGCCGCCGCCGAGCGCGATCGCCTCGCTCCAGGTGTACGTGCACGGCCTGCGGCGCGCGGTCGGGGCCGAGCGCCTCGAGACACGCGGGGCCTCCTACCGGCTACTGGTCGAGCCCGACGAGCTCGACGTCGCGCGCTTCGAGCGCATGCTGGCCGAGGCACGGGCCGCGCTCGCGGACGGCGCGCCGGGCCGCGCCGACGAGCTGCTCGCCGCCGCGCTCGCGCTCTGGCGCGGCGAGGCGCTCGGCGACCTCGGCGACAGCCCCGTCCGCGCCGCCGCCTCGGGGCTCGAGGACCTGCGGCTGCAGGCGCTCGAGCTGCGGGTCGACGCCCGCCTCGCGCTCGGCGAGCACCGCGAGGTCGTGCCGCAGCTCGAGGAGCTCGTCGCCGCCGAGCCGTATCGCGAGCGGCTCCGCGAGCAGCTCGTGCTCGCCCTCTACCGGTCGGGCCGGCAAGAGGACGCACTCGCCGCCTACCGGGACGCGCGCCGTACCCTCGCCGACGACCTCGGCGTGGAGCCCGGGCCCGCGCTCCGCGAGCTCGAGCGCGCCGTCCTCCGGCACGATCCGGCGCTGACGCTCGAGCGGCGGGAGACGGCGGCCCGGCCGCGCCTGCCGGCGCCGGCGACGCCGCTCGTCGGCCGCCGGCTCGAGATCGCCGCGGTCGAGGCGATCCTCGCGCGCGACGGCGTCCGCCTCGTCACGCTCACCGGCCCCGGTGGGGCCGGCAAGACCCGGCTCGCGCTGGCGGTCGCGGAGCGGCTCGCGCACGAGTCGCGCGACGGCGCCGCCTTCGTCGACCTGTCGGACGTCCACGACGCCGGGCTGATCCTGCCGACGATCGGGCAGGTGCTCGGAGAGGAGGCGCACACGGTCGAGGCGCGTCTCGCCGACTCGTCGCTTCTGCTCGTGCTCGACAACCTCGAGCAGGTCGCGGCGGACGCGGCACCCGCGCTCGCGGAGCTGCTCGCGAGCGCACCGCGCCTGCGCGTGCTCGCGACGTCGCGCGTCCCGCTGCGGGTGAGCGGGGAGCAGGAGTACGCCGTGCCGCCGCTGCCCGCGCACGAGGCGGAGGCGCTCTTCGCCGCACGCGCGTCGGCCGTCGACACCGAGTTCGCGCTCACCGAGGAGACGACGCCGTCGGTCGCCCGGATCTGCGCGCGCCTCGACGGGCTACCGCTCGCGCTCGAGCTGGCGGCCGCCCGGGTGCGCGTGCTGCCCCTGCGCACGCTCGAGGTCAGGCTCGAGAACGCGCTCGACGTGCTCGTCGGCGGAGCACGCGACCTGCCGACGCGCCAGCAGGCGCTGCGAGCGACGCTCGACTGGAGCTTCGCGCTGCTCCCCGGGCCGGCGCAGGCGCTCCTCGCCCGACTGGCCGTCTTCGCCGGCGGGTTCGAGCTCGACGACCTCGAGGCGGTGCTGGGGACGGACGCGGGCGAGCCGCTCGCCGCGCTCGTCGAGGCGAGCCTCGTCCGCCGCCGCGGCGAGCGCTTCACGGTCCTGCAGACGATCCGGGAGTACGCGCACGCCCGGCTCCACGAGCGCGGCGAGGTCGACGACCTGCGCCGGCGCCACGCGGCACGGTACGTGGAGGTCGCGGAAGGCGCCTGGCCGCTCATCCTGCAGGGCGGCGTGGTGGAGGCCGAGGGCATGGCGATCCTCGAGCGGGAGGCCGACAACCTCCGCGCCGCGTTCGAATGGGCGACCGCGGCCGGCGACGGCGACACCGTCGTCCGCATCGCGGTGGCGCAGCGCTGGCTCTGGCTCGTGCGCGGCCGCTTCGTCGAGGGGCGGGCGGCATTCGACGCGGCCGTGGAGGCACGGGTCGAGCCCACCCTGCACGCGGCGGCATTGAACGGGGCAGCGACGTTCGCCGCCCACCAGGGCGACAGCGCGCGCGCCCGCGACCAGTGGAACGAGGCCCTCGCGATCTACCGGGCGCACGGCGACGAGCAGGAGGCTGCGAGATGCGTGGCGGAGCTCGGCGGCGTCGCCGTGGCCGAGGGCGACCTCGAGCAGGCGTGGGCGCTGTACGAGGAGGCGGCCCTGCGCTTCGACCAGCTCGGAAACAGGGTGCGCCAGGGCGTCGCCCTCTCGAACCTCGCGGCGATCGCCGACCAGCGGGACGAGCTCGCGAGGTCGGTCGAGTACGGCGAGCGTGCGATCGCGCTCCAGCGGGAGATCGACGATCCGCTCGATCTTGCGGTCTCCCTCGCGAATCTCTCGCCGACCGTGCTCCGGCTCGGCGACGTCGACCGGGCCCGGGCGCTCCTGCGAGAGGCGGTCGACCTCGCCGAGGAGTTCGGGCACACGCTGCTGCTCGCGCACACGCTCGCCGTCGCGTCCGAGCTCGCGGCATGCGACGGCGACGGCATGCTGGCGGCGCGCCTGATCGGCGCGACCGAGGTCGCCTTCGCGGCGATCGGCGGTCACGTCCCCGAGGGCGAGCGGCGCGCATTCGTCAGGATCCTCGCCCGGCTCGACCTGCCCGAGGACGAGGTCGAGCGCGCGCGGGACGAGGGTCGGACGTGGCCGCTCGAGACGTCGCTCGCGGAGGCTCGCCGGCTCGTCTCCTGACCGAAGTACACCTGTCTGCAAGTTGGGTCGGTTATCCGGCGTGTGGCTCGTCGTTCGTGGCAAGGACGCAGGGCGCCCCCGGTAGCCGAAGCTACCGGGGCAACCGAGGACGCGGCCACGGGCGGCGAGACCCCGCCGGGAACCGGCCTGAACTTGCGGACGCGTGTACTAGCCTCGGCCGGATGAGCGAGCTCGCGATCAGGCTCCGCGGCGTCGTCAAGCGCTACGGGCAGATCACCGCGGTCGACGGCCTCGATGTCTCGGTGACGGCCGGGACGTGCGTCGGCCTGCTGGGGCCGAACGGCGCCGGGAAGTCGACGACGATGCGGATGCTGACGGGGCAGTCGATCGCCGACGAGGGCGAGCTCGAGGTGCTCGGCTTCCGGATGCCGGAGGAGTCGAAGCAGGCGCGGGCGCAGCTCGGCGTGACGCCGCAGCTCGACAACCTCGACGTGACGCTGACGGTCGAGCAGAACCTGCTCGTCTTC
>DASSSQ010000020.1:0-20283 GCA_035708405.1 Gaiellaceae bacterium
TCGATGCGATCGTGCCGCGGCCCGAGCTGCGCGACCGCGTCGCGACCCTGCTGCGGCTCTTCGGGAGGGACCGCGTTGGCGCCCACTGAGGCCGAGCTGCGGCTGCGCGAACGGCTCGCCCGGCTCGCGAGCCTGCCGCTCCTGCGCGGCGCGCGGCTCTCCGGCGAGCTCGACCGGCTGCAGAAGCAGCTCGAGCGGATCCAGGCGGAGCCGGACGAGTCGACAGCGGAGCAGATCTGGGAGCGGGTCGAGCTCTCGCGGCACCCGGAGCGGCCGTACACGCTCGACTACGTGGAGCGGATCCTCGACGACTGGTTCGAGCTCCACGGCGACCGCAGCCGCGCCGACGACGGCGCCATGGTCACCGGGCTCGGCAAGCTCGACGGCCGCACGGTCGTCCTGCTCGGCAACCAGAAGGGCCGCGACATCCAGGAGCGGACGAAGCGCCAGTTCGGGATGCCGTACCCGGAGGGCTACAAGAAGGCGATGCGCGTGATGGAGCTGGCGGAGCGGCACGGCTTCCCGGTGGTCTCGCTCGTCGACACGCCGGGCGCCTATCCGGGCGTCGCCGCCGAGCAGCACGGCCAGGGCGGGATGATCGCCCGCTCGCTGGCGCTGATGGCCGACCTGCGCGTGCCGGCGGTCGCGTGCGTGATCGGGGAGGGCGGCTCCGGCGGCGCGATCGCGATCGCGCTCGCCGACCCGGTGCTGATGCAGGAGAACGCGATCTACTCGGTGATCAGCCCCGAGGGGTGCGCCGCGATCCTCTGGCGCGACGCGGCGGAGAAGAAGAAGGCGGCCGCCGCGTTCAAGCCGGACGCGCAGCACTGTCTCGAGCTGGGCGTGATCGACGCGATCGTCGCCGAGCCGGACGGCGGTGCCCACGCCGATCCGGACGAGGCGGCGCGCCTGCTCAAGGAGGCGCTCGTCGAGAACCTGGAGCTCGTCGACGGCACCGCTCCGGACGAGCTTCCCCGCCGCCGCCGCGCCAAGTTCCGCGGCATGGGCGTTTTCGCCTAGTCCGGGACGACCATGGCTCTTTTGGCCGGGTCAATAGGCCGAACGGCCTATCCACACTTTCCACAAGGTTTTCAACGGCCCCTCGGACGCGTCGAGGCCGGTATGCACCGGCCTCGAGCGCCTAACCCCCCGTCAGGTGGAGAAGCTCCACGGCGACTCGCGTCGCTGGACCAGAGTCTCGCCCGCTGCAAGCCTGCGTAAACCTCGTTTCCCGTTTCGGGCGGCCGGAGACGCACGGGGCATGCCGCCTCGCTCGATCTGGTCCGGGACGATCTCCTTCGGCCTCGTCAGCGTGCCGGTGCGGATGCACGCCGCCACGTCCTCGAAGGAGCTGAGGCTCCACTTCGTGACGAAGGAGGGCCATCGGCCGATCGGCTACGACAAGGTCCGCAAGGACACCGGCGAGCACGTCGACCCGGACGACGTCGTTCGCGCGTTCGAGGTCGAGAAGGGCCGCTTCGTGCCTGTGACCGAGGAGGACGTCGACCGGCTCGACATCGAGCTGACGCACTCGATCGAGATCTGCGACTTCGTCGACCTGGCCGAGATCGACCCGCTCTACTACCGGCAGGGCTACTTCCTCGCGCCGCAGGACGGCGCCGAGAAGCCGTACGCGCTGCTCGTCCGCGCCCTCGCCGACACGGGCAAGGTCGGGATCGCCAAGGTCGTGATCCGCAACAAGCAGCACCTCGCCGCGCTGCGGCCCTACGGCAAGGCGCTCGTGCTGGAGACGATGTACTACGCCGACGAGCTGCGCGAGCCCGACGCGCCCGACCTCCCGAAGCTGCGCAAGGCCGAGGTCGACATGGCGAAGACGCTGGTCGAGAACCTGAGCGAGAAGTTCGACCCCGATCGCTATCACGACCGCTACCGCCAGCAGCTGCTCGACCTGATCCACGCGAAGGCCGAGGGCGAGGAGCTGCCGGAGCCGCAGGCGGCCGAGGAGGGCGAGGTCGTCGACCTGATGGCGGCGCTGCGCGAGTCGGTCGCGCGCACGAAGAAGCAGCAGAAGCGCCGGCCGGCGCGTAAAGCTTCCTAGGTGGCGAAGCTCTCCGAGTACGAGCGCAAGCGCGACCGCGCGAAGACGCCCGAGCCGTTCGGCTCGCGCAAGCGCGGCAAGGCGCCGATTTTCGTCGTCCAGAAGCACGCGGCACGGCGGCTCCACTACGACTTCCGGCTCGAGCGCGACGGCGTCCTCGCCTCGTGGGCGGTGCCGAAGGGCGTGCCGCTCGAGCCGGACGGCCGCGCGCTCGCCGTCCACGTCGAGGACCACCCGCTCGAGTACGCGAAGTTCGCCGGCGAGATCCCGAAGGGCCAGTACGGCGCCGGCACCGTCGAGATCTGGGACGGCGGCACCTGGGAGCCGATCGAGGAGAAGCGCGACGGCGGCCTCACCTTCCGGCTGCACGGCGAGCGGCTGCAAGGCGTGTGGACGCTCGTGCCCGCGCACCTCGACGGCAAGGAGCAGAACTGGCTGCTGATCCGCAAGGCCGAGGAGCAGGGAGGCCCGGGCCGCGAGGACTACCGGCCGATGCTGGCGACGCTCGCCGCCGAGGTGCCGGCCGGCGAGGGCTGGCTGCACGAGGTGAAGTGGGACGGCTACCGGGCGATCGCGTACGTGCGCGGCGGCGAGGTGCGGCTGCGGAGCCGGCGCGACAACGACCTGACCGCGCGCTTCCGTCCGGTGGCGGACGCGCTCTCGAAGCTGCCGGACTGCGTGCTCGACGGCGAGGTGTGCGCGCTCGACCGGGAGGGCCGCTCCAGCTTCTCGGCGATGCAGCAGGACGCGGGGCGGCTCGTCTACTTCGTCTTCGACCTGCTCGAGGAGGGCGGCGCGGAGCTCGTCGCGCTACCGCTCGCCGAGCGCCGGGAGCGGCTCGCGAAGCTGCTGCGCACCTCGGCGTCGATCCAGCTCTCGGAGGCCTTCGACGACGGCGAGGCGCTGCTGGCCGCGGCGCGCGAGCAGCGGCTCGAGGGGATCGTCGCCAAGCGCGCCGACTCGCGCTACGAGGAGGGCAGGCGCAGCCGCAGCTGGCTGAAGGTGAAGACGCACGGCCGCCAGGAGTTCGTGATCGCCGGCTACACGAAAGGCTCCGGCCGCCGCGCGAAGTCCTTCGGCTCGCTCGTCCTCGGCGTCCGGCGCGACGGCGATCTCGTGTGGGCCGGCAACGTCGGCACCGGCTTCACCGAGGCGGAGATCGAGCGGCTGCTCGCAAAGCTGCGGCCGCTCCACCGCGCGACGACGCCGTTTCCGGCCGAGCCGAAGATGCCGAGGGTCAGGCGCGGCGACGTCCAGTGGGTGACGCCGAAGCTCGTCGCCGAGATCGAGTTCTCGGAGTGGACGCACGACAACCGGTTGCGCCAGCCGTCCTACCAGGGGCTGCGCGACGACAAGCCGGCGGCGGAGGTGCGCAAGGAGGAGCCGATGGCCGAGGAGTTCGTCCGGGGCCGCAAGAAGGTGAAGCTCTCCAACCTCGACAAGGTCTTCTGGCCCGACGAGCAGATCACGAAAGGCGACCTGCTCGACTACTACCGCGAGGTGGCGCCGGTGCTCGTCCCGCACCTGCGCGGCCGGCCGTTCACGATGCGCCGCTACCCGGACGGCGCCTTCGGCAAGGCGTTCTTCCAGAAGGACGCGCCGAGCCACATGCCGGACTGGATCGAGACCGTCGAGCTCGAGGTCTCGACGCGGGAGTCGTCGCGGCGGCGCCGGAAGATCCGCGCGCCGCTCGTCGACGACGAGGCGGCGTTGATGTGGATGGTGAACATGGGCTGCATCGACATGAACGCGTGGTACTCGCGCGTCGACCGGCTCGACCGGCCCGACTTCGTGCTCTTCGACCTCGACCCGTCGGAGGGCGCCGGCTTCGGCGAGGTGGTCGAGGTCGCGCTGCTCGTCAAGCAGGCGCTCGACGCGCTCGAGCTCGAGAGCTTCCCGAAGACGAGCGGCTCGAAGGGGATCCACGTGCTCGTGCCGGTGGCGCGGCGCTCGACCTACGACGACACCCGGCAGTTCGCGGAGATCGTCGCCGGCGCGCTCGCGCGCGCGCACCGCGGCCTCGTCACGACCGAGTGGTCGAGGGCGAAGCGCCGCGGCGTGCTGATCGACGCGAACCAGAACGGCGAGGGGAAGACGATCGCGTCGGCCTATTCGGTGCGGCCGAAGCCGGGCGCGACCGTCTCGACGCCGCTCCGCTGGGACGAGGTGACAGGGAAGCTGAACCCGTCGATCTACTCGCTGGAGGTCGTCCTCGAGCGCGTTCGCCGCCACGGCGACCTCTTCGCGGGCGTGCTCTCGACTAGGCAGTCGCTGGCGCAGGCGTTGAAGCGCCTGCGCTAGTCCCGGGCGCGAGGTCGTGGCCCAGCACGCGCTCGAGCGCGCGGACGCACCGGGCGTCGAAGCCCGTGTCGGCGCGGAGGTGCCGCAGGGCCTGGTCCTCGCTCCACGCGCCGCGGTAGACGCGCGGCGAGACGAGGGCGTCGTAGACGTCGCAGACGGCGAGGATCCGCGTGTCGAGATCGAGGCGGGACGCGTCGAGGCCGTCCGGGTAGCCGCCGCCGTCGAGCCGCTCGTGGTGGCTGCGGACGAGCCGCCGCACCGGCTCGCCGAAGCCGCCGAGCTCGCCGAGCAGGCGCTCGCCCCACTCCGGATGGCGCTCGATCACGGCGAACTCCTCGTCGGTCAGCGGCGCCGGCTTCTGCAGGATCCGGTCGGGGACGTGCAGCTTGCCGATGTCGTGCAGCAGGCCGCCGATCGCGAGCTGGCGCAGCCGGCCGGGCGCGAGCCCGAGCTCCTCGCCGACCTGGACGGCACGCGTCGCGACGCGCCGGGTGTGCTCCTCGGTCGACCGGTCCTTGTCGTGCAGGCGCAGGGTCAGGGAACGGACGCGCGCGCCGAGGTAGGCCTCCTCCTGCGCGACCAGCTCGGCGGCGCGCAGGTCGCCGACCAGCGAGCGCGACTGCGCCGTCTGCATCAGGTCGCGCGCGACGGTGCCGCCGACGATCACGATCCCGGCGAGCTCGAAGGCGTGGCCGATCCACCAGCCGAGATCGGCCCAGGTCATCGTCATCGCCGGCGGCAGCGCGGCGGTCAGCCAGGCGACGCCGACGACGACCAGCAGGTCGGCCGGACGGCGGGTCAGCTGGTAGGTCTTGACCGCCCGCAGCAGCAGGACGACGTAGAAGACCATCCCGACGCCGAGCGCCGCGAGCGCGGCCGGGCTGCCGGCGCTCGGCACCGGCGGCACGATCGACGGGATCCCCATCCCGACCGCGCCGAGCGCGACGATCGCGCAGAACGCGACCACCTGCAGCTGCAGGAGCGCGCGGATCCCCTGCGGGCGCCGCAGCGCGGGCAGCGAGGTCAGCGCGAGCAGCGCGCCGCCGACCGGCAGCGTGAAGGCGCCGGTCAGCGAGATGATCCCGTTGTCGCCGATCACGACGCCCGGCGTTGCGAGGCCGTGGATCGAGAGCAGGCCCGCCATCGCGGTGAACGCCGTGCCGACGAGCACGGTGCGGCCGTCGCCGCGGCGGACGCCGGCCGCGTTCAGCCACATCGCGGCGAGCATCGCGCCGAGCGCGCTGACGCCGACGCCGAGGAAGTGCAGCGTCGTCCCGAAGTGCGCCGGCGTGTGGCCGACGGCGAACAGGGTCGCGCCGGGGAAGACCCCGCCGGCGCCGGTCAGGACCGCGGCGGGCCCGACCCGCTCGCGCAGAAGCTGCCGCATGTGGGCGTTGATCGGCACGGCGACGGGCGCGCTTTAGAGAAAGTCCGGGGGCGGGAGTACGATCGCCCGGTGGAGCTTCGCGAGGTCGTGCAGGCGCTGGACGCCGAGTTCCGCGTCGACCTCGTGACCCGCGACGACTGGTCGGGCCTGTACGCGCACTGCTATCCCGATCCGTACTGGCGGGAGTTCGTCGAACCGGGATACAGCGACCGCTGGAACGGGCTGCTGGTACGCGGCGGCGACGTCGTCGACCAGGCCGTCACCTGCGTCTTCCCGTCGGACGAGATCGTCGACTCGCTCGAGCCGACGACGCTCCTCTTCTCCGAGCACCCGCTCGACTTCGCCGACCGGCCGGGCTTCCAGCCGCTCGCGCGGGCGAGCTTCGCCGCGCTTCAGGAGAAGGGCTGCAGCTTCTACCACGTCCATCAGCCGCTCGACCAGCACGCGACGCTCGGGCCGTCGCGGCTGCTTGCCGCCGGGCTCGGCCTGGACGCGCCGCGCGACTTCGCGCACACCGACCCGGCGCTCCCGGCCGGCGAGGCGGTGGTCGGCGACTCGCCGCTCTCGCTGGAGGGGCTTGTCGCGCGGCTCGGCTCCTTCCTCGGCGACGACATCCCGGTGCACGTGCTCACCCGTGCGAGCGGCCACGCGGGCCGGGTCGCGGTCGCGGCCGGCGGCGGCGGGCGACCCGAGGTGCTGCAGGAGGCGCTCGACCTCGGGACGACCACCTACGTCACCGGCAACGCGGGCACCTACAGCGAGCTCGAGCCCGTGCAGGAGCTGAACCGCCGCTTCCGCTCGCTCGCCGAGCGCGCGCAGGTCTCGGTGATCGACGCGACGCACTACGGCACCGAGCGACCGCCGCAGCTCGCGATGGTCGACTGGTTCGGGAGGCGCGGCCTGCCGGCGCGCTTCGCCGAGAACGGGCCGAAGTGACGCGGCTCAGCTGAACGGCGGGTGCAGCGGCAGAAGGAACGGCGGCCGCGGCTTCTGCGCGAAGTCGAAGTCCGCCCGCAGGTCGCCGAGGATCGGCACGTTCTCGCGCACCGTCGGGCGCGGGTCCGGGCGGCCGTCCGTCTTCGGGTCGAGGCGCGCGCCGCCGAGGAAGTCGTCCTCGATGAACTTCAGGTACGCGTCGAACGAGAGCACCTGGTGGTCGACGTAGCCGCGGCGCGCGTACGGGCTGATCACGAGCGCCGGCACGCGCAGCCCGTAGCCGTTCGCGTCGACCTTCGGCGGCACGACGTGGTCGTAGAAGCCGCCCCAGTCGTCCCAGGCGAGGAAGATCGCGGTCGAGCGCCAGTCGCGGCTGCGCATGATCGCGTTGATTGTCGCCGTCACGTACGCCTGGCCGGTGCGGATCAGCGCCGGCGGGTGCTCGCTCACCTTCTGCGACGGATCGATCCACGACACCGCCGGCAGCCGGCCGGCGCGGGCCGCCTTCAGGAAGGCGTCGTACGGGGCGATGTTGCGGAGCTGCCCGTCCTCGCGGACGGTGTCGAACCACGGCAGCGGGTTCCAGATCCCCGGCGTCTTTGCGTTCTGCGGGACGAGCTTGCAGAGCATCGCGTCGTCCTCGCAGTCCGGCTCGCTGCCCTTGAAGACGTAGTAGCGCCAGCTCACGTGACGGCGGTGGAGGAGCCAGGTGAGATCGGTCCAGGCGTAGTCCGGCTTCGCGCCGGTCGGGTCCTGCGGCTCGCCGGGCGGCGAAGTCGGGTTCTCGACCACGTTCCGGCAGCTCATCGGGTCGCCCTTGCGCGTGCACTTCGCCGCCCAGGCGGAGACCATGAACAGGTGCGCGGGCAGGCTCCACGAGGTGTCCGGCTGGAACATGTGGTCCTGGAGGACGAAGTGGCGCGCGTAGGCCCAGTAGTTGGGGATCTCGTGCCAGTCGTGGTAGCCCATCACGTCGGGCGTGTGCCGGTCGTAGCGGCACGGCTGCTCGGGGTCGAGCTTCCTGCACGCCTCGCGGCGGGCGGCACGCGCGCGGGCGACGAAGCCGTCCATCCTGCCGCCGTCGATGTCGCGGATCGCGTCGACGTGGCCGTGCGGGCCGCCGCCGTCGCGGTCGTTTCTGTCGTGGTACGGGCGCACGCAGCGGCCGGTCGCCGGGTCGGGCACGCAGACGCTCGGCCTGCCGTTGTCCATCGGGATCCCGTCCGCGCCGGGATAGGTGCCGAAGTAGGAGTCGAAGGAGCGGTTCTCCTGCATGATCACGACGACGTGCCGGATCTTGTGGATGCCCTGCAGCGTGTGCCGGGCGGAGGCGCGCGACGCGGGCAGGGCGAGGGCGCCGAGGAGGAGCGCTGCCGCGATCGGGGGGAGTCGACGCACCGCGCCCGACGCTACGACGGCGCTGTTGAGATCCCGTGAAGCGCGAGTTCAGGCTCGGTTGATCAGTCGAGCCGCTCCGGATGGCCGACCATCCCGAGCTCGGCGACGTCGCGGCGGAAGGCGAGCGACACCGTCCAGTCGATCACGACGCGCAGCTTCCGCTGCCACAGCGGCAGCTGGTAGAGGTGGTACGTCCGCGTGCAGAACCAGGCCGGGAAGCCGCGGATCCGCAGGCCGAGCACCTCCGCGACGCCCTTGTAGCGGCCGAGCGTCGCGACCTGGCCGAGCATCCGGTAGGCGTACGGCTGCGGGTCGCCGCCCATGTTCTCGACGAGCCGCCGCGCCTGGCGGAGCGCGTGCTGGCTCGTGGGCGGGTCGGGATGATCGCTCGCCCGGTTCGGGACGCGGGCGCAGTCGCCGAGCGCCCAGACGTCCTCGCGGCCCTCGACGCGGAGCAGCTCGTCGCAGACGACGCGGCCGCGGTCGTCGACCGGCAGGCCCCACTCGGCGAGCAGCGGGTTCGCCCGCACGCCGGCCGTCCAGACGACCGTCTCGGCGGGGACGCGGGTGCCGTCGGAGAGCGTCGCCGCGTTCTCGTCCACCGACTCGAGCTTCGTGCCGACGTGGATCTCGACGCCGCGGCCCTCGAGCTCGCGCGCCGCGTAGTCGCCGAGCCGCGACGGGATCTCCGGCAGGATCTTCGGCGCCATGTCGACGAGCACCCAGCGCTGCCGCAGCGGCCGCAGGCCGGGATAGACGCGGAGCGCGTCGCGGACGAGGTCGGCCAGCTCCGCCAGCGCCTCGACGCCCGCGTAGCCGGCGCCGACGAAGACGAAGCCGAGCTTGCGCTCCGCCGCCTCGCGGTCGGTCTCCGCGGCGGCCGCCTCCAGCTGCCGCAGCACGTGGTTGCGGAGCGCGATCGCGTCGGCGAGCGACTTGAAGCCGAGCGCGTGCTCGGCGAGGCCGGGGATCGGCAGCGTCCGCGGCACCGCGCCGAGGGCGAGCACGAGCTGCTGCCAGCGGACGGTCTGGCGGCCGGCGCCCGTGTCGATCTCCGCGGTCTTCGTCTGCTCGTCGAGCGCGGTCGCGCTGCCGAGCAGCAGCTCGGCGTGCGGGCACATGACGCGGAGCGGGACGACGACGTGGCGCGGCTCGAGCGTTCCCGACGCCGCCTCGGGCAGCATCGGCGTGTAGAGCATGAAGTTCTCCGGGCTGACGACGGTCGCGCCGCGCGCCCCGAGCAGTCGCGCCACGTAGGCGCCGGCGAAGCCGCCGCCGACGACGAGCGTCCCGCCGCGCGCGTCTCTGACCGCGCTCATGCCGCGAGTATGGAGGCGCGCTCAGGCCGGCGCGCCGGTGACCGGGGCGAGGTGCTTGCGGCCCGAGCCGCAGTAGGGGCAGGCGCTCCAGGCGAGGGGGATCGGGCGCTCGCAGCCGCTGCAGGGCGTCCGCAGCTCGACGCCGCAGCCGGGGCAGCAGAGGTAGTCCGGCTCGAGCTCGGTGCCGCAGTCGGCGCAGGACTGCGTCTCCGCGAGCCGCCGGTAGAGCCGCAGCCGCAGCGCCTGCCGCCGCCGCTCTCGTCGCGCGCCGGCACGCCGCAGGGTGACGCAGGCGGCGATGAACGCAGGCAGTCCGAGCGCGGCGAGGATGGCGACCGTTGCGAGGAGCATCGAGGATGGAACGCCGGAGCCGCCGCGCCGGTTACGTCGCGATCGCCTTCGCGTACTCGAGCAGCGTGTCGTCGACCTCGAGCGGAGTGCCGCGCAGCACGATCGTGCCCCGGATCTGCTGCGGCTTCCGCCGCGTGCGCCGGTAGCCGAGACGCCGGTAGAGCCGGATCGCGCCGCCGTTCCCGGCGCCGACGGTGAGGCGCAGGCGCGTGCCGCCGCGGGCCGCGACCGCCGCCTCGACCGCGGCGACGAGCGCGCTGCCGACGCCGCCGCTTCGCCGTTCCGGCAGCACCCACAGGTCCTGCAGCTCCGGCGGGTCGCTCCACTCGACGCAGACGTGCCCGACCGGCTCCACGCCATCCCAGGCGACGAGGTACTCCGAGCGCGGCTGGCCGAGCCGGTGCAGCGGCAGCGCCGCGTCCGCGCGCGCGAGCTCGGGGTCGGCGAGCAGCCGGACCTCGATCACGCGTCCGCGAGCAGGCGCCGCAGCAGCGTCAGCCCGCCTCCCTTGTCGAGGTACTCGTTCAGGTTGCCACACTTCGGGCTCTGCACGCAGGACGGGCAGCCGTCCGCGCACGGGCAGCCGGCGATCAGCTTCGCCGTGTCCGCGGCCCAGCCCTCGAACTGCTCGAAGCCACGCTGCGCGATGCCGACGCCGCCGGGATGGCCGTCGTAGACGAAGACCGTCGGGCGGCCGGTCTGGAAGTGGACATTCGTCGAGAGGCCGCCGATGTCCCAGCGGTCGCACATCGCCCAGAGCGGCAACAGCGCGATCAGCGCGTGCTCGGCCGCGTGCAGGCTCGAGACGAGCTTCGGCATCTGCTCGAGCCCTGCCAGGTGGTGCGGCTCCGGGAGGAACCAGACCGCCTCGGTCTCGAACGAGGTCTGCGGCAGGTCGAGCGCCACCTCCGCGATCGTCTCCTGCGTCGCGATCGACTTCTGCTGGTACGCGACGACCTGCTCGCTGACGGCGACCTCGCCGAAGACGAGCTCGAGGCCGAGGCGGCGCTCGCTGCGCCGCGGCTCGACGATCTCGGTCTGCGTCTCCTTCTTCGCCTGCGTGTAGAAGTCGCCGTCGAACGGCGTCACGAGCGCCGCCCGCTGCGCCTGGTCGAGCCGGCGCACGAGCCACGGCTCGCCGAGGTGGAGGTAGACCGCGCCCTCGTGGATCGTCGAGAAGGCGCGCTCGCGCTCGACGAGGCCGAGCACGTCGCCGGTCGTCGCGTCGACGACGGAGAACGGGTCGGCGGTCGAGGCGCGCAGCGAGGTGCGCGCGGCGGGGTAGTCGCGGCCCGCGTAGACGAAGCCGCGCGGCGTCCGCTGCAGCCCGGGGAGCACCGCGGCGCGGTCGAGTGCGACGTCGCCGAGGGTGGCGCGGTCGGCATCGTCGAGCGGCGCCTCGTAGGCGGCGGCGAGGACGTGGCCGTCGAGGACGCGAGGGTTCTCGTGGTCGAGGATCGCCGCCTCGACGCGCCGGCCGAGCAGCGCCTCCGGCTCGCGCATGAAGAACTGGTCGAGCGCGTCCTCGCTGGCGACGAGGATCGCGAGCCCGGAGCCGCGGCGGCCGGCGCGTCCCCATTGCTGGCGCAGCGAGGCGACGGTGCCGGGGAAGCCGACCGAGATCACCGCGTCGAGCAGGCCGATGTCGATCCCGAGCTCGAGCGCGTTCGTCGCCGAGACGCCGAGCAGCTCGCCGTCCGCGAGCCGCCGCTCGATCTCGCGCCGCTGCGCCGCCGTGTAGCCGGCGCGGTAGGGCGAGAGCCGCGACGCGTCGCCGAGCCGGTCGGCGGTGAAGCGGTGGATCAGCTCGGCCGCCTTGCGGCTCTTCGCGAAGGTGAGCGTGCGCAGGCCGCGGCGGACGAGCTCGGCCTGCAGCCGCGCGGCCTCCGCGAGCGCCGAGGCGCGGACGCCGAGCTCCTCGTCGAGCAGGGGCGGGTTCCAGAGGCAGACGGTGCGGTCGGTGCGCGGCGCGCCGTCGTCGGAGATCGCGGTCGCGGGCGCGCCGGTCAGCGACGCGGCGAGGCCGGCCGGGTTCGCGATCGTCGCCGAGGCGAGCAGGAACTGCGGCTCGGAGCCGTAGACGCGCGCGAGCCGCCGCAGCCGCCGCAGCACGTTCGCGACGTGCGAGCCGAAGACGCCGCGGTAGACGTGCGCCTCGTCGACGATCACGTAGCGGAGGTTCGCGAGCACGTCGCCCCAGCGGTCGTGGTGCGGCAGCACGCCGACGTGGAGCATGTCCGGGTTGGTCAGGATCGCGTTCGCCCACTTGCGCACCTGCCAGCGGCGCTCGGCCTCGGTGTCGCCGTCGTAGATCGCGGCGCGCAGGCGCGGGACCCGGAAGGCGGCGAGCGAGCGCGCCTGGTCCTGCGCGAGCGCCTTCGTCGGGTAGAGGTAGAGCGCCCGCGTCTTCGGCTCGCGCGCGATCGCGTCCAGCACCGGCAGGTTGAAGGCGAGCGACTTGCCGGAGGCGGTGCCGGTCGTGACGATCAGGCTCTCGCCGCGTGCCGCCGCCTCCCAGGCGGCCGCCTGGTGGACGTACAGCGCGTCGATCCCGAGCGCGTCGCGCACCTTCGGGTGCAGCGCGGCCGGCAGCGGTGCCGTCCGCGCGGCCCGCGCCGGCTCGATCGCGACGTGCGCGACCTCCTCGCCCTCGAGCAACCCGGCCCACGGCGCCGTCTCGACCGCCATCGCCCCAGTGTGCCCGCCGCGCGCGCCAGCAGCGGGCACCGAGTCCCTTGTGACACTGTGTCATAAGGGAGGCGGCGTTCCGAGCCTCAGGCGGCTACGCGGATGCTTCGCTCGACGTAGACGCCTGGGCCGGACGGATCGGGGATCCACCCTCCGTCGGCCGCCAGACCCTCGAGGTGGAGCCTGATCGCCGCTCGCATCTCTGTTTCGACCTCCGCGAGCGTCTCGCCGGTGGCGACACAGCCCGGCAGATCCGGCGACCAGGCCGAGAAGTTCGACGGCGGCCCGCCTTCGATCAGGATCAGATACCTCGTGGCGAGCTCGGCGTAGTCGGTCATGGATCGATGCCTGCCTGTCGCAGGATGCTGGCTCTCGTCTTCGGATGCAAGTCGTCCGAGCGCCTTCCGGCCACGGTTACCCGACCCGGCCTGGCGTCATGCTTGAATTGCCGATGGCTGCCCGAGCCTGACACGTCCCGATAAGCTGGCTCGACCGGGGTGCCCCTGCGGGGCTGAGAACACACCCGCCGAACCTGATCCGGGTCATGCCGGCGAAGGGAGCGACCTGCCACCGCCCGTCTGTCTCACGATCGCGACCTCCGATTCCGGCGGCGGCGCCGGCATCCAGGCCGACCTGAAGGCGTTCGCGGCCGCCGGCTGCCACGGCACCTCGGCGCTCGTCGCGCTGACCGCGCAGAGTACGGTCGGTGTCGCCGCGATCCACGAGCTGCCGCCGGAGTTCGTGCGCGCGCAGCTCGACGCCGTCTTCGACGACATCGGCGCCGGCGCGGCGAAGACGGGGATGCTCTTCTCGCGCACGCTGATCGAGACCGTCGCCGCGTGGCTCGAGGTGCATCCACTGCCGCTCGTCGTCGACCCGGTGATGGTCGCGAGCTCCGGCGCGAAGCTGCTCCAGGACGACGCCGTCGAGGCGTACGTGACGCGGCTCTTCCCGCTCGCGACCGTGGTGACGCCGAACCTGAACGAGGCGGTCGTGCTCGCAGGCGGCGAGGGCAGCCGGCGCGAGCTCGCCGAGCGGATCGTCGGGCTCGGCGCGCCGGCCGTCGTCGTCACCGGCGGCCACGGCGCCGACCCGGTCGACCACCTCTTCGACGGCGAGCGCCACGTCGAGATCGCGGTCGAGCGGCACGCCGTGGCCGCGACCCACGGCGCCGGCTGCACCCACTCGGCGACCCTCGCTGCGCACCTCGCGCGCGGCGCGTCGCTCGAGGCCGCCGCCCGCGCGGCCGCCGCCGCCGCTGCCGCCGCCGTCCGCGACGGTCTCGTCGAGATCGGCGCCGGCGACGGCCCCGTCGACGTTCTCCACGTGAAAGGAAGGCGATGACTGCAGGAGCCCTGCTCGGCGAGCTGCGCCAGCGCAGGCCGCTCGTCCACCAGCTCACGAACTACGTCGTCATGAACGAGACGGCGAACGCGACGCTCGCGATCGGCGCGCTCCCCGTGATGGCGCACGCGAAGGAGGAGGTCGAGGAGATGGTCGGCCTCGCCGGCGCGCTCGTCCTCAACATCGGCACGCTCGAGCCGCTCTGGGTCGACTCGATGCTGCTCGCGGGCCGCGCGGCCGGCGAGCGCGGGATCCCGGTCGTGCTCGACCCGGTCGGCGCCGGCGCGACGAGCTACCGCACGCAGACGGCGCGGCGGATCCTCGACGAGGTGCCGGTGACCGTGCTGCGCGGCAACGCGGGCGAGGTCGCGACGCTCGTGGGCGTCGACGCGGAGGTGCGCGGCGTCGAGTCGGTCGGCGCCGGCGGCGACCCGGCCGAGCTCGCCCGCGCGGCGGCGCGCGCCTTCGGCCTCGTCGCGTCGGTCACCGGGCCGGTCGACCACGTCTCGGACGGCGAGCGCGTCGCCCGTGTCGCGAACGGCCACGCGCTGCTCGGCGCCGTCACCGGCACGGGCTGCATCTCGTCGGCGCTCACCGGCTGCTTCGCGGCCGTCGGCGCGCCGCTCGCCGCCGCGGTCGCCGCGCTCGTCGCGCTCGGCGTCGCCGGCGAGCATGCGGCCGAGGACGCGCGCGGCCCCGGCAGCTTCCACGCCGGCCTCTACGACGCGCTCTGGAATCTCGACCCGGACACGATCGACGACCTGGCGCGGGTCGAAGGATGAAGCTGCACGCCCTCGTCGAGGACCTGGAGACGGCGCGGCGCGCGGTCGCGGCCGGCGCCGACGTCGTGCAGCTGCGCGTCAAGGGCGCGACGACCGACGAGCTCGTCGAGCGCGGCTGCGGCTTCGCCGACCTGGGCGCGACCTTCCTCGTCGACGACGACGTCGAGGCGGCGCTGCGGCTCGGCGCCGACGGCGTCCACCTCGGCCGCGACGACGAGGGCGCCGAGCGCGCGTTCGCGGCCGGCCTCGTCGTCGGCCTCTCTGCCTCGACGCCCGACGAGGCGCGCGAGGCCGAGGCGCGCGCCGCGACCTACGTCGGCGCGGGCGCGGTCTGGGCGACGCCGTCGAAGCCGGACGCGGCCGCGATCGGGCTCGGCGGCCTCGCCGCGATCTGCGCCGCCGTCTCGATCCCGGTCGTCGCGATCGGCGGCGTCGACGCCTCGAACGCGCGCGACTGCATCGAGGCGGGCGCGGCCGGCGTCGCCGTCATCCGCGCCGTCGCCGACGCGGCCGGGCTGCGGCGGGTGGTGGATGAGGCTCTCGCAGCTCGGTGAGTTCGGGCTCCTCGCGGAGCTCGAGCGGCGCGGCCTCGCGCGGCGGATCGAGAACGACGTCGCCGAGCTCGACGGCGTCGTCGTCACGCAGGACACGCTGGTCGAGGGCGTCCACTTCCGGCTCGACTGGATCTCGTGGCGCGACCTCGGCTTTCGCGCCGCCGCCGTCAACGTCAGCGACCTCGCCGCCGCGGGCGCGGAGCCGCTCGGCCTCGTCGTCAGTCTCGGCGCGCCCGCGGAGACGGCCGTCGAGGACGTGCTGGAGCTGTACGAGGGAATCGCCGAGGCCGGCGTCGAGGTCGTCGGCGGCGACACGACGCGGGCCGGGTCGCTGCTGCTGACGGTGGCCGCGCTCGGCCGTTCCGAGCGGGTGCCCGGCCGCGGCGGCGCGTTGCCGGGCGACCTCGTCGTCGTCAGCGGGCCGCTCGGCGCGGCCGGCGCCGCCTTCCGCGAGCGGCGCTACGTGCGGCCGCCGATCCGGCTCGCCGAGGGCCGCCGGCTCGCGGCGACCGCGCATGCGCTGCTCGACGTCTCCGACGGGATCGCCGCCGATGCGGCCCACATCGCGGCGCGCTCGGGCTGCCGCGTCGTGCTCGAGCTCGACCGCGTGCCGCTCGCGCCCGGCGCGACCGTCGCCGATCTCGGCTTCGGCGAGGACTACGAGCTGCTCGCCGCCGTGCCCGAGCCGGACGGCTTCCCCGTCGTCGGCCGCTGCGAGGAGGGCGAGGGCGTTCTCTGCGTGCTCGACGGCGAGCCGGTCGAGCTCGGCGGCTGGACGCACTTCGACGAGCGTTGAGGCTCAGCCGAGCGTCGCGCGCGGGTAGCAGTAGTCGACCCGCCAGCGACTCTGCTGCCGCAGGAGCTCGCACGAGTAGACCTGCTGCTGGCCCTTCGGCGAGCGCGGCAGCACGAGCACGTCGTAGTCGATCGCGCCGCCCGTGTAGGCGCCCTTGAAGGTGAGCCCGATCGCGCGGAAGTCGCGGGCCGGGTAGGGCACGACCGGCAGGCTGCCCCTGAGCCACTCCGCGCGGCTCGTCCCCTCGCGCATGTGCGGCGTCGCGAGCGCCCACGAGGTCGCGAGCCGCCGCCGCGGGATCGCGCTCTCGGCGAACTCCGTCAGCACGCGCGCTGCCGCCCGCTTCTCCGCCGGCGTCGCGCGGATCGGCGTCGTGCCGGCGTAGCCGTGCGGCGCCTGCCCCTCGTGCAGCGGCGCCTCCTTCGGCCCCGACGAGTTGCCGATCACGGCGACGAGCACCGCGACGACGGCGGCGACGAGGACGCCGCCGCCCGCGTATGCGAGCCGCCTGCGCCTGCGGGGCGACTGCGGCAGCCGGAGCACGGGGCGCGCCTACGCGGCGGGCGCGAGCCAGGCAGACCACGCGCGCTCGTAGTGCGCGCGCGGCCGCGCGCCGACGAGCGTCTCGCGTGCCTGGCCGCCCTCGAAGAGGATCACCGTCGGGATCGAGAGGACGTCGTAGCGGCTCGCGGCGGACGGATTCGCGTCGATGTCCACCTTGACGAACTCGACCGCGCCGCCGTAGGCCTCCGCGAGCTGCTCGAGCACCGGCGCGACCGCGCGGCACGGGCCGCACCACGGCGCCCAGAAGTCGACGACGACCGGCCGCTGCGAGCGGAGGACGACGTCGTCGAAGTCGCTGTCGGTGACGTCCTGCATCGGCGGCCATGGTAGCCGCCGCTACAGCCGGCCGGCGAGCGCGCGCAGGCGCAACGCCGGCACCTTCCAGACCGCCTCGAGCACGATCGCGCGGCTCATCTTCGACTGGCCGCGCGTGCGGTCGGTGAAGCGGATCGGCACCTCCTCGACGCGGAATCCCTTGCGCAGCGCGCGGTAGGTCGTCTCGATCTGGAAGACGTAGCCGGCGGCCTCGATCCCGTCGAGGTCGATCGCCTCGAGCACGCTCCGCCGGTAGCACTTGAAGCCGCCGGTCGCGTCGCGCACCGGCATCAGCAGCGCGCGCGTGTAGAGCGAGGCGCCGCGCGAGATCAGCCGCCGCACGAGCCCCCAGTTCGCCGTGCCGCCGCCGTCGACGTAGCGGGAGCCGAGCGCGAGGTCGGCGCCTGCCTCGACCGCCGCGATCAGCCGCGGCACGTCCTTCGGGTCGTGCGAGAAGTCGCAGTCGATCTCGAGCACGAGCTCGGCGCCGCCCGCGAGCGCGCGCTCGAAGCCGGCGACGTAGGCGCGGCCGAGCCCGTCCTTGTGTGCGCGATGGAGGACGTCGACCCAGGGCAGCTCGGCGGCGAGCCCGTCCGCGATCGCGCCGGTGCCGTCCGGCGAGCCGTCGTCGATCACGAGCACGCGGCCGCCCTCCGGCAGCACCTCGCCGAGCGCGCGCACCATCGGCTCGACGTTCTCGCGCTCGTTGTAGGTCGGCAGGCAGACGACGGCCTTCACGGCCGTATCATCGCCGTCGTGGCTGCCACCTTGCCCAGGAACGCCGAGCTGGCCGCCCAGTTCGACCTGCTCGCCGACCTGATGGAGCTCGACGGCGCCGACTACTTCCGCGTCAACGCCTACCGCAAGGCCGCCGACCGGATCCGCGAGCAGGCGGGGCCGGTGGCGCAGCTCGCGCTCGAGGGCCGGGCGAAGGAGCTCGGCGGGATCGGCAAGACGATCGAGGAGAAGATCGTCCAGGTCGTCGAGCGCGGCGAGATCGAGGCGCTGACCAAGCGCAGGCAGTCCGTGCCCGAGGAGCTGACCCTCTTCCTGCGCCTGCCCGGGCTCGGCCCGAAGACGGTGCGGCGGATCTGGAAGGAGCTCGACGTCACGACGGTCGCCGGGCTGCGCGAGGCGGCGGCGGCCGGCCGGCTGCGCACGCTGCAGGGGCTCGGCGCGAAGAGCGAGGAGAAGATCCTGCAGGCGCTCGCCGCCGAGCCCGAGCCGGCGGGGCCGAAGCGCGAGCTGCTCGGGACGGCGCTGCCGGCGCTCGAGGCGGTCGTCTCCGTGCTCGCCGAGCACCCGGCGGCGGACAAGGTCTCGATCGCCGGCTCGGCGCGGCGGATGCGCGAGACCGTCCGCGACCTCGACATCATCGCGACCGCGAGCGACCCGGGTGCGCTCGTCGACTACTTCACGACGCTCGCGTGGGTCTCCGAGGTCGCGGCGAAGGGCTCGACGAAGGCGACGGTCGTCGCCCACGACGGGCTCCGCTTCGACCTGCGCGTCGTCCCGCCCGAGTCGTTCGGCAACCTGCTGCAGCACTTCACCGGCTCGAAGGCGCACAACGTGGCGCTGCGCGAGGAGGCGGTGCGGCGCAAGCTCTCGATCTCCGAGTACGGCGTCGCGGAGGTCGAGACCGGCGCCGTCCACGCCTTCGCGAGCGAGCAGGAGCTCTACGCGTTCCTCGGCTACGCCTACATCCCGCCCGAGCTGCGCGAGAACGGCGGCGAGCTCGAAGCGGCGCGTGCGGGCGCGCTGCCGGCGCTCGTCGAGGTCTCCGACCTGCGCGGCGACCTGCACACGCACACGACCTGGTCGGCCGACGGCAAGTCGACGCTCGCCGAGATGATCGCGGCGGCGGCGGCGCGCGGCTACGAGTACTACGCGGTCACCGACCACTCGCACTACCTGCGCGACGGCCGGCTCGAGGCGCAGTGGGAGGAGATCGCGGCGCTGCAGGAGCGCGTCCCCGTCCGCATCCTCCGCGGCACCGAGGTGAACATCCGCGCCGACGGCAGCCTGGACATGGCCGACGAGCAGCTCGCGCAGCTCGACTGGGTGGTCGCGTCGATCCACGCCGCGCGCGAGCGCTCGACCACGGAGCGGATCTGCGCCGCGATGGAGAACCCGTACGTCGACTGCATCGGCCATCTGACGGGGCGCAAGCTCGGCCGGCGGCCCGGCGCAGAGGTCGACTTCGGCCGGATCGTCGTCGCCGCGCTCGAGACCGGCACCTTCCTCGAGATCAACTCGCAGCCGAACCGGCTCGATCTCTCCGACGTGCACGCCCGGGCGGCGCGCGAGGCGGGGGTCAAGCTCGTCGTCTCGACCGACGCGCACGAGGCCGGCTCGCAGGAGTTCACGCGGTTCGGGGTCGGCCAGGCCCGCCGCGCCTGGTGCACGAGGGCGGACGTCGCGAACGCGCTGACCTGGAGCGAGCTCGACCGCGCGCGCAAGCGCCGGGGTTAGCTCCCCGCTCCGTCCCGGCAGCCGAACACGTCGGCGCAGGTGCGCTCGTCTACGTGACGGCGGGCGCCGTTCCACCAGGTCTCGGTGCCGCCCGAGCGGCCGACCGACTCGGGCGACTGGGCGGAGCTCCACGAGGACGGGCGGACGGGCGCGGCGCTCAGCCGGCCGCGCGCGCCCGGACGCGCCGGGCGAAGAGCGTCAGCCCCGAGTAGGGATAGGCGTTCAGCGCCCAGAGCGTCGCCGGCAGCCGGCCGGCGCGCAGCAGCCTGCCGGCGATCCGCCGGCGTGCGAGCTCCTGCGGCCCCTCGGCGTACTCGAGCCGCACCGGCGCGAGGCCGGCCCGCGCGAACGCCCAGAGGTAGGCCCAGAGCGTGTGGACGTGCTCGTTGATCCCGAGCTCCTTCTCGTGGGCCTGCTCCGGGTTCGCGCCGCCGCGGTAGGGCGCCCGCGTCCCCTCGTTCAGCGCCGCGACCGTGCCGCCGCGCCGCGTGACGCGCGCCAGCTCGCCGACCATCGCGCCGAGGTCGAGCGCGTGGTGCAGCGTCGCCACGCAGAACGCGACGTCGAAGGCGCCGGCGGCGAACGGCAGCCGCTCGCCGTCCGCCTGCACGCGCAGGTACGGGCCGGCGCGGCTCTCGAAGAAGGCGCCGCGGCCGAGGCCGATCAGCGGGTCGACGACGAGGTCGGCGGCGACGTACTCGCAGCCGCGCGGCAACAGGTGCTGCGAGGCCCAGCTCTTCGCCGCGCCGAGCTCGAGCACGCGCGTCCCGGGGCGGACGTAGCGGTCGAGCAGGATCCGGAAGCCGTGCTCGGTCGCTCCCCACGAGCGGTCCTCCCAGCCGAGCTCCGAGTTGAGGAACGGCAGCGCCGCGTCGACCCGGTCGTCCGCCTCGTACCAGCCCTGCTCGCGCGCGAGCTCCGGCCAGCCGGCGATCTCCGCGAGCTTCTCGGCGAGCCCCGGCGCGGTCGGGTCGAGCAGGCGCGGGATCCCGCCCTCGACCTCGTAGACGCGGCCGC
>DASSSQ010000021.1:0-24196 GCA_035708405.1 Gaiellaceae bacterium
CGCGGTCGAGCCGCCGGCGGCGACGGTCGCGGTGGCGTTCGTCGCGCCGAGCTTCGTCTCGCTCGTCGTGCCGTCGTAGGTCGAGACGAGCGTCACCGAGTCGGCGGCGAGCGAGGCGAAGGTGCTGACGGCGAACTTGAGGCCGGTCGCCGTCAGCGTCAGCGTGCCGCGGTTCGCCGCCTCGTCCGCGAGCACGTACTGCCCGGAGACCGTGGTCGCCGAGGCGCTGAACGTCGGCCCGCCCGGAATCGTCGCGTCCATCGTCAGCGCCGGCGCCGCCACCGTTCCGGTGGAGGTGATCGTCGCCGTCCCCGAGTAGACGCCGCCGGAGGCCGAGGTGATCGTCAGCGAGACGTGCGGCGTGATCAACGTGAACGCACCGCCGATGTTGACGCTGTCGAGGTCGAACGCGAGCGGCGTGTTGAGAACCGCGGACGTGATCTTGTCGGCGATCGCGC
Organism: Gaiellaceae bacterium; assembly: GCA_035708405.1. Lineage (GTDB taxonomy): Bacteria > Actinomycetota > Thermoleophilia > Gaiellales > Gaiellaceae > DASSSQ01. The sequence goes on from DASSSQ010000021.1 coordinate 459, forward strand.
CGCGCAGGCTCTCCGCCGCCATCGCCGCGGTCAGCGCGTCGGCGTTGGTCGAGTGGCCGAACGTGACGGTCGTGCTCTCCGGCGTCTCGGTCTCGCCCGCCTGCAGCGTCGGGTCCATCAGCCCGTCCCCGTGCTCGAGGCCGAGCGTGTGCCCGAGCTCGTGCATGACGACGGTGGCGAGATCCATGTGCTCCCCGTCGCCGGACCATCCCCAACCGGCCGCCGTCGGGTCGATCTTGATCGTCTTGCCGTCGGTGAGGCCGAGGTCGAGGTCGGGCAGGTCGCCGATCGAGACCGTGACGCCTTCGAAGTTGGCGTCGGGCAGGTCGGCGCGCCACTCCGCCATCGCCTGGGCGACCGCGGCGTCGAGCTCGGCCTGGGTCAGCGGCGGCGGCCCCCGCGCGCTCGCCTGGCCGGCCGGCGGCTCGGGCGGTGCCTCGTTCGCCATGCTCGGAAGCGGCGCGGTCTGCGGATCGGGCGGAGTCTGCGTGCTGTCCCCGGGCGGTGTCGGGTCGTTCTTCGGCGCTCCCGGGACGGTGCCGTTCTGGTCGCCCTCGTCGCCCGTGGAGTTCGGGTCGAGCTGGCTCCCGTCGCCGAGCGAGTCGTTCTGCTTCGCGAGCCCGCCGAGGTCCACCTGCTGCTGGGTCGGCACGCCGCCGGTGATCGTCGTGGTGCCGTTCGACTTCGTCGGCAGCCCGGAGCCCGCGTTCGAGTTGTCGTTCGAGTCGACGGTCAGCTTGAGCTGGCCGTCCTGCTGGTCCTGCTGCTGCTCGGTCGGCCCGCCGACGGTCTGCTGCTTCTCGGGGCCGTCCTTGTTCTCGATCGACCCGTTCGTGCCGGAGCCGATCGTCTTCTTCTGGTCGGTCGTGTCGCCGGTCCCCGCCGTCCCGTCGGTCGGCGTGCCCGGGGTCGTCGAGGTCGGGTCGCCCGTCGTCGACCGCGCGCTCGCGAGAAAGCGGACGGCGCGGTGGGGGTTGCTCGGCCTGGCGCTGCTGAGCGAGCGGAGCACGCCGCCGCTGTCTGCCCGGGTGGCGATCTTCGGCGTCTCCTGCGACTGCGCGTCCGCCGAGGCCGTGTCGGTCGGCGCCGGATCGGCCGGGGTCGTCGCGGTCGGCGTCGCGACGGGCGGCGTCGTCTCGGTCGGCGTCGTCTCGGTCGGCGTCGTCGCGGCGGGGGTGGTCTCGGCCGGCGTCGTGGAGGCGGGAGTCGTCGCGGCCGGGTCGGTCGGCGTCGTCGTCGCCGGCTGCCCCGCCGCCGGCGCCACTGCCGCGCCCGAGAGGTCCGGCACGGCGCCGGTCGTCTGGTCGACCACCGGCGCGCTCGACCACGGGTCCTTCGCCTTGCTCTTCGCGGCCGCCCGCGCCTGCGTCGGCTGCGGCCGGGTGACGTAGCGGGTCGTGATCACGGGCACCCGCACTCTGCGCGCCCGCTGCTTCGCCGGGACGGGATGCCTCGTCTTCACCTTGTGGGGCGTGATCGAGAACGGCGCCGCCGACTGGTGACGGGCCGCGGGGGTGACGGCCTTCGGCGGGTTCAGGCGGGGGAAGGAGAACGCGGGGACGCGCAGCGCGGGGAGCGCCACGCGGTGGTCGACTGCGGGAGCGCGGAAGGCGCGCACGGGCGGGACGACGTAGGTGAAGAGGAGGGCGAGGGTGCCCAGCACGACGACGACGCGAGCCAGCGGCCCGCGCCTGAACCACGTCAACCGTAGGCCGGCTAATGCCGGCGCAGCTGCGCCATCAGCGGTGATACTGCTCCCCTCACACTCCCCGGCCCGGTCCCTGTCCGAGCCACCCGCGGGCGACTTAAGCACGGTTCGCCGTTCGATGCAAGACCGTCGCAGCTGTCACGAGCGCGGAAGCCCGGGTCGCTACCGTGTCCGGCATGGATCGCGCGCAGCTCGAGAGCTGGCTCGCCGAGCGCGGTGAGCCGGCCTTCCGTCCGGCCCAGGTCTGGGAGTGGACCGCCCGCGGAGCGACCGGCTACGACGAGATGACAAACCTGCCGGCGGCGCTCCGGTCTGATCTCTCGAGCGCCGTCCCGTTCTCGACCCTGACCGTCGAGAGCGAGCGTCGCGCGCGCGACGGCACGATCAAGGTCCTCTTCCGCACGGCGGACGGCCACCCGGTCGAGGCGGTGCTGATGCGCTACCGCGACGGCCGCCGCTCGATCTGCGTCTCCTCCCAGTCCGGCTGCCCGCTCACCTGCAGCTTCTGCGCGACCGGCGCGATGCGCTTCGGCCGCAACCTGACCGCGCCCGAGATTCTCGACCAGGCGCTCCACTTCCGCCGGCTCGAGCAGATCGACCACTGCGTCTTCATGGGGATGGGCGAGCCGATGCTCAACCTCGACGAGGTGCTCGCCGCCGCGCGCCTCCTCCCCGACGTCGGCATCACGCACCGCCGCACGACGATCTCCACCGTCGGCTGGCTGCCGGCGCTGCGCCGCTTCGTCGACGAGGTCGCCGAGCCGATCCGCCTCGCGCTCTCGCTGCACGCACCGGACGGCTCGCTGCGGTCGGCGATCATGCCGGTCAACGAGCGCTACCCGCTGGTAGACGTGCTGGCCGAGTGCCGCCGCTACTTCGAGCTGCGCGGCCGGAAGGTCTTCGTCGAGTACGTCATGCTCGCCGGGGTCAACGACTCGGTGGGCCAGGCACGGCAGCTCGCGCGCCTGCTCGACCCGAAGGTCTTCAAGGTGAACCTGATCCCGTACAACCCGACGGGCCTCTACGACGGGTCGAGCCGCCGCGCGATCGACGCGTTCAAGGCGACGCTCGACGCAGCGCGCCTACCGGCGACGGTCCGCGTCACCCGCGGCCGCGACATCGAGGCCGCCTGCGGCCAGCTCGCCGCCGCACCGAAGGTCGCCGTCGCGGGCTAGACGACGCCGGTCAGCAGCAGCCGCGCGCGGCGGCGCGCTTGCGACACGACCCAGCCGGCCGCCGGTGTCTCCGGGTCGGAGGCCACGGCCCGATCATCGGCGAGTCAAGCGCCGCGCTGAACCACCCCTCGGGGGAGGAGAGAAGCGACCGCCGCGGAGCAGTATCCGGGTGCAACGACGCGCCGGCCTCTGCGGCGAGGCGGGCGAGTCGAGGAGGCGCTCCGATGCGGCGGGAGCGCCTCCTTGCGTTTCAGCCTCTTCAGACCCCTTTCGGCGCCTCGACCGCGACGGGCTCGCCGGGGCCGAGGTCGGGGTGCTCGTCGAACTCATAGCGGACGAGCGCGAGCTTCGCCGCCTTCACCTCGTCGAGGCGGCGCACCGGCCGTGAGCGCGGCGCGTCCCGCACCGTCTGCGGCTCCTCGGCCGCCTCGCGCGCGATCTCGAGCATCGCGTCCGCGAACGCGTCCAGCGTCTCCTTCGCCTCGGTCTCGGTCGGCTCGATCATCAGCGCCTCGGGCACGACGAGCGGGAAGTAGATCGTCGGCGGGTGGAAGCCGAAGTCCTGGAGGCGCTTGGCGACGTCGAGCGCGCTGACGCCGTGGTCGCGCCTGAGCGTGCGCGCGCCGACGACGAACTCGTGCATGCAGAGCCGGTCGTACGGCAGGTCGTAGGCGTCGCGGATCCGCGCGAGCAGGTAGTTCGCGTTCAGCACGGCGACCTCCGACATCCGGCGCAGGTCGCTCCCCCACGCGCGCAGGAACGCGTACGAGCGGACGAAGACGCCGAACGGGCCGGCGTAGCCGCGCACCTTGCCGATCGTCCGGGGCCGGTCGAAGTCGAGCCGGAAGCGCTCGCCGTCGCGCACGACTGCAGGCACCGGCAGGTACGGCTCGAGGCTGCGGCGGACGACGACCGGCCCACCGCCCGGGCCGCCGCCGCCGTGCGGCTGGCTAAAGGTCTTGTGGAGGTTGATGTGGACGATGTCGAAGCCCATGTCGCCGGGCCGCGAGATGCCGCAGACGGCGTTCAGGTTCGCGCCGTCGTAGTACATGAGCGCCCCGGCGCCGTGGAAGATGTCGCGGATCTCCTCGATCCGCTCGTCGAAGAGCCCGAGCGTCGACGGGTTCGTCAGCATCAGCCCGGCGGTCGTCTCGTCGACCTTGCCGCGCAGGTCGTCGACGTCGACGTTGCCGCGCGCGTCCGTCTTCACCGCGGTCAGCTCGAAGCCGGCCATCGTCACCGAGGCGGGATTGGTGCCGTGCGCGGTGTCGGGCACGACGATCCGCCGCCGCCGCTCGAGCTCGCCGCGCTCGGCGAAGTAGGCGCGCATCAGCATCAGTCCGGTCAGCTCGCCCTGCGAGCCCGCCGCCGGCTGCAGCGAGCACGCGTCGAGGCCGGTCACCTCCTGCAGCAGCTCCTGCAGCTCCCACATCAGCTCAAGCGCGCCCTGGATCCCGTCCTCCTCCTGCAGCGGATGCAGGTGCGCGAAGCCGGGCAGCATGACGACCCGCTCGTTGACGCGGGGGTTGTACTTCATCGTGCAGGAGCCGAGCGGGTAGAAGCCGGTGTCGACGCCGAAGTTGCGGGTCGAGAGCTCGGTGAAGTGGCGCAGGATCTCCGGCTCCGCGAGCTCGGGCAGACGCGGCGGCTCGGCGCGACGGAGCTCCGGCGGCACGTCGGCCGGCGGCAGGTCGGGCTGCGGGAGCGTGTAGCCGCGGCGGCCCGGCTGCGACTTCTCGTAGATCAGCTTCACCGCGCGACCTCCGAGAGCACCTCGACGAGCCGGTCGATCTCGGCCGGGCTGCGCTTCTCCGTGACCGCGACGAGCAGCACGTCGTCGAGCCCCGCGTAGTCGCGCCCGATCGCGTAGCCGGGATGGACGCCGCGCACGCGCGCGGCGCGGACGACCTCCGTCGCGTTCCGTCCGACGCGTACGGCACACTCCTTGAATGTTGTCCGTTCGGGAAACGCAAGCTCGAACCCGGCTCCCTCCAGCCGGTCCTTCGCGTAGGCGCAGAGGGCCATGCAGGTCTCCCCCACCTCGCGGATCCCCTGCGGGCCCAGCCACGAGAGGTAGACGAGGCCGGCCAGCGCGAGCAGCGTCTGGTTGGTGGTGATGTTCGACGTCGCCTTCTCGCGGCGGATGTGCTGCTCCCGGGTCTGCAACGTCAATACGAATCCGCGCTCGCCGTTCGCGTCGGTCGTCTCGCCGATGATCCGGCCGGGTAGGCGGCGGATCAGGTCTCGCCGCGCGGCGAGGAAGCCGTAGTGCGGTCCGGCGAAGGACTGGTAGTTGCCCGCACCCTGTCCCTCGCCGATCGCCAGCGCGCAGCCGTAGTTGCCCGGCGCCTCGAGCACGCCGAGCGACAGCGGGTCGACGTGCGCGACCGGCAACGCCTCCGCCTCCATCGCGGCCGCGACCAGCTCCGGCGCCGGCTCGAGGCAGCCGAAGAAGTTCGGCTGCTGGAAGATCACGCAGGCGGCGCCGTCCGCCGCCGCGCGCACCGCGTCCGGGTCGGTCGTGCCGCCGTCGTGCGGAACCTCGACGACCTCGAGCCCGAACCCCGGGGCATAGGTCTTGACGACCTGGCGCACCTGCGGGTTGGTCGCCTCGGTGACGACGACCTTCGAGCGGCCGGTGGCGTGCCGGGCGACGAAGCAGGCGTCCGCCGCGACGACCGTCCCGTCGTAGCCCGACGCGTTCGAGACGTCCATCCCGGTCAGCTCGCAGATCGCGGTCTGGTACTCGAAGATCGCCTGCAGGACGCCCTGGCTCATCTCCGGCTGGTACGGCGTGTACGCGGTCAGCAGCTCGCCGCGCTGCAGAACCGCGTCGACGATCGCCGGCACGTAGTGGTCGTAGATGCCGGCGCCGAGGAACGAGAGCTCGCGCGTCGTGTCGACGTTCTTCGCCGCGAGCTCCTCCATGCGCGCGACGATCTCCGGCTCCGAGAGCGGTGCCGGCAGGTCGAGCTCGCCGCGGAAGCGGACGCCCTCGGGGATGTCGCGGAAGAGCTCCTCGACCGAGCCGACGCCGATCGCGCCGAGCATCGCCACGCGGTCCGCGTCGGTCAGCGAGAGGTAGTTCGACACGCGGCTACTGCTCCGCGAGCAGCTGCCGGTAGGCGGCGGCGTCGAGGAGCGAGTCGACCTCGGACGGATCGGCGAGCCGGATCCGAACCAGCCAGCCGGCGCCGTACGGCTCCTCGTTGATCGTCTCGGGCGCGTCGACCGCCTGCCCGTTCACCTCGAGCACCTCGCCCGAGAGCGGCGCGATCACGTCGGAGACGGCCTTCACGGACTCGACCTCGCCGTAGGCGGCGTCCTTCGCGATCTGCTGCCCCGGCTGCGGCGGCTCGAAGTGGACCAGTTCGCCGAGCGCGTCCGTCGCGAACCAGGTGACGCCGAGGATCGCCTCGTCGCCCTCGACCCGCGCCCAGTCGTGCTCGGGGTGATACCGGAGGTCGTCCGGATAGGACTCCGCTGCCGCCACGCTCACTCCTCTCGCTTGTAGATCGGCTTGGTGACGATCTCCGCCCGCGCCGTGCGGCCGCGGACGTCGATCGAGATCTCGCTGCCCGGCGCTGCCGCGGCGGCCGGCACGTAGCCCATGCCGATGCCGATCCCGAGCATCGGCGAGTGCGAGCCGGAGGTGACCTCGCCGCCGCCGCCGACCGCCATCCCCTGCCGCGGGATCGCCCGGTCGACCATCGTGAACGCGACGAGCTTCTGCTCCGGCCCGGCCTCCTTGATCCGCCGCAGCTCGTCGGCGCCGGTGAAGCCCGTGTCGAGCGCGCAGACCCAGCCGAGGCCGCCGGAGACTGCGTCGCGGTCGGGCCCGATGTCGTTGCCGTGCAGCGGATAGCAGACCTCGAGTCGCAGCGTGTCCCGCGCGCCGAGCCCGCACGGCACCGCGCCGCGCGCGACGACGGCGTCCCACAGCGCGCCGGCATCCTCGGCAGGCGTCAGCAGCTCGACGCCGCGCTCGCCGGTGTAGCCGGTGACGCCGGCCAGCACCTCGACCCCGTCGATCTCCCCCATCTGCCACGTGAACGGCGTCGGCTCGCCGAGCCCGAGCCGCTCGAGCGCGCGCGGCCCCTGCACCGCGAGCAGCGCGTATTCGTCCGACACGTCGCGCACGTCCGAGCCCGGCACCTCGCGCTCCTTCAGCCAGCGGAAGTCCGCCTCTCGGTTGGCGGCGTTGACGACGAGCACGTAGCGGTAGTCCTCGATCCGGTAGGCGATCAGGTCGTCGAGGATGCCGCCGCGCTCGTTCGTGAGCAGCGTGTACTGCGCGCCGCCGACCTCGACCCGGGCGAGGTCGTTCGAGAGCAGTCCCTGCAGCAGCTCGAAGGCGTGCATCCCCTCGACCTCGATCTCGCCCATGTGCGAGACGTCGAAGACGCCGCAGTCGCCGCGGACGGCGCGGTGCTCGGGGATCACGCCCTCGTACTGCACCGGCATCTCCCAGCCGGCGAACGGCACCATCCGCGCGCCGGCGGCGACGTGCCGATCGTAGAGCGGCGTGCGGTGGAGGGTCTGATGCACCTGCAGGATGCTAATCGTCCGCACGCCGCCGCCCCGGGAGCAGCGAACCGCGGCCCGTTACGCGAGGTTCTCGGCCAATGCTCGCTTCAGCTCCGCATAGCGCGCCGCAAGCTCGCGATCGGCCCGGAGCGCGTCGCGGAACGCAAGCTGGTCTCGCCAGTACGCACCACCGGGTTCGGTGAGCGAAAGATGGTGCGTCGCCCGTCCGTGCGAATCGAGCCGCCGCAGGAACACCCGTCCGGGGAAGTCACGATCTGCGCGCCGCCGATAGCGGAGCTCCGCGAGAGCGTCGACGCAGCCCGGCACCTGCTCGGCGGAAACCGCGACCATGATGTCGATGAGAGGCTTGGCCGCGAGACCGAGCACCGACGTGCTGCCGATGTGCTCGATCCCCTCGATCGCCGATCCGAGCCGAGCTTCGAGAAGCCGGCGCTCGGCCTCGAATGCCCGCGGCCAACTCGGGTCGTAGTCGCACACGATCTCGGGGCACATCGCGAACGACGCTAGCAATGCCATCCCTTTCACTACGCCCGGAAAAAGGTGTGGCCCCGGCAGGGAAACCGGGGCCACGGACCGGGTCGTGTGGGGCCGATTCACTCAGCCCCGAGAGGGCATGCGTGGAGATGCCCCACCCGCCGCGAACTCAAACATCGCCGCGCGAATCAGTCGTCGCGCAGGAAGGACGGGACGTCGAGCACCTCGGCGGGCACCTCGAATCCCTGGCCCCGGTCGGGCCGCGCGGTCTGCTCGGTCGCGCGCGGCCGGCGCGGGCGGCGCTGGCCGAAGCCGGTCGCGATCACCGTCACGTGCACCTCCTCGCCCGCGCCGTCGTCGATCACGGCGCCGAAGATCACGTTCGCGTTCTGGTCGGCGGCGCTCGTCACGACCTCGGCCGCCTCGTTGACCTCGAAGAGACCGAGGTCGCGCGGGCCGGTGATGTTGAGCAGGATCCCCGTCGCGCCCTCGATCGAGGCCTCGAGCAGCGGCGAGGAGACGGCGGTGCGGGCGGCCTCGGCGGCGCGATTCTCGCCGGCCGAGGTGCCGATCCCCATCAGAGCCGACCCGGCGTCGCGCATGATCGTGCGCACGTCGGCGAAGTCGAGGTTGACGATGCCCGGCACGGTGATCAGGTCGGTGATCCCCTGGACGCCCTGGCGGAGGATGTCGTCCGCCATCCGGAACGCCTCGGAGAGCGGCGTCTTCTTCTCGACCACCTGCAGCAGCCGGTCGTTCTCGATCACGATCAGCGTGTCGACCTTGTCGGAGAGGTCGGCGATCCCGCCCTCGGCCTGCTGCGCCCGCTTGCGCCCCTCGAAGCCGAACGGCCGCGTGACGACACCGACCGTCAGCGCCTCGAGCTCGCGCGCGAGCTCGGCGACGATCGGCGCGCCGCCGGTGCCCGTGCCGCCGCCCTCGCCCGCGGTGACGAAGACCATGTCCGCGCCCTTCAGCGCCTCCTTCAACTCGTCGCGACTCTCGGTCGCGGCCGCGCGTCCGACCGACGGATCGGCGCCTGCCCCGAGACCGCGCGTCGCCTTCGCGCCGATGTGGATCTTGACGTCGGCGTCGCACATCAGGAGCGCCTGCGCGTCGGTGTTGACGGCGATGAACTCGACCCCGGAGAGGCCCGCGTCGACCATCCGGTTGACCGCGTTCGTACCGCCGCCGCCGACGCCGACGACCTTGATCACGGCGAGGTAGTTGCCCGACCTGTCTCTCATCTCCAGCATGCTCTACCTAAATCTCTCGTGGAGGTTCGCCCCGGAATCGAGGACATTCGGAGCGCAGCGTACGGACGACCGATCTCGATGTCAACGCGAAGTTCCTGCATCTCGAGTCCCATAACCCTCAAGCTCTACCACCGACTTGAGGGTTCGGATCGGCCACGGGACGCTGCGGAACGCTGACGTCGAGGTAGGCGCCGGGGCCCGGCGATCCGAGCATCGGCAGCACGCGCCGGGCGATCGCGAGCTTCAGCCGCAGGTCGCCGGAGTCGCCGAGGCGGAGCGCGAGGCCGGAACGCAGGACGAACGTCAGCTGGTCGTCGGTCGCGTCGACCGAGGCGACGTGCTCGGGGAAGCGGACGAGCGCGAGCGGCGCGAGCGCGCGGGCGTCGCGTCCGCCGTCGTCGTTGCCGAGCGTCGCGCCGACGCCGACCGACGCCGTGTGCGGCACCCAGATCCGCGGCAGGTCGAGCCGGCTGTGGCGCGGCAGCGTCTGCAGCACCCGGCCCCGCGCCGAGACGAGCCAGGAGTCGGCGCCGCGCCGCAGGACGGCGACCGGACGCTCCGGCTTGACCGTGACGACGAGCGTGTGCGGGAAGGAGCGGTCGAAGCTCGACGAGGAGACCCAGGAGACGCCGGCGAGACGCCGCGCGACCACGGAGCCGTCGACGCCGAGCAGGCTCGCCCCGACGACCGGCCGGAGCGCCGCGCGCACCTGCGCGCGCACCGTGGGCGGCGCGCCGCGCACGACCACCGTCTGCACCGCAAAGAGCGAGGTGTCGCGCGCCGCGAGATAGCCGCCGACCGCGACCGCGAACACGGCGAGCCCGACGAGCAGCGAGCGGAGGCTCGGCAGCGCCCGTGCGAGCCCGCCTCCGCCGCGCGGCAGCGCGAGCACGTCGGCACGGACGGACGAGCGCGCTCTGCAACGGGCGGCCACGGCGCGGACTTCGCCGTGCCGCCGCCGCCTCCTACCCGACCGGCGGCAGCTCGAGCGCGCCGAGCAGCTGCACCTCGTGCTCGAGGTCGACGCCGAAGCGCTTCCAGGCGCGGCGGCGCGCCTCCGTCATCAGCGCGAGCGCGTCCGCCGTCGTCGCGCGGTCGGCGTTCTCGATGAAGTTCGCGTGCCGCGGCGAGATCGCGGCGCCGCCGATCCGGTGCCCCTTCAGTCCGCACGCCTCGAGCATCCGCCCGGCGCCGAGCTCGTGCTCGGGATTCTTGAAGACGCTGCCGAAGGTGCGCCTGTTCGTCGGCTGCGCCGCCTTGCGCTGCTCGTTCAGCGCCTTCACGTCGGCCCTGATCTCCGCCGGCGGCCGCGGCCGGAGCGCGAGCGTCGCGCGCGCGACGACCTGTCCGGGACGCAGGCCCGAGTGCCGGTAGGCGAGCCCGAGCCCGGCCGGGTCGAGCGTCGACTCGCCGTCCGCGTCGACGACGAGCGCCTCGACGAGCACCTGCGAAAAGTCGCCGCCGTAGGCGCCGGCGTTCATCTTGACGCCGCCGCCGATCGTCCCCGGGATCGCGCAGGCGAACTCGAAGCCGCCGAGACCGGCGTCGCGGGCGCGGTGGAGAACGACCGCGTTCGTGGCGCCGCCGCCGGCGACGATCCGCTCGCCGTCGACGTCGATCGTGGCGAGCCGGCCGTCGAGGCGGAGCACGAGCGCGTCCACGCCGTCGTCGGCGACGAGCAGGTTCGAGCCGAGGCCGATCACGGCGACCGCGAGCCCTTCGGCGCGCGCCCACGCCAACGCCTCCCGCAGCTCGGCGAGGGTCGCGGGCCGTGCGAAGGCACGCGCCGGACCGCCGCTGCCGAGCGTCGTGTGGCGACCGAGCGGGACGTCGCGCTCGATCTTCATGCGAGCGCGTCGAGCAGGAGCGGAGCGGCGCGGTCGACGTCGCCTGCGCCGGCGGTGAGGACGACGTCGCCGGGCCCGGCGCGGTGGGCGAGGAACGCGACGCCGTCCTCCGGGCAGGGCGACCACGCGACCGGCATCCCGGGCCGGAGCTCGGCGAGCGCGTCGACGACGAGCTTGCCGCTGACGCCGTCGAGCGGCTGCTCGCGGGCCGCGTAGACGTCCGTGACGGCGACCGCGTCGGCGGCGGCGAGCGCAGCGGCGAGCGCGCGGCCGGAGTGCCGGGTCCGGGAGTAGAGGTGCGGCTGGAAGAGGACGAGCACGCGGCGGGCGCCGCGCTCGCGGGCGGCGGCGATCGCGGCCGCGATCTTGGCGGCGTTGTGGGCGTAGTCGTCGACGACGGTGACGCCGCCGGCCTCACCGCGGACGTCGTAGCGGCGGGCGACGCCGCGGAAGGACGCGAGCGCCGCAACCGCCTCGTCCCGCGGCACGCCGACGAGCGCGAGCGCGGCGAGCGCGGCGGCCGCGTTCCGCCGGTTGTGCTCCCCCGGCACCGCGAGCTCGACCGTCGCCGGCTCGAGCGACGCGCCGCGGACGACCTGGGGCACGCGCGCGAGCCAGCGCTCGAGCTCCTGCTCGAGCTCGGCCCGCGAGCCGTACTCGCTGTGGTGGTCGAGGTCGAGGTTGAGCAGCACCGCGAGCTCGGGCCGGAGCGAGAAGACGCTGCGGTCGGACTCGTCGCCTTCGACGACGAGCGGGCCCTCGCCGGCGCCTGCATTGGCGCCGAGCTGCGGCACCGTGCCGCCGACGATCCAGGCGGGGTCGCGCCCCGTCTCGCGCAGGACGAACGCGATCATCGCGGTCGTCGTCGTCTTGCCGTGTGCGCCGGTGACGACGATCGAGCGGCGCAGCGAGACGAGCTCGGCGAGCAGCTCGGCGCGCGGCCGGCCGGCGACGGCCGGATAGGCGCTCGAGACGACGACCTCCCAGCCGTCCGGCACGACCGGCTCGGGCTCGATCTCGACGGGGACGCCCGCGAGCGCGGCGAGGTACGGCGTCTCGTTGCGGTCCCAGCCGCCGACCTCCGCGCCCCAGGCGCGCGCGACCTGCGCGTAGGCCGAGAGCCCCGCGCCGCCGATACCGACGAACCAGAGCCGGCGGCCGCTGAGAGGCAGATCGCTCACCGCGCCGACGCTAGCAGCCCCTGATCCGTCCCCATCCCAAACCCCCGCCCTCCCAAGGGGCTATAGCCGACGGTAGCGACCGGCGCGAAACACAGGCGTGACGGGATCGTGACAATTGTGTGAATTCTGCTGCTCAGCGCCGCGCGCCGGCGAGCTCGACCAGGCCGTCGGCGATCGCCTCGGCGGCGCCGGGGCGTGCCGCGGCGCGCATCGACTCGGTCATCCGCTCGAGCCGCGCCGGGTCGGCGAGCAGCTCGGCGACGATCCCCGGCACGGTCTGGAGTTCCGGCTCGGGAACGACGATCGCGCCGCCGGCGCGCGCGAAGTGCTCCGCGTTCAGCCGCTGATGGTCGCCGGTCGCGAAGGGATACGGGACGAGGACGGCCGGCCTGCCGGCCGCGGCGATCTCCCAGACCGAGCTGCCGGCGCGCGCGATCACGAGGTCGCACGCCGCGAGCGCGGCGCCGAAGCGGTCGGTCTCGTCGATCGCGCGGTAGTCCGGCCGGCTCACCCGCGCGGCGACGGCCTCGAGCTCGCGCCGCCCGGTCTGGTGCAGGATCGCCGGGCCGCCCTCGCCCCAGGTCGAGACCGCGAGCTCGTTCAGCGCCCGCGCGCCCGCGAGGGCGCCGAAGACGCCGAGCACCGGCCCCGCCTCCGGCAGGCCGAAGAGCCGGCGCGCCTCGTCCTGCGGAACCGGCCGCGCCCGCGACGGGATCGGGCGGCCGACGACGCGGTAGCGCTCGCCCTCGCGACCCGCGATCGGATAGGCGAGGAAGACGCGGCGCGAGAACGGCGCCGCGAGCCGGTTCGCGAGCCCGAGATGCGCGTCCGCCTCGGTCAGCGCCGCCGGGATCCGCTTCGTCCACGCGGCGAGCACCACCGGCCCGGCGACGAAGCCGCCGCCGCCGAGAACGACGTCCGGTCGCCGCCGTTCGAGGATCGCCCGGCAGGCGAACGGCGCCGCGGCGGCGCGACCGAGCGCGCGCGCGAGCCGCAGCGACGGCTCCCGCGGGAAGCCCTCGACGCGGAATCGGTCGAGCTCGAAGCCCGCCTCAGGAACGAGCCGCGCTTCGGCGCGATCCGGCGACCCGGCGAACGTCACCAGCACGCCGCGCTCCTGCAGCGCCTCCGCCACCGCGAGCGCGGGCAGCACGTGCCCGGCCGTCCCGCCGGCTGCGATCACGCACCTCGTCTGCCGCCGCTGCGCCATGTCCGCTCGCGATGTTAAGGAGAACGCCGACGCTCGCGAGCCCGACAACGAGGCTCGAGCCGCCGTAGGAGACGAACGGCAGCGGGATCCCGGTCAGCGGCGCGAGGCTCATCACCGCCGCGAGGTTGATCGCCGCCTGCGCGCAGACGAGCACGGTCAGCCCGGCCGCGAGCCGCTTGCCGAAGGGATCGCGGCAGTAGACGGCGACGCGCAGCCCGGCGTACGCGAACGCGGCGTACGCGGCCATCATCGCGAGCGAGCCGAGCAGGCCGAACTCCTCGCCGATCACCGCGAAGATCATGTCCGTGTGCGCCTCGGGCAGGTAGAAGACCTTCTGCACGCTGCGGCCGAGCCCGACGCCGAAGAGCCCGCCGGAGCCGAGCCCGATCATCGCCTGGACGACCTGGAAGCCGGCGCCCTGCGAGTCGCCCCACGGGTTCAGGAACGCGAAGACGCGCGCGCGGCGGTACGGCTCGATCCAGATCGCCGCGGCGCCGGCGAAGACGGCCAGCGAGGTCGCCGTCAGGAGCAGCCGGGCCGGCGTCCCCGAGATCAGCAGGATCCCGGCCAGCATGACGACGATCGCGATCGCGGTGCCGAGATCCGGCTCGGCGAGGATCAGCAGGCACGAGAGGATGCAGGTCGCGCCGATCGGGCGCGCGAGCTCCTTCAGCGTCCGCGGCGCCCGCCGCCGCGCCAGGTAACCGGCCGCCCAGATCGCGAGCGCCAGCTTCGCGAGCTCCGACGGCTGGAAGGCCGCCGGGCCGAACGCGATCCAGCGACGCGCTCCGTTGACCGAGGCGCCGACCGCGAGCACGGCGACGAGCAGGAAGAGGCAGCCGACGAGCAGCGTCGGCGCGGCGTGGCGCAGCTTGCGGTAGTCGCGGCGCGAGACCCACGCCATCAGCGCGATCCCGACCGCGGCGTAGACGCCCTGGCGTTTCAGGTAGTAGTTCGGGTCGCGTCCGCCGACCACCGCGGCGGCCGAGCTGGCGCTGTAGACCATCACGAGCCCGAACGCGGTCAGGCCGAGCGTGACCAGCACGAGCAGGCGGCCCTCGAGCTCTCCTCTCTTCACCGCTACAGGTTCTGCACGAGCCGGCGGAACTCCTCGCCGCGCCGCTCGAAGTTCTCGAACTGGTCGAAGCTCGCGCAGGCCGGCGAGAGCAGGACGACGTCGCCCGGGCGGGCGCGCGCGGCGGCGAGCGCGACGGCGCGGTCGAGCGTCTGCGCGCGCTCGTAGGCGACCCCGGCGCGGTCGAGCGCGGCGCCGATCTCGTCCGCGGCGACGCCGATCAGGAGCGGCGAGACCTCGCCTCGCGCCGCGATCTCGCGCGCCAGCTCGTCGTAGGACTCGCCCTTCAGCGAGCCGCCGAGGATCAGGTGGAGCGGCGCGTCGTAGGCACGGAGCGCCGTGCGCGCCGCCGCCGTGTTCGTCGCCTTCGAGTCGTCGACGAAGCGGACGCCGCCGCGCTCGGCGACGAGTTCGAGCCGGTGCTCGACGCCCGCGAACGAGCGCAGCGCCTCCGCGATCGCGGCGTCGTCGATGCCGGCGGCACGCGCCGCGGCCGTCGCCGCCGCCGCGTTGGCGCGGTTGTGGCGCCCCGGGAGCCGCGGCTCGGCCGGCAGCGGATCGTCGGCCGTAAACCTGGTACATCGGTTCCCATATACATCGTTAACCGAGTTAAGCTCACCGGCCAGGATCGCCGTCCCCGCGCGCTCGAAGATCCGCAGCTTCGCGGCGCGGTAGGCCTCGAACGAGCCGTGGTGGACGAGGTGATCCGGCTCGAGGTTGAGCAGGACGGCAACCTCCGCGGCGAACGTGTCGACGTGCTCGAGCGCGTAGCTCGACGCCTCGCAGAGGATCCAGGCGCCGGCCTCGACGCCGCCTGCGACCTCCGACAGCGGCCGGTGCTCGTTCCCCGCGAGCGCGTGCTCCACGCCGGCGGCGGCGAAGATCGCCGCGAGCAGACGCACCGTCGTCGTCTTCCCCTTCGTCCCGGTGACCGCGAGCACCGGGTTCCCCGGCAGCAGCCGGAAGCCGAGCTCGAGCTCGCTCCACACCGGCACCCCGCGCGCGAGCGCCGCCTGCACGAGCGCGTTCCGCGACGGGACGCCCGGGCCCTTGACGAGCACCTCGACCCCGTCGAGCAGCGACGCGTCGTCGTCGTTGCCGAGCGACCGGTCTGCGCGGACGACGGCGCCGCCGCGCGCCTCGATCGCCGCCGCCGCCGCCTCGCCGCTGACCCCGAGGCCGAGGACGAGCGCGTTCACCGCAGCGTCCGCAGCGCCGGCAGGTAGTACGCGTAGTAGAGCGCGAAGCCGGCGGCGGCGAGGATCGCGGTCACGATCCAGAAGCGCACCATGATCTTCGTCCCCGACCACGCCTTCATCTCGAAGTGGTGGTGGATCGGCGCCATCAGGAAGATCCGCCGGCGCCAGTACTTGAACGAGGCGACCTGCAGCATCACCGAGAGCGCCTCGATCACGAAGATGCCGCCGACGAGCAGCAGCAGCAGCTCGGTCTTCGTGATCACCGCGAAGCCGGCGAGCGCGCCGCCGAGCGCCATCGAGCCGGTGTCGCCCATGAACACCTCCGCCGGGAACGCGTTGAACCAGAGGAAGCCGATCGCGCCGCCGATCAGCGCCGCGCCCCAGATCGCCATGTCCAGCTTGTTGACGTCGCGCAGGCTGGCGGCGCCGGGGCTCGAGCGGACGTACGAGAAGACGCTCATCGCCGTGAAGGTGAAGAGCGCGATCGTGCCCGTGCCGGCGGCGAGCCCGTCGACCCCGTCGGTCAGGTTCACGCCGTTGGCGGCGCCGGCGATGATCAGGAAGAGGAGCACGTACCAGCCCCAGGAGAGGTCGAGCCAGCGGTCGACGAACGGGACGAAGATCTCGCGCTCGTGCGTCAGGTGGAAGTGGTGGGTCAGCCAGCCGACGACGATCGTGATCGCGACCATCCAGAGCAGCTTCCAGCGGCCGGAGAGCCCGAGCGAGCGGCGGTGCCGGATCTTGATCAGGTCGTCGGAGAAGCCGATCAGCGAGCAGCCGAGCGTGACGAAGACGACCGTGAGCGCCGCCCACGTGTAGTGGGAGAGCGCCAGGAAGGCGACGAGCGCGGCGAACACGATCAGCAGGCCGCCCATCACCGGCGTCCCCTGCTTGACCTGGTGGTGGCTCGGCCCCTCCTCGCGGATCTGCTGGCCGAGCTCGTTGCGGCGCAGGAACTCGATGAACTTGGGACCGACGACGATCGAGATCACCATCGCGACCAGGGTGGCGACGAGGACGCGGGGCATCTAGACGATGTTCTCCGCGACCGCCTCCAGCCCTATCGCGCGCGAGCCCTTGACGAGGACGACGTCGCCGGGGCGCAGCGTCTCGCGGACGGCCGCGAGCCCCTCCTCGAGCGTCGGCGCCCAGCGCGCGGGTACGCCGGCGGCGCCGTCGAGGTAGCCGCGGGCGAGCTCGCCGATCGCGACGAGCTGGCCGACGCCGAGCTCGGCGGCGGCCTCGCCGACCTCACGGTGGTAGGCGGGCGCGGTCTCGCCGAGCTCGGCCATGTCGCCGAGAACGGCGACGCTGCGCCGGCCGGCGGCGCGCTCGACGAGGTGCGCGAGCGCGGCCCGCATCGAGATCGGGCTCGCGTTGTAGCAGTCGTTGATCAGGAGGCCGCCGCCGGGCAGCTCCAGCTCCTCGCCGCGCAGCCGCGAGAGCTCGATCGCCGCGGCCCCCGCCTGCGCGCGCTCGAGTGGCAGGGCGAGCGCGTCGTAGGCGTGCAGCGCGGCGAGCAGGTTGCGTGCCTGGTGGCGCGCGGTGAACGGCACCTCGAGCGCGAGCTCGCGCCCGCCGATGCGCAGCCGGACGCGGTTGCCGTCGACCGCGAGCACGTCCTCGTCGGCGAAGCGCCGCAGCTCGATTCCGTCCGGCAGGAAGGGCGCGAGCAGCGGCTCGTCCGGCACGACGCCGACGCGCACGCAGCGGAGGATCTCCGCCTTCGCCTCGGCGACCCGCTCGACGGTGCCGACGAGCTCGAGGTGGACCGGCCCCACCGAGGTGATGACGCCGATCTCCGGCCGCGCGAACGAGCAGAGCCAGTCGATCTGGCCGAGCCCGCGCATCCCCATCTCGACGACGCAGACCTCGGTGTCGGCCTCGAGCCGGCAGAGCGTCAGCGGCACGCCGATCTCGTTGTTGTAGTTGCCCTCGCTCGCGACCGTGCGCGCGTGCGGGGCGCAGAGCGCGGCGAGCATGTCCTTGGTCGAGGTCTTGCCGACCGAGCCGGTGACCGCGACGACCTGCGCGCTCGAGCGGGCGCGGACGGCGCCGCCGAGCGCGGCGAGCGCGGCGAAGGCGTCGTCGGGCACGAGCGCGGCCGCGGCGCCGCGCGCGAACGCGTGCGAGACGAAGTCGCGCGCGGCCTCGTTGACGGCGACGAAGAGATCGCCCTCCGCGATCCGGCGCGAGTCGGTCTCGACGCCGGTCACCTCCTCGGCCCACGACTCCGCGCGCAGCGCGCCGAGCGGCTCGACCTCGGCGAGCGGCAGCGGGATCATCGCGACACCTTCCGGAGCAGCTCGCGCGCGACCTCGCGGTCGTCGAACGGGTGGACGACGCCGGCGACCTCCTGGCCCTGCTCGTGCCCCTTGCCCGCGATCACGACGACGTCGCCGTCGCGCGCGTCCGCGAGCGCCAGCTCGATCGCGGCGCGGCGGTCGGGCTCGATCTCGAGCGCCGGCGCGCCCGCGAGCACCTCCTCGATGATCGCGAGCGGATCCTCCGAGCGCGGGTTGTCGGAGGTGAGGATCGCCCGGTCGCACAGCTCGTACGCGATCCGTCCCATCTGCGGTCGCTTGCCGCGGTCGCGGTCGCCGCCGCAGCCGAAGACGCAGACGAGGCGGCCGCGCGCCATCGCCCGGGCGGTCGCGAGCACGTTCTCGAGCGCGCCGGGCTTGTGCGCGTAGTCGACGATCACCGCGAACGGCTGCCCCTCGTCGACCGACTCGAACCGCCCCGGCACGCCGGTCACGGCCTCGAGCCCGGCCGCGATCGCGTCGTCGCCGACGCCGAGCAGCCGCGCCGCCGCGACGGCCGCGAGCGCGTTGTCGACGTTGAAGCCGCCGCGCAGCCGCAGATCGATCCCGTCGAGCGCCTCCGGCCCGACCTCGCCGCCGGCGCCGAAGGTGAGGACGTCGTGCGGCAGCTCGCGCGCGAGCCGGCGGCCCCAGTCGTCGCCGACGTTCACCGCCGCCGTCGAGGCCTGCGCGAACAGGCGCCGCTTGGCGGCGAAGTAGTCCTCCATCGTGCCGTGGAAGTCGAGGTGGTCCTGGCTCAGGTTTGTGAAGACGAGCGCAGCGAAGCGGAGCTCGTCGAGCCGCCCCTGCGCGGACGCGATCGAGGTCGCCTCGAGCACGCAGCTCTCGTTGCCGGCGTCGAGCATCTCGCGGAGCAGCCGTTGCAGGTCGATCGCCTCGGGGGTGTTGAGCGCGACGGGCAGCCGCTCCGAGCCGACGCGCCGCTCGATCGAGCCGACGAGCCCGGGCCGCCGCCCGGCCGCGTCGAGGATCGCCCAGAGCAGATAGGACGTCGTCGTCTTGCCGCTCGTGCCGGTGATGCCGGCGACGGGGAGCTCCGCGCTCGGGTCGCCGTAGAAGAGCGCGGCCGCCGGCCCCATCGCCGCGCGCACGCGCGGCACGACGAGCTGCGGCGCCGCCACGTCGAGCCGCCGCTCGCAGACGAGGGCGACCGCGCCCGCCTCCACGGCCGCCGGCGCGAGGTCGTGCCCGTCTGCCTTCGAGCCGGGCACGCAGAAGAAGAGGGCTCCCGGCCCGACCGCGCGGGCGTCGTAGGCGAGCTCGCTCACGTCGACCGGGGCGAACGCGACGACCTCGGCCGGCGCGAGCGCCCGCGTGAAGCGCTCGAGGTCCATCGCGCGCCGAGTCTACCGGCGCGCACCCGGCCGCCCGCCGCTCAGGAGCGGGCCTGCGCCGAGCCCGTCTTCGCGTCCGGCGGGATCTCCAGGTACTGCAGGCAGAAGCGCGCGATCTCGGCGAACGCGGGCGCGGCGACGGTGCCGCCCCAGATCGCTTTCGTCGGCTCCCGCACCTTGACGAGCACGACGAGACGCGGCTTCGACGCGGGAACGAAGCCGACGAACGAGGCCACGTACTTCCCGGGCTCGTAGCCGTTCGGCCCCGGCACCTGCGCGGTTCCCGTCTTGCCCGCGACCTTGTAGCCGGGGATCTGCGCCTGGGTGCCGGTGCCGTCGGCGACGACGTTCTGCAGCATCGCCGAGATCTCCGAGTCGACGCCCGGCGAGAGGATCCGGCGCCGCTGCGGCTTCGGCAGCCGGTGGCCCGAGACCCGCTTCGCGAGGTGCGGCTGGATCCAGACGCCGCCGTTCGCGACCGTCGCGTAGGCCGACGCCATCTGCAGCGGCGTCACCGCGATCCCCTGCCCGATCGGGACGTTGCCGATCGTCGAGCCGGACCACCGGTCGAGCGGCAGCACCGAGCCCGAGCTCTCGCCCGGATAGTCGATCCCCGTCCGCTTGCCGAAGCCCCAGCGCTCGATCCAGTCCATCAGCCGCGCCTTCCCCAGCTTCTCCGCGATCGTGACCGCGCCGACGTTGGAGGAGTGCGAGAGGATCTGCGCGACCGAGAGCGTCTCCGTCCCGCGCGGCTCGGCGTCCTCGATCGTCCGGTCGGCGACGTGGATCCGGTACGGCAGCACGAACCTCGTCCGCGGCGTGACGAGCCCCTCCGAGAGCGCCGCCGAGACGGTGACGAGCTTGAACGTCGAGCCCGGCTCGTACTGGTCGGTGACGGCGCGGTTGCGGCTGATCGCCGGGTTGACGCTGCCGAACTTGTTCGCGTCGTAGCCGGGCGCGTCCGCCATCGCGAGCACCTCGCCGGTGCGCGGGTCGAGGACGATCGCGCTCGCGCCCTTGCCGCCCCACTGGTGCAGCGTCTGCCGCAGGACGGACTCCGCCTCCGCCTGGATCGTGTGGTCGATCGTCAGGTAGAGGTCGGAGCCCTCGCGCTCGGGCGTCGAGGAGATCGTGTCGAGCGCGCGTCCGAACGGGTCCTTGACGATCGTTTCGACGCCGGGCTTGCCGGAGAGCAGCTTGTCGTAGCCGTACTCGATGCCCGCGATCCCCTGGTTGTCGATGCCCGCGAAGCCGAGGACGGATGCGCCGACCGAGTGCTGCGGGTAGAAGCGCCGCTCCTCCGCGGAGACGCCGACGCCGTCGAAGCCGCGCTTGACGAAGCGGGCGGCGACGGCGGGATCGGCCTTGCGCGCGATGTAGACGAACTGCCGGCTGCGGTCGCGCAGCTCCGGGTAGAGCCGGTCGGCGTTCGCGACCTTCCGGCCGAAGATCTGCTGCGCGGCGCGCGCGATCGCGAGCGGGCTCCGCACCTGCTGCGGGTCGGCGTAGACCGTGGTCGCCTGCTCGCCGATCGCCAGCTGCACGCCGTCGCGGTCGTAGATCGTGCCGCGCGAGGCGGGGATCGGCAGCGTCTCGCGGTGCTGTGCCTGCGCGCGGGCGCCGAGCGGCCCCGCCTCGACGCCCTGCAGCCAGACCGCGCGCGCGGCGGTGCCGGCGAAGACGAGGACGAAGAGGGCGAGCAGCAGGCGGATCCGGCGATTTGCCTGCTTCTGGCTCAACTACTTGCCCAGATCGAGATAGGTGGGCGGCGTCTGCGGCGCCTGCAGGTGGAAGAGCTTCTGCGCCTTCGCCTCGATCTTCAGCGAGTCGGAGGCGCTCGAGAGCTGCGAGGCGAGCGCCGCGTTCTCCGCCTGCAGCTTGACGCGCTGCCGGCCGAGGTCGTCGAGCCGCAGGTTCAGCCGCAGGACGGCGACGTTCAACGCGACGACGCCGGCGAGCAGGACCGCGGAGATCGCGATCCAGAGCACGCCGCCGGCGACGCGGATGCGGCGCTGCGCGCGGGCGCGCGGCGCGCGGCGCGGGCGCGGCTGCGGGGCCGCGTACTCGTCGGTCGCCGCGGGCGCCCAGCTCGCCATCAGTCCTCCACCTTGGCGGCGGCGCGGAGCCGCGCCGAGCCGGCGCGCGGGTTGTGCGCGAGCTCGGCGGCGCCGGGGCGCACGGCCTTCCGCGTCAGCGGCCGCAGCACCGGCTCGTTGCCGCAGACGCAGACGGGGAAGTCGGGCGGACAGGTACAGCCGCGCGCCTGTGCGCGGAGGAAGCGCTTGACGAGCCGGTCCTCGAGCGAGTGGAAGCTGATCACCGCCAGCCTGCCGCCGGGCCGCAGCATCCGCACCGCGGCCGGCAGCGCCTCCTCGAGCGCGCCCAGCTCGTCGTTGACGGCGATCCGCAGCGCCTGGAAGACCCGCTTCGCCGGGTGCCCGTCGCCGAACCGGGCGGGCGCGGGGATCGCGGCCTTGATCGTGTCGACCAGCTCGCCGGTGCGCTCGTAGGGCCGCTCGCGGCGGCCGCGGCCGATCGCGCGTGCGATCTGCCGCGCGTAGCGCTCCTCGCCGTACTGCCTGAAGATCCGCTCCAGCTCGCGCTCGTCGAGCCCGTTGACGAGGTCGGCGGCGGTCGTCTCGCCCGAGGTGTCCATGCGCATGTCGAGCGGCGCGTCGGCGGCGTAGGAGAAGCCGCGCTCGGGCCGGTCGACCTGCATCGACGAGACGCCGAGGTCGAGCAGGATCGCGTCGGCGCGCACGTCGTTCGCGGCGAGCTGCGTCAGGACGAGCGAGAACTCGCCGCGCAGCAGGCGCGTCTGGACGCCGGCGCGCGCGCGGAAGCGCTCGAAGTACTGCTTGACCGACGGGTCGCGGTCGATCGCGATCAGCTTGCCCTCGCCGCGCAGGTCGGCGGCGAGCAGCCGCGCGTGACCGCCGGCGCCGAAGGTGCAGTCGACGACGGTCTCCCCCGGCCGGACGGCGAGCAGCTCCCGCACCTCGTCGGCGAGGACGGGGACGTGGTCAGTCTCGGTTGGCGGCAAGGCGTTCGGCAACATGCTCAGCGCTCCCCTCCACTTCCTCGAGGTGTGTCCGCCACGCGGCGCGATCCCAGATCTCGAGGTGGTCGTAGACGCCCGCGACGACGACCTCGCGGCGCAGGCCGCCGCTCTCGAGCAGGGCGGCCGGGATCATGATCCGCCCCTGCTTGTCGGGCTCGGCGTCGGTCGCCCCCGAGAAGAAGTGCCGGTGCATCAGCCGCGCCTCCCGTCCGAGCGTGTCGAGCGCGCGCATCCGGTCGGCGAGCCGGCCGAACTCGTCGCGCGCGTAGACGTAGAGGCAGCCGTCCATGCCGCGGGTGACGACGACGCCCTCTGCGAGCTCGTCGCGGAACTTCGCGGGCAATGTGAGGCGGTTCTTCTCATCGAGGGTGTGTTCGTATTCGCCGAGCAGCATCTCCCACCGCGCCCCACTGTAAACCACTCCTCCCCACTCCGCAAGCAGAATCACCCACAAGGGTGGTGCCAGGCACGTGCCAGGCACGTGCCAGGCACGGGTGCTCCGGCTGTCGCGGGCTCAGCCGATCAGCTCGCGCGCGAGCGCCGTCCAGCCGCGCTCGGGGACGCCCGGCTCGCCGAGCGCCTGGACGGCGACGTGGTCGGCGCCCGCCTCGAGGTGCGCGCGGATCGCCGGCGCGACGTCGGCTGCCGAGCCCTGTGGCACGACGGCGTCGAGCAGCCGCTGCGAGCCGCCTGCCGCGACGTCCGCCTCGTCGAAGCCGTGGCGGAGCAGGTTGCCGACGTAGTTGCGGAGCCGGAGGTACCGACCGGCGTAGGCGCGCACGGCCGCGCGGCGATCTGCCTCGCCTCCCGTGACGGCGACCGCGACCTCCGGCGCGAGCAACGGGCCGGGCCCGAGCGCCGCGCGCGCCGCCGCCGTGTGCGCGACCGGTACGAAGTACGGGATCGCGCCGCGCGAGCGTTCCCCGGCGAGCGCGAGCATCCGCGGCGCGAGCGCCGCGAGGCAGCGCCGCCCGGCCGGGAGCGGCTCGGCCGCGGCGTCGAGGCCGTCGAGGAACTCCTGCATCGCCGCGAGCGGCCTGCGGTACTCGCTCGTCGCCTCGGGGTGGCCGATGCCAATGCCGACGAGCAGCCGGCCGGGGAAGTCGCGCTCGAGGGCGGCGTACTCGGCGGCGAGCTCGGCAGGCTCGTACGTCCAGACGTTGACGATCCCGGTGCCGACGGTCAGCCGCTCCGTCGCCTCCAGGAGCGGGCGCACCTGCGCGAGGCGCGGCGAGCCGCCGAGCCAGAAGGTGCCGTAGCCGAGGCGCTCGACGAGCGCCGCCGCGCGGCCGAGCTCGTCCTCGCCGAGGGCGTACGCGGTCGCCCAGACGCCGAACGCGCCGAGC